>NZ_JBIWDU010000055.1:0-1019 GCF_044762155.1 Neobacillus sp. NPDC097160 | reverse complement strand
CCCTGGAGGCTTTCCCTCCCATGTCTCAACGGGTCATTTGCCCTATCATTCCTTCGTCATGCCTATCCAAGGGGTGGAGGCCAGTTATGCTAACGGGATGGGTCAGTGCCCTTTTGTTGAAGAAACCTGGTACTCCGTACATATTTGAAATCCTACGAATAAGCCAACATTCGGGTAGTAAAAAAGTTAACAATCACTCTTTTTTTTAGATTTATTAGAGTTTACCCCTTCGGGAAACTAGTAAGTGTTTATAAGAATCTATTTGCTTTTATGCTGCTAAAGAAGTTAAAGGTTGTAATTTTTCTGGACAATAGGATTCATTTCGTTTGGCTATTCCTACAAATATTCGAGCCAGTTTACCAACCAATTTCATAATTGATTTCATCTTCTTGATTTTTTTCACCTTAACATTTAATGTGTGAATAGCTTTAAACTCAGGGTTGTTCATGACAAGGCTCATCGTCGCTAAGTAGAGGAAACGCCTAAGCCTAGATCTTCCTCGTTTAGAAATGACAATTTGACCTTTCCACTTGCCAGAACTAGCTTCAGCTAGGTGCAATCCTGCATGACGTAGTAAAGAATTGCCGTGGGCAAAGCCACTTAAATCTCCAGCTTCTCCTAATATACCAGCCAATGAAATCTCACTAATTCCTTTAATGGTAAGCAAATGATTGGCATAAGGAATTTGTTTAAGTACTTCTGTTACTTGTTCTTCAACTCTTTCGAGTTGTGTTGTTGCGAGGTCATATTCCTCTAGTAATTGTTGTAGATGAAATTTATAAGCATCAAGTGCTTGCCTAGTACCAATTGAACGTTTAGCTAACTGAATCAGTAATTGGGCTTTCCTTAAACCAGGCTGTCTCTTCATCAAAGACTTCCATTCGATAACCACGTTTTGAGGTTGCATTGAACGTAATTCTATTGGGGTGGGAAATAAGCGAAGGGTTGCGATTGCTCCTTTACCAGTCACATCTTTAAATACTTGTCGGAGCTCTGGAAAGACAATGTCTACCCAACGA
>NZ_JBIWDU010000054.1:0-1078 GCF_044762155.1 Neobacillus sp. NPDC097160 | reverse complement strand
ATTATCGTACTGACTAGCGTCATTTAATCAACCAAACGGTATGATTTAGGGCGAAGTAAAATCTTATTATGGAGGTGATATACATGGAAGAATTTAGACACGAACATAGAGAAAGAAACCCTTTTGCGTTAGTCGTTACGTTGTTCGTTCTACTCATCATTGTAGGAGCTTCTTTTATGAGCGGCTACTAATTTGTACGGAACAAAGGGCAGGTTGAAAGTTAATCTGTCCCTTTGTCAAATAGACTGATGAAATGAAAGGAGGATGAATTAAATGCGAAATTTCGCTATGAGAAATCGTGGACGAGCTGTTGAAGTCAGGGACCATTTTGGAAGAGTTCACAGAGGAGTAATAGATAGGGTTGACCCATCCAGAGGAATATTTATGCGTCGAGGCTTTGATTTTGATTTCATTCCCTTCTTTCTAATTGCCTCTCTTTTCCTAATATAAATAGGAGAAGACGGTTTCTCTTTGAAATTGAAATCGAATTAGAAAGAAGAAGACGATTTGAATTCGAAAGAAGACGACGCAGCTTCTTTTAAGCACAAGATTTAAACAGTTTTTCCATGAGCCTACGGAAAAGAACAGTTGTCATCATAAGCAACTGTTCTTTTTGAACAAATTGAAAGTTATTAAACATAAGGCGTTTTTTACTTTAGGATTAGGCTGCTATAATTGGCGGCTTTTTCTTATCTAGCTAAAGGCGTTCGATCCTTTAATAGAAGGATTACATTTTTCTTATTCAAGTAACGGGTTGGTTTAACAAGAGTTGCCTAATCCGTAACCATAGCCACCACAACATCCGCTGTATCCACCATAACCAACCATTTTATAGCCCTCCTTTAGACTTACTCCTTACAATTTATGTTAAGAAATTAAGGATGGAAGGGCTATTTCACTAGGATTTTTTTTAGGACAAAATTTTATTTGGTTTTGAATTTTTTAATAAATTGATTAAAAAAAGGGGTGATTTCTTTAATTAATGGTTTAAATTGATTAGATGTTTCGACTAACATATCGATGGTTTCCATAAGCAATTCAACATCCACATTGTTAAGAAGATTTTCTATCTGATTTT
>NZ_JBIWDU010000053.1:0-1300 GCF_044762155.1 Neobacillus sp. NPDC097160 | reverse complement strand
GCCAATTATAGCAGCCTAATCTTAAAGTGAAAAACGCCTTATGTTTAATAACTTACAATTTGTTCAAAAAGAACAGTTGCATATGATGACAACTGTTCTTTTCCGTAGGCTCATGGAAACACTGTTTAAATCAAATGCTTAAAAGAATCTGCGTCGTCTTCTTTCGAATTCAAAGCGTCTTCTTCTTTCAAATTCAAATTCAAAGCGTCTTCTTCTTTCAAATTCAAATTCAAATGGAAAACGTCTTCTTCTATCGAATTCAAATTCAAATTCACGTCTTCTTCTAAAGTCATCACGAAAAAAAACCATGTGTATTTCATCCTCCTTTCATTTCAATAGTCTATAAACAAAGGGACAGATTAACTTAACCTGCCCTTTGTTCCGTTCACTTTAGTAGCCGCCCATCATAAAAGAAGCTCCTACAATGATAAGGAGTATAAACAATACCACGATGAAAGCAATACCACGTTCTTCTCTCCGTTCTTCCATGTATAACACCTCCTGTATTGGCTTAAATAGGATTTTACTCCGCCCAAATCATATCGGGTGGTTTATTAAACGAGGCTAGTCAGTACGATAATTAACAGAATGAACAATACTACGATTAACACAAAAGTGCTGCCGCCGCCATAGCCTCCGCCATAGCCTCCGCCGTATCCATATCCCATATTTTTCACCCCCTATTTATTGGAATATCCATAGGAAAAACAATCCTACTATGTATATATATTTTTTTAGGACAAGGTTTGCTTGGACAATCATCATGGTGATAGGACAAAATGGCGATTTACTAAAACTATTTCTAAAAAAATAAAAAGAAACGTCTGCAATAAAAGCAAACGTTCTTCGGTGAGGTATATATGTTTTGGTGTTGCTGGCAGGTGGTAGTAATAACATATGCACTCAGACTAAAACTGAATGGGACAAGTGTGGATTAAATGTAAATTACGTTGTCCATTCCTTCAATAGTTCAATATAATTTTTACCGCTTGAAATGAAGCTAGAATTCCCTTACCGAGTTGACATACTTATTTTTTTTAGTTGGTTGCTTTCAATAATAGGATTAGAATGACCGTTTCTTGCTACTTCAATCATGGCTTTTCCCAATTCCTCAGATGTAATGACACTGTTCAGTTTCAATAGTAATGGATTCAAAGGCTTCATTACATCATAAAAAAATTGGTACAATTTTGTTTTTGATTTCACACCATGCAATGGAATGATGATACTTGGACGAAACATATAAGCCGCCTTAAATGGAGGATGCTAGAAAGCAGAATAGGTTTTCCCATTCTCTCTT
>NZ_JBIWDU010000052.1:0-1312 GCF_044762155.1 Neobacillus sp. NPDC097160 | reverse complement strand
TTTTTTTCATAAACGAAGAAAAAAAATCCTAAATTCACTTGAATTTAGGATTTTAAATGGTAAAAAACGCCTTTATTGAAATAAACTTTTTGATAATGAAAATTGGAAAATCTTAATTTTAATATTTTAACTGGCGAGAATGGAAGCAAGCTCTTCCTGCAGGTAATACATTTTTTCCTGAGACAATATCTCATCATAATTACAAATTGCAATTAGTAACTCCTTATGAAGCTGTAAGTATCTTTCAGTTGCATATTGTCGATTAATCATATTGTCTATTGTAGCTAAGCGATAATCTATTTGAACTTTATACATCATATGGAACATATTAACCAAAAGTTCATTATTAGATGCCTCGTAAATACTTTTATGGAATTCATAATCTGTCCGAGCCCATGAATGTTTATCCCCTAAAGACTTTTCCAGTTGATAATAACAGTCCGTCATTTTTTCAATATCGGCTTGTGTAGCATTCTTAGCGGCTAATTTTGCTGCAACAGGCTCAATCGCAAAACCGAGTTCATTTAATTTAAATAAAAAGTTACGATTATTTCCTGAATTAGAAGCCCATGCTAATACGTCTGTATCCCACCATTGCCACTCAGAACGTGGAGAAACGATCGTCCCTAATCTGGGAACCGATTTCACTAAACGACGAGTAGCCAATGCTTTAAAAGCCTCACGAACTACAGTTCGACTAACTCCATGATTCTCACTTAGCGTTTCTATTTTAGGAAGAGTGTCTCCAGGAAGTATATCTCCATTTATAATTTGTTTTCCAAGCTCATGAATCAATTGATCCGTTAAGTTATATATAGCCACTTACTATTTCCCTCCAATAAAATACTACTATAAAAATTTATTTTAAAGAGAACAAATTTTCAAACAAATAATATTATATCAAAATTATAACATTAAATTAATTTTCTTGTAGTATTTCTCTTGCTTTAATAAAAGTGTAACTCCAAATGAGATAATTGCCAAAATAACGGTACTAATGAGTGTCGACTTTATTCCAATTTCAACTCCAAGTAAAATAAGGTGTTAACAACAAGCTAAAATAATAATAAATTTTATAATAAAAGAAGCCGATTCTTCTAATTTAGTGAGTTCCGCTTTTTATAACATTGTGAAGAAATATACTTAAACTAAACTGCCCGTTAGATCAATAAGAAAACGGGATCGCCGCAGCTATCCCATCTTTAACATAAGCCCCCTTTAGCATTCCTGTAGATCGTTATTTTTCGACTTTGAAAAAAATAGGGCTCCTCAGTATGATATGAGTATAGACACCACTCTAACTCACAACTTT
>NZ_JBIWDU010000051.1:0-1313 GCF_044762155.1 Neobacillus sp. NPDC097160 | reverse complement strand
TGGACTTACACCCGTCAAGTAGACAGCTCTAAAAAAGACTATGCAGCCATCGTGATCCGGTATTCAACTGGAGCACGATGGTTTAGTCGTTTTTGGAACCTTTTATAATTGTAATGATACATATATGTTTCTATTGCTTGTATTAACTCTTCCTCTGTTTTACAATCAGTTTGATACAACATTTCTGTTTTAAAGTGTGAAAAGAACGATTCAACACAGGCATTATCCAGGCAGTTTCCTTTGCGAGAGTGGCTGCCCTTTATGCCATATTTGTTTATTCGTTTGTTGTATTTTTTGGACGTGTACTGGAATCCCTGATCCGAATGGAGAATGGTTCCGTGCACGTTTCTTTTTTTATTTAGATCCTCCACTGTATCCAAAACCAATTTCATGTTATTTCTATCTGATATTTTCCATGAAACAATTTCATTATTATAGAGATCCTGAATAACAGATAGGTAATAAAAACGATTCTGGAACGGTATGTAGGTGATATCAGTTACTAGTACTTCGTTTTCATTTCTCTCGTCGAATTCCCTGTTGACCAGGTTTTCGAATACTTTAGACCCTTTCTTGCCAAAGTATCTCCATTTCTTTCTAATCACCGACTGAATATCCATCAACTTCATTAAACGATAAACCTTCTTATGGTTGACTTCGAAGCCCTCTTCCTTAAGGGCTATTACCATTCTAGGATAACCATATTCCTTGTGTTTGAGGTGGATAGAAAGCATTTGATCCATAAGGTCTTGATCCTGCTCCTTTTTCTTTTCACGGGCCTCAATCGTCTTTACCCATTTGTAATAGCCTGATCGCTGCACCTCGGCAATTTCAGTTAGCCAAGTAACCGGGTATTCTCCTTTCAACTCATGAATAATCTCAAATCTTATTGCTTTTTTGATTTCACCTCCCCGTGAAGATTTGGATACTGCTTTTTTAGATAGCTAACCTGAGCCTTATAATAATCCCGTTCTTCCTCTACACTGTTAAACTTTGTTTTTTGTCGTCCTTTAAGGGGATTGTCTGTAGACGTATGTTTCCCCCTTTGATCAGTGAGCTTATTGCCCTCCTCAAATTTTTTTACCCATATTTTCAATTGAGTTGGACTTCGAAGACCCAATTGGTTAGATAGAATAGCGTAACTCACATCGCCACTAATATACATTTCGACCGCCTTCATCTTAAATTCTTCTGTATAGTTTTGAAAAGTTTGTCCTTTTTTTGCCATAGAAAAATCCCCTCCAAGTAGTAGTGTATCATCCATAAGAAATAATGGACTTTTTTACACTGTCTACCTAAAGGGGATAATATCA
>NZ_JBIWDU010000048.1:0-1545 GCF_044762155.1 Neobacillus sp. NPDC097160 | reverse complement strand
TTTCTTATATTTTTTGTGGTTAGGCTCTGCTTCATGTTTGGCTAACGGGGCGATACTCCAAGTGGCGCTTTTTTATTAAGCTAACGAACGCCGTTTGTGGCATAATAAAAAGCCGCCAATCAAGGCAGCCTGATCTTAAAGAAAAGCACCCGTTTAGTGCATTACTTCACAATCGTATTTATAAAATAAAAGGGAGACATAAAAGAATCCCCCTTATTATTTCAATATCGTATAAGACTTTCCATATCTAACTAGAACATGCCACAATAGCTTTAATTCCTGAAGTACCTCCTTAAAGCTGTCGCGCTCCTTCCAATTTTGAGGATTACGGTGAAGGTCCATTACGGCACAACCAATTACACTTGCATTGATACAATTATTTTGTGAAATGCGTTTTGCTAGAGAAGGCATGGATGGTCCTCTAAAGTCAGAAGGAACTTCACCTACCTTAAGGACAAAGCCCCTATGCCAATATAATTCAATTGAATACTTAAGACATAGTTTTTTTAAAGTTGTTCCGATAATCGTCTCTTTAAAAGAAGGGTCTGCAACAAGCACTTCCACATCTTCTTTAAGTGAAATATCCCCATGAACTTGGGCTTCGATGTAGTGATTAAGATTCCGATTTGGTTCTTTTTTTCGAGGTCCGTTAACTTTTTCTTGAGTTTATCCAGTAAATGATTTATTAATATTGTTGGTGTCATATCCCTTTCACCAATTGCAGATTCCCTAGAGAACGCCTCTTCTAAGAGTGCAGCTAAAATCATATCAAACTCTTCATACGTCCCCTTTTCCCTTGGGTCTTGATGAGAATCTAAATACGTAAACGTAGAGCGATATGAAACTTTGGGAGATAAAAGAAAGTAACATGAGCCAAAACGTGGAGCAGGTCCATCTGAGTGTAACATTACATTCAGTGCACCGTATTTTGGGCGTTGATTATTAGTTGTACCCTCCGTTTGATATGCTCCTCCAAAGATTCTATTCTCCCAAAGGTCACGTTCACCACCTGGAAGAGCAGATACGCTACCGTTTGATATAAGTGTTTCAAACTGACTCCTATATATTCCCTGCTCTAATAGTACTTCGGCAACGCTTTTCATAGTTGAATCTGGTCTATCGGGATGAAAATGGAGTCCAATTCGTGCGTTAGCTTTTAAACTTATAAGCGCTTTTTCGAAATGTCATCTGGGATATTCGACATTTTTAGTATATGATTTATTATTGCTTTAGCTTCAAGATTATGGTTCCTGGCATAATTGGTAATATAGTCCATAGCCAATTGTTGAGACCGAGATAATTCCACCAATTAATTGTTCCTCCTCTCAATTAATAACTTCTTTTATGTGTTCTATATATCTCCAAAATAAGCAAGAACAACAATAACATTTTAATAAAAAGAATAAACTTCTTCTCAAACAACAAGTATATTTTGTAGTAACTCTTATTGAACTCCCTCAGTTTAATACGATTTTCTCACGAATACTCGCTTATTCGCAGGATTTCATAACCCTCGATATGGATTTAACGATTAAATGAAATGAG
>NZ_JBIWDU010000047.1:0-1565 GCF_044762155.1 Neobacillus sp. NPDC097160 | reverse complement strand
CCTCAATCATGTTTCTACAAGTAGGGGGCGAACGGTTTAGCTGACGGGGTCAAGCCCCACGGGCAGATACGTTCTACCTTGGCTACTGTTATAATAAGACCAAATAAAAAATGGTCAACCAGAAATATTTTCTGGCTGACCTTATAATACGAACGGGGCAGGTTAGTTCAACAAGAAATATGCTAAACTAATTTGAGGTAATTGATATGGGAGTGAATTAGATGTTGAAATACCGGAAGGCAAATTTAAATGATATTAATAAATTGATTGGTTTAAGAAAAAAGCAATTGGTTGATGAAGGTATTGAACCCAATATAGACATTGATACAGAACTCTACAAATTCTTTAAAAATAAGCTAAGTGAAGGTACTTTAATTCAGTTGTTGGTGGAGGATAACGAAGCAATTATTGCTTGCGGTGCAATCATAATTTATGACTTTCCACCTTCATACACAAATAAAACTGGAAAAAAAGGATATATCACCAATATGTTTACCAGTGAAGATTATCGTGGGCAAGGAATTGCGACAGGTTTACTAAAGAAGTTGGTTGACGAAGCGAAGGAATTAGGTGTATCCAAACTGTGGCTTGGGGCTTCAAAATTAGGCAGACCTGTATATAAGAAGTTTGGTTTTAAAGAAACTGATGAATGGCTGGAATTAAATTTATAATAACTTGTAAAGGATTATACTTAAACTTATGGGTGCTAATGTTCAATAAGAGCAATCGCTTTTTTTATTCAGCTAACGAACAGGATAGTTTAATAAGAATATCCACAATATATGGGGCATTATGGTAAAATTAAGTTGTGGGAGGGGTTGTGATGAACAAAGAAATTGAAGAAATTATTGTTAAATCTTTCTTTAACAAAGGGATTCAACAAAGGATGTTGTTTGAATTATCTTCGTCAAAAAAACGCGGAGATGCAATAGGAAGATTAAATCACAATTATTTAGATACTCTTCGAAATGAATTTATGTTTGAAATCCCCAAACCTAACTCTGACCCAGAAGAAATAGAAAAATTGATAAAAGAACAAGGTGCAGGTAAAAACTGTTATGTAATGTCTTGGCATTCAGGTGTAGATGGTAAAGAGTTGCCCCTTAAAACTGCAATAGAAGAATTGATATGGTATGGTATGCCTTCAATTATTTCTTGCATACACGGAAAATTAGCGTATTTTCAAGCAGAACAAGATTTCGGATCTCCACCACGGTTTATGTTAAAAAGGACATTATTAAAGTAAAGTTCTTCTTCAGCTAACGGGTGCTTGACCTCAAGAATGATCGCTGCGGCGGTCTTTTTTTCTTATTCGACTAACGAAGCAGTTTAGCATTCCTGTAGATCGTTATTTTTCGACTTTGAAAAAAATAGGGCTCCTCAGTATGATATGAGTATAGACACCACTCTAACTCACAACTTTTAGGAGGAACCCTACTATGAAGTTTAAAATGCAGAACAAACAAAATCAACTAATAGAAAGAATTTCCGATAAACACCTCGTTGTTGGTGTGGACATTGCTCAACAATTTCACGTCGCTCGAGCAGTGAATTTCCGTGGAATC
>NZ_JBIWDU010000046.1:0-3748 GCF_044762155.1 Neobacillus sp. NPDC097160 | reverse complement strand
GATTCAATCTTGCTAAAGTTTGGGCAACTGATAGCGTGATATCATACGTTATTCTTGTATATTCCTCCTCCTTCATACCCGTAGAAGATACTCCAAGGCAGAAAAAGCAAGCATCAAATCCTGTTATTTTATTTTCTATTGACGATAAATCAGTTAAATTATTAAGCTCGATTTCATTTAGTTTTTTATGTTGCTGACCTGTACGATTTCGACCAATCGTAAGGATTTCCTGAACTTTTTCATCCAATAAACATTCCCGTAATGCACTTTGACCAACCATACCAGTAGCCCCAAATATTATAACCTTCATTTATTTTGCTCTCCCTTCTAAAAGATTGCCGCACGAACGGGCTCTGGAATTTTGATTTCAATAATGAGGAGCGTCAAAGCAATCGCAAATATCCCATCGACGTAAGTAACCATGCGTTCTGAAGGGTAAATACCATGCTCTCTTTTAATTAGAGATTCCCCCTTGAAAGGGGCAACCGAATTGGGTAGCCCCTTTTGTCAAATGATTTTCTATCGCCTGTCTATTCGGATTTGTTTACCCTAAACTAAGGAGAACTTCCAATTCAGGTGATGTAGCTAGTTTAACAACAAAGGATGGAACGCTCTTGCGCGATACATCGTGCCCTTTAAAGGTTCTGCCTTTTTGCGTTGTTATATTCTCCATCAGTTACTGGTGCGAACCATTCATACACAATTGTAAGTTTATGCTACATTATTGATTCTTAAGGAGCTCAGTTAACTTCCGTCTGACAGTTTCTGCATCCTCGTAACCAAGGGAGTTGGACAAGTCACGATAGGCGTTGATCTGTTGTTGAAGTTCAGCGACTTTCTGCTCTGCACCAGCGATTGCATCTGCACCAGCAAAAAAACGAAACGGTGGTTCATCTTGACTTGCGATGGTGATTAGAGCCTTTGCAAGTTTGGAAGGATCTCCTGTCTGATTGCCTTTTTGTGCTTCCCAAAAAACTTGAGATTGTGCACTACGCTCTTCGTAATCATCGATTGACAACTCGTGCCATGTTGTTGTTTCTTCCTCCAAAAATCCGGTACGGAACATACCTGGTTCGACTACGGTTGTTTTGATGCCAAATGGAGCGACTTCATAACGCAACGACTCCATCCAACCCTCAACACCGAACTTCGAAGCAGTATAAGCAGAACTGTACTCAGATCCGATCAATCCCGCAAGAGAAGAGATTGTAATAATGTGTCCAGAACGAGCCTTACGCATCACAGGCAACACAGCACGGGTGACGTTCATCGGTCCAAAGAGATTGGTCGTGATTTGACGTTCGATCTGCTGTCGGGTCATTTCCTCAAAGAATCCAGCATAGAAGTTTGCAGCGTTGTTGACCAATACGTCAATGCGTCCAAATCGGTCAACTGCCAACTTGACGGCAGCTTCGGCATCCGTTGGGTTAGTAATATCCAGTTTCACGATTAGTAGATTTTCGGCATCACCGAGAGCTTTGGCTACCTTATCGGTATTACGACCAGTTGCAACAACTCGGTAACCTTCGGCAAGGGCAGCTTTTGCAAACTCCACGCCCATTCCACGTCCAGCACCTGTAATAAACCAAACTTTTTTATTGTCAGTCATATTTATTTCCTCCTAGATTCATTTTTCGATTTTATTTTTCTTGTTGGGAGCAATATCTCCAAACATATAGTGCACGGGGAAGTTCTTTTGGATTTGGCGCTATATATTCTCCCTTCTTTCATTTTCTATTTTGCAAAAGGCAATCAAATTTGACTTTTTGGAGAAATATACATTGATGTGATATCGCACATCTGTGTATAATATAAAATGAAAACAGGATGTCTGCAATAATCAAATGAATACGTTTTGTGCCTTATCGCACAAGCAGATTAAAATTGTGCGGTTATTTTAAAAAAGTATGGTGATTACTATAATGTCAATGACGGATAGAAGAATGTTGAAATCTCAAGAAGCAATAAAAAACGCTTTTATTGAACTAATGTCAGAAAAAAATTTTGATAAAATTACAATTCAGGAAATTTCTGATAAGGCAAACGTTGGGCGAAGGACTTTCTATGACCACTACATGGATAAATATGACCTTCTGGATAAGATCACCGAAGAACATATCAACGAAGTGAGGAGACACTGCGAGTCTGCATCTAATTTGACTTTTAAAGATGCGAATCTCACTTTATACGAATACCTTAAAATTAATTATTCATTCTTTTCGACTATGTTAGCAAGCAGTGGCGCTCCTTATTTTCGCAGTCGCTTCCTTGAGTTTGTCATAGAAGAGTTAAAGGGGGATGTAGATATAACTCAAGGAATAAATAAAGGATTAAGTAAAGATGTTATTCTTAAATTTTTTGGAACAGCTATTGTTGGAATGATGGAAACGTATTTTACGAATGAAATACCAGAACCACCTCAAGTGATAGCAGAACAAGTGGGGATTTTGTTGGATAGGAATCTTTAAACGATATTCTTACATGCATTCACATCCGGGAGGACAAATTCTTTTGATTACTGGCGAAAGAGGATGGTATCAAGAAGAAGGAAAGCCTGCACAAGAATTACATCCAGGAGGTGTAGTAGAAATAGCTCCGAACGTTAAACACTGGCATGGTACTGCAGCGGACAGCTGGTTTGTTCATCTTACAATTGAAGGAGATGTACAGCAGGTCCTTCCGTATGGATGGAACCAGTAACAGACGAAGAATATAATAAGTTACAATAATATGTAGTTTATTAAGTAGAGGGTGCAGTTCATACTGTACCCTCCTTGTTTTGCGTTCTTGCGCTATCCTGCCACTTTAGTTCAATAAAAAATAGCCACCAAGATGGCAGCTGGATCTTCAACTCTTGCCCCTTATAGTAAAAGAAAGGCATGTTTTATTTTTTACGTTAACTTGTTGCAATATCAATCAATTGTTTAAGTACTTTGACAGTTATTTCATATTCCTCGTTTGTATTACCCTGAAACAATTCCATTCTTGTTTTTTGTTGAGTGGACAGGATTTCGGTAAAAGCTACCTTTCCTTCCTCAGTCATTGAATCAAAGTCGTACCTGATTCTGAATTATTCAATTGGTTCATCCAATTTTTTAAAGCAAAATTATTGAGAATCTCACTGAGATAGGATTCATCAACAAAATTACGAAGTAGTTCAAATATAGCCTCTTTTGTAATTTCATCTTTTTCATAAACTGTATTTAACACCTGACAGTGAAGGCGTGTCAAGTTATACTGCTCCAAATTTTTGTTGGCCTCAGCTGAAATTGATTCATACCGGTTAGTTTTTAAACACTAGCTAGTACGATAATCAACAGAATGAACAATACAACGATTAAAACAAAAGTTGAACCGCCGCCATAACCACCGCCGTAGCCGTAGCCGTAACCGCCGCTATATCCACATGATCCCCACATATTTTTCACCACCTATTGGGTTATTTGAAGGAAAAACACTCCTAATATGTATATATATATATTTTCTTAAGACAAGGGTTGATTGGACAAACATCATCGTGTTAGGACAAAATTAGCGATTTGCTTAAACAATTTCTAAAAATGAAAAGAAGCGTCTGCAAAACATGCAAACGCCTCTTCGGAGGTATTTATATATGCTGGATGTTGCTGGCGGTGGTAGTAATAATATATGCTCTCAGAATAAAACTGAATGGACAAGTGCTGATTAAAAATAAAATAGGCAGGAAATGTACAATAACAACTATTCTTGACCACATGTTCTTACTATT
>NZ_JBIWDU010000045.1:0-4808 GCF_044762155.1 Neobacillus sp. NPDC097160 | reverse complement strand
ACGGAGGGTTATTTGGTATGCACATTTTTAGTATAACATGAGATATTTTAAGTTTTTAATGAAAAATATTGACAAACTATTAGCTGGTTTAGCACTATAAAAAAAGGATGCCGCAGCAACCCAATCTTAAGACAGCTGTTCTTTTTCATTTAACACAACATATGATAAAATGTTATTAGAATTTTCCGAATAACGGAACGTTCATTGTTCCATTAAAGGGCAGTTTAATAGCTATATACAACACGCCGCAAATGAATTTTGACCAAGGGATTATCTATTAAAGGGATTAAATTGGAGGGAATAGAAAATGGATGTAAGGACACTTTTGTTACAGCAATGGGCAAGTTGCTTAGATCAAGAAGACTGGTTTCCACCACTTGAAAAAGTGCTAGAGGATATCACTTTTGAACAGGCAATTTGGAAACCAGTTGAGGGGGCACATTCCATTTGGGAATTAGTTTGTCATTTGCTTTTCTTTGAAAAAAGAATTCTGTTACGATTTCTTGGTGAAACAACAAATGAACCAAAGGCAGAAAATAATGACGCTACATATCGATTACCAACTAAGACGTCTCAAAATTGGCAGAAAACAAAACAAGAATACTTTTATGTTCATCGTGAACTAGAAAAAATACTAGCAACATCAGAACTAGAAGATTTGTATAGAGAGATCCCTGAAGACAATCCATTAGTGATTGAACTGAAGAGTTTAGCAATGCACGACGCCTATCATATTGGCCAAATTGTATTCCTTAGTAAAATGCAAGGAGCTTGGGCAGCTAAACGCAGTTTTTAAAAAGATTTATTAGCTTTACAGTTATTCCATTATAGGGGGCTTTAAAGGAATAAGAACGGGAACGTCCGATTTGGACGTTCACATATTTTATACCTAAAAAACAACAATAATATTTAACAAAACCTATTAAAGTAATCAGGTAAACCTTCTTCTCTCATATTTAACTTCTTCCTAAACTATCCTGCTCCGTTAGTTTAAGTACATTCTTTCGCGAACTTTACAAAAATAAATTTTTGTTAATCTCACCAAAAAAGGACCGTCATAAAGACAGTCTTTTTTTTCACTAAAGCCCCCGTTAGCTTAAGTACAACATTTCACAAACTTACTTCGATTAAAGAAAGGCTGTTAAACCAGCCCTACCTTATAAAATCTCCTTTGAAGTGCAAGATTCTTTATTATGTTCCTTGTATTTGAGTTTTTATTACTAAACAATCCTTGCATAAATGATAGAAAATATTCATCTCACCTAATTGAAAATCCACAACTGAAATAAGTTCCCTTTCCCCGAGGTCTTGTGTAACTGCGGCAATGTACTTCATTTCTTGATTGCAAATTGGACACTCTAAATCTTCAGGAACTTCATCATACAAAGGTGCACCCAAAAGTCGGCATAAATATTCCGAACCAAATAAATCAAATGCTGTATCATAATTATCTTTATTAATTGGAATATCTTCGGCTTTCATTTCAATTAGGTTTACATTTGTCTTTGGAAGTGGTACAGGTAGCCTGTATTCCTTATCTTGAATCCAATCTTCTGTATTTTCCTGACTTATTACTTGAATGGATTTACCCCCATCACTTAACTGAAAATATTGAGGTTCCCATACCATTGAACAGTTCAAGCAAGATACTAATGGTAAAATATTTAGTTCATCATTTTTTATTTCGGAAAGCCTTTCATCTTTTAAATCAAAACAAAAAATTAGATGCATTTTTTCTCCACACAATTTACAATCTGGCAAATCACATTCATTTCCACCAAAATAGTGATTATACACATCTTTCCCTTCTACTACCCTGTACCCTTTTAAACCTTTCCAATGCTTCCCATAAGGTTTCTTTGCCATTAAATGTCCTCGCTTTAAGTAAATATAAATTCAATACATTATAATTTCTATATTCCATTAATTAATTCCTTCTTAAAGTAACCTGCCCAATAGTTCAACTAGAAAGAGGAGCTGCCTGTCGCATCTCAATCTTAAACTAAAGCTACCCGTTAGTTTAAGTGCAAACTTTCACAAACTTACGTGATACAACGAAAAAATAAAATTCATTGATTATTAAATAAAATAACAATTTACATTTTTTTACACATATACTAAAATATAATTAAGCAAAAAATTTTTTAGTAAAAAATAATTTATTATAGGGAAAGGAGAATTTTAAAATGAGTCTATTAGATATTTATCTGCAAAAGAACGGGAAAAAACGATACGATGTATTTAAAGAAACTGGAATCAGTCAGCAAATGCTTTCAAGTGTTAATAAAAAAAGTGTCAATCATTATTCAGTCAAAACAATTCAAGCTATTGCGAAAACAGTAGAGAAAAGTGAAGGAACTGTACTGGATGAATTAATACAATTAGAGAAGGAAAATGCTTATTTCGAAGTTTATAATGCTGAAGATTTACTATTAGCCTTTAGAAATAAGGAAGAATATATTCTAATCAAAGGCGAATACAAAAAAGAAATGGATGAATTAGCGAAGTCACAACTTTCTGATACAGAAAAATTAGGTTGGGAATTAGGGGCAGTATGGTCAGGTGGAGTAGTAACTGTGTTGACAGAAGTAATTTTGCACTTAGTAGATTTATTCAGTAGTAAAGATGATGACAAAAAGAAAATTGAAAGCCAAGTTCGTAAGTATAAGTTTAAAAAACTAAATGAAAATGAAATCTTATTGTATTTACGTCAATTAGATTATTAGGAGTTTAAGAAGAAGTGACACTGCGGGATAGTTGTTAGTAAAAGAAAAGTGACTGGAAGAAGAATCCTGCCAACTAAAGAATGTTTAGATAGCTGGAATTACAAATAAATCTATCCTTGGAGAATCCCTCTTGGATGGATTTATTTGTTTATTGGCTAATAAATATATCCCCGTTCTTAAACAAAACTGCCCATTAGTGGAATAAGAAAAAGGCTGCCGCAGCAACCCCCCGCTGTTCAACTAAAGCACCCTTTTGTTGAATAAAAATTGGATTATTACCACAATCACCTTTATGTTCATTACTTTTCAAAGACTCCATACACCAATAACTTAGAGAATTACAAATCCTGTTTTAACACAATTCCATACTCTAAGTATATCTTTAAAAGTGTTAATGCTTCTCCCCAACCCACTGCACATCCAATACAGGCTTTTAAGTCTTTTCCTGAATTTGTATAGCCCGTCTCATTAAGAACTACTAATGTTCCGTCTTTATAAGGCTCAAGTTTAAAAGTTACTGTTGAATTTTGTTCTCCTGGTGACCATTGAAAAACAAATCTTTTGTTTGGAGTTGCCTCAAGAATCTTCCCCCCATCTTCAACATTTACATTTTCACTACCGAAATTTGTCCATCTCAATCGTAATTCACCTGTTCCATCTGGGTTTATCTCTAAAGATGTGTCATCTGTAAACCAAGCATTCCAACCTTGAGATGTTGAAACTGTTTTATACACTTCTTCTAAAGGTACTTTAATGTAGGTTTTATGGTTTATATCTGGCATTTTCACTATCCTCCATATCCCTGATTTCACTTTATTCTATAACTTATACTATTCTTTTTCTTCTTCAACAATCCTGCTTCGTTAGTGGAACAAGAAAAAGGGTTACCGCAGTAACCCCTGCTGTTCTACTAAAGCACCCTTTAGTTTAACAAGGGCCATACGCATTTTATTAAATGATTTTTTACCAGTGTACTAGTTAAGGATTGACTAAGAAATATCCTTCTGGTATATTTTTATAAATAATTAAAGTGACTATATTAAAAACTCTTATCCAGAGTGGCGGAGGGACAGACCCTATGAAGCCCAGCAACCTTCAAGTTTTACTTGAAAAGGTGCTAATTTCTGCAGAATTGTTTCTGGAAGATAAGGGGAGGAATGAAATAGTTTGTTATGACCTCTTCTTATTTATTGTAGAAGAGGTTTTTTGTGTTTGGAATATAAACGAGGAAATAATAAAAAGTTAATGACTATTAGGGGATGATGAGATGAAGGGTGTAAACTTTAGAGAGAGTTCATTAGCATCAGATACGTTAGTAAAAACAAACTTAAAAAATACATCTCAACCTGCGGTCTCAGGTACTAAAATGACTAATACTCATGATAATAAAAATGAACCAGTAGTTGAAATCTCCAGTGAAAATAATTTATGCATCATTTATGTTAGCAAGTATAGAATGAATAAAGAAGTTGGGTTTGGAAGAAAGCTGCTTCAGATCCTTGAAGATTTTCAACTTTATTATAGGCATATACCATCGGGGGTTGATGCTCTTAATCTTGTTTTACATGAAAATCAATTAGATCAGATAATAGAAAGTAAACTAATACAACGGATTAGTACGGAACTTTCGGCAGATAAAGTAACTATTGAACGTAATATTGCTTTAATTATGCTTATCGGAGGAAAAATGCATCATAATGCTGAAAGCATTGCCAGAGCAGCGAGGGTTCTTGCAGAAAAAAGAATTAATATTGAAATGATACATATGAATCAAGGATCATCTCAGATAAGTTTAGTATTTGGTGTAAAGGCTCATGATGAAAAAAGAGCTGTTGCAGCAATCCATAATGAATTTTTTTGCAAGTGTGTCGATTTGAAATATTAATGATTTCCTACAGGTAATAAAAGGGCTTCTAATTATGACTAATAGATGCACCTTTTCTTTTTGTTTTCATTAACGATAACTTCCTATTAAATTAACCTGCCCCGTTACTTCAATAAGAAAAGCCGCCAAATATCGCAGCTTCTTCAACTCTTGCCCCAGTTAGCTTAATAACAAGTTAGCTTTTAAACTCCATAAAG
>NZ_JBIWDU010000044.1:0-5097 GCF_044762155.1 Neobacillus sp. NPDC097160 | reverse complement strand
ATACTTAACTAATTCTATCTAACTAACTCTGAATCCTTGTTCCACTATCCTGCCCTATAGTTTAATAAGAAAATCCGCATAATGGTTCTATAAAAGCCCCCTCCCTTTTAGTTCACATTTTTCTCGTAGTGTGCAATTAATTCTTTTCGATGGCTTTATAATCGGAAATAAACCTAACTTTTGATCATATATTAATAAGAGGTGAATGAAATGAATAAACATCTTAAACAAACATTTGAAATAAATTTTTTAAAAATTGGCATAATCGCCAATGCTGGAGTTATACAAATTGGTTGTGGGTCTGGTGTAAAACCACGCCTCCCTCATGCTGGATATACTCAAATCGGAACATCATTAGTACATCTAACAGCAATATCTCCTTCTGTCCCACTAGCATCACCAGTAGGTCGAAATTAAAAAAATCTGCATCTCCTTAAGTCGCCATTTCCGTCGATTGTTTCACTATTTATTCGAAATGCGACATAACGAATATTTTATTTACTTCTCTATAAATGGATTTATTTTTCAATTTTAGGAAAAGATAATTTTTGTTCAGACAAGACAGTCACCCTGGAAATCTCCACTCATATGCCTTGTGCCAACTCCAATGTGTCTGAGTTACTTCTTAAAAAATGATATAAAATAAACCTGAACAAAATATCCTTTGCTAAACCTTTTTGCTTCGGAGCCTTAATGGCTCCTTTTTTACGTTGTCCATTTTTATTGCAGCGTGTCTAAGCGACGCTTCTTTTTTTAACTTTGCATTTGGTGTCTTTTGTTAGAATTATCTCGACCCTTTACTGCATATTTTTGTGTCCAAAAACATCGTAGAGTGCTTCATTGAATATTTCTAAATTAGGTATACGACTAGTCCGTAAAAACAAAAGTTCACATAGATTAATGGTGACACAAGACAAATTCACATGGAGGTTATTTAACGATGAATAGAAATTTTCCACCATCAAATATGATGCCAAATATGATGCCAAATATGATAGCACCTGTACAACCAATGCCAGCCCAATGTTGCCCGCCACCACCTTGTCCGCCAACTTACTGTCCGCCACAAGTGTTTCCAACTCAGTATGACCCGGGACTAGTTGACCCTGCACAACAATACGTAAAAACAAACTTATTTAATAAAGTAGTCTCTCATGTCCATCCTTCTCATACGACAACAGTCAACAAGCATCATGTTAATCATCAACATTATTTTCCCCACACAGAATCATGTGTAAATGAATGCTGTGAAACACATACAATGTGTGGATGTCCAGTCAACCCTTGTTGTCCATCAGGTCCATTTGGATATTAATTTTCTCTAAGCCCCCTTTTAGGGGGTTTTGTATTTCCGTTACCAAATACTAAACAATTTCATATACTATTAAAGTTCCAGAAACATGCTCTCCTTAGGTACCTTATGGGTGCCTTTTTTATTTAAAATAAATTGGTTTTTCTTATTACGCAAAATGGGTCAATTGCGAATTTAATAAACAACTTCTTCTTCCACTAACCTTCCATTTGGTTGAAGAAGAAAAGGGCTTGACTCTTTATTAAAGTAAAGAACGCCTTTAGTTTAATAAAAAAAAGCCGCCAAGGATCGGCAGCTGGTCTTCAATATAAGCACCAGTTTTTTTTAGTACAATTCTTCACAATCTGTCACGATAGTTGAACAAGGAATAGGAGATGCCTTATTTAAGCATAGAACCCTTTTAGTTGAAAAGCAGTGTTTAAAAATCGAAAACTAAATTAAAGAAGCCAACATTTTTGTTGGTTTCTTTAAAACTTATTATGGTTTCCTTTGATAAAAATAGTTGGGCTTTTTAATTTCATTATTATACGGTTTATGAAAAATATGTGTTGTAGCTGGTGATAAGGGTGGAATGAGCCAAGTCCAATCACCTGTTACTGACCTTTCACTCTCCATTTCTTTTTCTTCAAACTTTTTAAATTGTTGAGCAGCCGTATGATGGTCTACTATACTAACCCCATCTTCCTTATAAGAGTGTAATACTGCTGTATTCAATTCTAAAAGTGCCCTATCCTTCCATAAAGATATATTACTTTTAATATCCAACCCCATTAAATTTCCTATTTGAGGAAGCATATTATACCGCGTTTCATCTGCTAAATTTCGCGCTCCTATCTCCGTGCCCATATACCAGCCATTAAATGGAGCCGCAGTATAAGTAATGCCACCAATTTCTAGAATCATATCAGAAATCATCGGTACTGCATACCATTTCAGGTTTAAATCTTTAAACCAATTGTAATGAGGATGGAGTATTGGAACTTCGAGAAGAAGTCTTTCTGGAATCTCGACTAATTTTGGAGGGTTCTCATTAATTTGAATAACTAAGGGTAAAACATCAAATTTTCCAAACTTCGGCTCCCATCCTAGATTTATACAAGTCTCAGTAAAGGATACAGAGTGCGGATCCCCTAAAACACCTTTTTCAGTTTTATAACCTGCATAGCGGACTAATTGGTGATTCCAAATATTTATCTTTTTACTAGAAGTTTTTTGTGAAAAAATTGTGATTGTAGGGCGGATCCGTCCCCTATTAGTTGCATATTCGATATGCTCAAATAAAGCTTCAATAATTTCCTCTTCTGAATTTAAATTCCTTTTATCGATAACATTTAAGTGATCCCAAAATAATCTGCCTATGCAACGATTACTATTACGCCAAGCTACTTTTGCTCCATATTCCAGTTCCACAGCAGTGTGTTCATAATAACCTTGGTCTAATATCTGTTTACTAATTTCTTTTAACCTATTATCTAGTTCCTGTTCAGTTTTATTTAATTCTCTATAACAAGAACGAATATATTCCTTTGCTTCTATAAGTAAATCATTAATCAAAAAAATCCTCCTTTGATGGACCATGTTCAAATAATATCATAGTGGATTTAAATAAAAAAAAACAATTGTTACAAAATCAGCACATAATCCCAATTTAGCACACTGAATTTTTATTAAATTCAACAGCCACGTTAGAAGAACAATAATAAAAGAGCCGCAGCAGCGACCCTTTATTAAGCTCAAGCACCCTATAGTTTAAGTACACTTCTTCACAAACTTTCCCTTTGCTAAAAAAAGAGACTATTCCAAATTAATACCAAAGCTCCATTAAAAATAGAATTTGTCCAAGCGCCCATCAATATATATTCAACAAAGAACATAAGTTGAATTAAAATACAGGAAACTTATTTATGTGAATTGGAGGTAAAAAATGTTTATACCTAATCCCGTTAATACAGCAATTGTCATAACGGACCCACAAAATGACTTTCTGTCCCCCGGAGGTAAAGGATACCATTTAACAAAAAAAATTATTGAGCATTACAACACACTAGGTAACCTTGAAATTCTAATAAGTACAGCCGTGAGTAAAGGATATCAACTTTTTATATCCCCCCATTATATATATCCCCATGATTATAGTTGGCAATTTACTGGGGCTGAACAAGAAATGTTATTAAAGCTTCGAATATATCAAAAACAAAATGACTACACTTCTGTAGGAGCCGACTGGGTCCCTTCACTTAAGCCATACATTTTATCTAACCAAACTGTCATTGCGACCGCCCATAAGATTGCCAGTCCGCAGACAAATGATCTTGTTTACCAATTACGTCAGCATAGGAAAGAAAAGGTGATTTTGGCAGGTGTCTTATCAAACATTTGTGTAGAATCCCATATGAGAGACTTAATCGAGAATGGATTCCAAACAGCTGTTGTTTATGATGCCACTGCCACCATAAGTGAAAAGGATTTTCAAGCAGCTGTTACAAATTATCAGGCATTCAGCAGTGCTACATGGTCAACTCAACAGGCAATCTCTCAATTATAAGAAATAAAACATTGTCCAAAGAGTTGACTTAAAAGGGTTGCTATTGAAAACAACTCTTTTTGTTTAATTCTAAAGTTCTTCCACTAACCTGCCCGTTAGCCATCCATGCAGCACAAAATCAGTGATGCACCACAGAGAATGAAAATGGGTAGGAAGTGTCAATACTGATACTGACCTTAATCCAGTCACCCCTAATCCATAGGCTAATTAATTAACGCTCTCCTCTTTTTTTAACGATTGAGCAGGGTCTTTTTTAGTATTGTCATTTTTCTATTCTTGAAGAAACTTATTTTCATGGTAGACAACCATGCCGCGCTACGGCACCATCAAATGAATGAAAATGGTTCATAATCCCGTCTAGTTTTCATTATTCCTGTCAATCCTTTTTATAGGCTGGCGAAGGAAGGTCGTTCAACTATGGTGCCTCGAGCCCGCATGGTAGACTGATTTTTAACGACCAGGTGCACCACAAATTGTCGCTCCCTCACGGGAAGCACGCAGGATAGATTAATCTTATATGGTTGTTGCACCAGCCTTAATTTACTTCAGCCCGTAGAAAGGAAGATCATAATGGATGTTGTTAATGAACGATGTTGTGGATTAGATATTCACAAGAAGAGCATTACGGCTTGTGCCATTACTCCAAAAGGAAAGGAGATTCAAACATTTGGTACTATGACACACGATCTGATTAAATTAATAGATTGGATTAAAAGTAAATGCTGTTCTCACGCTGCTATGGAACGTACCGGTGTTTATTGGAAACCAATATATATAACCTTCTTGAATTAGAAGACATTCAACCAATGGTTGTCAACGCTGCTCACATCAGGGCTGTCCCGGGACGCAAAACCGATGTTAAAGATGCTGAATGGATCGCAAAATTGCTTCGTCACGGTCTTCTTCAATACAGTTACATTCCGAATCGAGATCAAAGAGAATTACGGGAACTTGTTCGATACCGCCGAAGTCTTATTGAAGAAAGATCAAGAGAAATAAGTAGAATGCAGAAAGTGTTGGAAGGTGCTAATATCAAACTTTCATCCGTTGCAACAGACATTATGGGTGTGTCCGGACGATCAATGATTGAAGGAATCATCAATGGGATTGATGATCCACAAGTATTAGCTGGAATGGCAAAAAGCAGTATGAAAAAGAAAAAGGATGATTTGGAACGTGCCTTATTCGGATCTGTCGGACTCCATCAAAAGATGATGTTAAAAACTCAGCTTTCACATAT
>NZ_JBIWDU010000043.1:0-9082 GCF_044762155.1 Neobacillus sp. NPDC097160 | reverse complement strand
AATCAAAATTCAACAGATTGTATATTTGCTTAACTTCATATTTCCCCATATGTACTCCCCCTTTGAATAACGTAATTCTTGTTAAACTATTCTGCTACGTTAGCTCAATAACAAAAAAGGATCGCCGCAGCAATCCAAGTTCTTCAACTCTTGCACCCATTAGTTGAATTAGACCTAAAATAACCTACCTACCAAATTATAAGGATTTACTTCCCAAGTTTCGTAAGGAATTATATTTTCTGCGTTCATTGCATCCAGTGTCCTGGATTTCATATGTGGGCGTGTTATGAATTGGTCAATATTATTTTCATTTAACTTAACAAATCTTGCATCGTTAATCTCTTCTGGGGGAACTTTGATTTCCCCATCAATGTACTTTGCCTTAAAGACAACAGATAATATTTGCTTAGTTGTATTATAATAAACTCCTGTAATACCAATTGGTTCAATATTCAGTCCAGTTTCTTCAAGCACTTCTCTGGAGACTGCTTTATCAAGTGCCTCTCCTTCTTCTACTTGTCCTCCTGGCATTTCCCAAGTATCTAATCTCCATTGAACTTTTGTTAATAGAACTTCATTATTTTCATTAGTAACGAATGCTGATACTGCAATTATGTGTTTAGGTATTTTACTTTGCAAAGTCTCTTCCCCTTTTAATTTAATTTAATAAATATCTATTATAAAAACTTTGGAATATCCTTTTTTCCTATCTCCTTATTCAACTATCCTGCCAGTTAGTCGAATAAGAAAAAAAGACCGCCACAGCGATCATTCTTGAGGTCAAGCACCCGTTAGCTGTATAAGGAAGATTATGACATCTTGAAAATGCCATTAAAATAATCACGCCAATAATCAACCAACCATTTATTATATTTACGATACATATGTATCAGTTTCGTAACCTCATTAGAATGGATTATACAACCTCTATCGTCATACATATGAAATATTAAATCCTTCTCGGTGCTAATGAAATAAACAGACTGACCAATTGAAGGTTCTCTACCTTGTTCATAATTTCCAATTCCCTCAAGAATAGCCTTGTAAGTAATAGACTTCACTTGTGAGTACACAATTTTCACATTGTATTCCTGCTTAATTTCAATTGTTTGACCAGCTATTTCATCATAATCCTCATCAAATTCGAACAAATTTTCCACTTCGATATTATGATCTTTTAATAATTCATACACATATTCTGGAGTGGTATTTCCAAACATTATATCCTCATTTATTCCCCAATCTTTTATATAAACATAAATATAATCTTCTGGATGAAACACTTCTTCAAACAATGTAGTAACTCTTGTAACAACTTGATTGATTCTTTCATCCGTTCCATTTTCAAGGGGCTCACCTAGTTCAAACCTTAGATGTACATCGCTTGTTAGATTAGGAAAATTTCTTTGTATGTACTTGAATATTCGATCCTTCATTGGGGTTACTCCTTAAAAAATTTTTTCTTGCCTATTTAAATTCGATACAGTTGTCTAAGTTTCCTTGTTCAGCTAACCTGCTTCGTTAGTGGAATAAGAAAAAAAGCCGCCAAAGCAGCTGAAAATCTTAAATTATAGCTACCCGTTACTTTAAGTACAATTATTCACAAACTCAAAATTTTTGCTACATAATCGACATTTTAATACTACCTTAATTATTGGGGAAAATACCTTTGAGGTGATTAGAGTGATTAAAAAGGTTTTAATAAGTTTCTGTATTTTTATACTATACACAACCAATGCTATGGCTCAAACTAATCATCAAATACAAATTATCGATATAAAAAAAGGTGAAGTTATAAAAAGTGTTCAAAAAACCCCCGATTTACAACAAGAAGTAGTGAAAATTCTCGAAGGAATAACAGGGGTTTACGTGAAATTGAACCCATATCCTAATAATGGGTTTGTGATAAAAACCCCTTTAGAACCTAATATTATGGTTAAAAATCAATGGTTCAATGACCTAGTAGATGAAGTAATGATTATTTTTCCTGTTCAGGAAAAGCCTTATTTATTAGTTTTTGACAATGAGAACCAATCACATTTCTATAAATTTCAAGGCAATACAAACAAATTCTTGGGATTATTGAATTTTAAGACATAAACTCAGAAATGAGGTTTATTTTATGTATCTTATTAAATTGAATCGTTAGAGCTCAATAAGAAAAAGGCTGCCGTAACAACCTAACCTTTTTTCGCTTAAGCACCCTTAGCTTAGTAAAACTTTGAACTAATCACTGAAATCTTTAAATAGTGTCTCTATTTCCTTAACATCATAAAAGTCTCCATCACTTATGAACTTTTCAATTTCTACTATACCATCCTCCATAAACTCAACTTCCCAACGTTGCCCTGGTACAGTAATTTCAACCATAATGGCTTCATTTCTAACTTTATTTAGTTTATAAAATATATTGCTGTCTTCTAATTTATTAAGGAAATAAATTAACTCCTTAAGCCCCACCAAAACCATCCCCCTTATTAGGTACAATACAGTTTATATTCTAAATTCTTATTGAACTATCTGCCCGATAGTTTAATAACAAATAGGGGATCGCCGCAGCAACCCCATCTTTCACATAAGCCCCCGTTAGCTTACAAGGATTTTTACTTTTTACTCATCATCAATTTCATCATTTTCTTCAGAAATTAGAATAATAAACTCATCTAAACTAGGTGCATATTCGTCTAATTCTGTTGTTTCGTGATTCCAGAGATAAATGGTATCACCCATTCTTCCTTTCATTTTTTTAAAGCAAAGTATATCTCCCGAACCATCATCACCAATCGCAATAAGGTCTTCAGACATTCTTTCATCTCTTACTTCCTTATTTTGTCTAACAACATCATCCCAAGTCTTTTTAGGATTTATTTGGGTTTTAATAGGATAGAGAATCCATTCACCGATTTCGGCATTATTTACTAACTTAAAAAGTTCTTTGTACTGTTCAGGAAAAATCGCACCTAACTTTTCCTCTGCCAACATAATATCTAATTCATCAACGCCAGGTTTCTTTGTTTGGATTAAGTATCTTACTTTCTGCATTAGATAAAACTCCTTCGCCATAAATAAATGTCATTTTTATTAAATTCAATAACAAATTAAACATTTCCTTCTTCAAGTAACCTGCAACGTTAGTGCAACAAGAAAAGAGTCGCCACAGTGACTCTTTATTAAACTCTCGCCCCCGTTAGTTTAATAAGAAAATCAACGCTATTTTTAACAGAGTCAAAATTTTAACTAAAAACAACAATCTTTTAGAAAACAGCCTTACAAAACAACCTCGCAGCCACAACTATTGTTTCCAATATATGCTTATATACAAGGTCATACATACGATAGTGTTTAATCTTTCAGAAAAAAGTATAAAGAAAATCTCTAGCCTATTTTAGACTAGAGATTTTCTTCATCTGTCTTTCTTTTATCGTACTTGGCTTTGAGGTAAGAGCCACCTTTATATAGACAATATCCACTCGCCCCAATTAGACTTAAACCACCCAAAATGATTACCGTTCCTGCCTTTTGCCTACGTGGTCTGTAATATACATAATCGTCATATCCATGCAATTGTTTTAAAGATACATATTTTCCGTATCTCCAAACTTTTTTATTAGGGTCATCATCGCCCCAAGCATAAAAGTATTCATTAAATTTTTTTGAGAATTTAGACAAAATTATCCTTTCTTTAAGCAAATATTTGTTAAAACCGACAAGCCTTGTCTACACACAGAATTTTACTACAAAAATATTAAGGAGCATAATCATCACATGTTTCATTTTTAACGACATTAAATCAGCATCCTACTATAAGATTTTAGTTTCAATACGATCATATTGGGAAAAGGTTTCATATTTCTATTTCAATAGCAAAAATGACGACTGCTTACTTTCGCTAACCTGCTCCGTTAATTCAAGAAGAAAAAAGACCGCCACAGTGATCATTGTCAAAATCCGATATATTCAAGCACCTTTTAGTTGAAAATCCCCAATGATACATTTTCCCCCCTATAATTCAACTCTCTTCAACTAATATCCTTCTTGAGCTAACCTGCTTCGTTAGTCGAATAAGAAAATAGACCGCCGCAGCGATCCATCTTGAGCTCTAGCCCCCATTAGCTGAAGAAAAAGAGAAGTGAAATGGTAGTGGTTAACTTTGCTTAATTATAATTTTTTCAATAAAATCCACGCACTCCACTGCCAATGTATTTAATATATAATCTATTGCTTGTTGTCCGCCATTCCCTAAATCAATATGGACTTTGTACTTTCCTCTTGTTTTCTTAAATTCTCCTAAGTAGTTGATGAATCGACCATTTGTTTTTTTTAAATCATTCCAATTCACTATTGCTTTATTAAAAGTGTTTTTTAAAATTTGACTATTATCATCACTATTATTTTTAATTACACTTATTTCAAAGGAAACATCTGTTTCGAGATAACCTGAATATTCCACAGCAAATGGATATGAAGTTGTGTCAACAACCTTTGTCTTTTTCTTGCTACCTTTTTTTAATGAACTAACTGGGAAATCCTCGCACCAACTGAATGTTATTTCTAAATCCTCAACATTATTACTTGGTAGAACATTCTTTTTAACAGAAGAACTCCATTTGACTGTAACATCTCTTCCAAAACTACTCCAATCTATAACCTCCCCCTTTAAAGAACCATTCCCATTACTATCAAAAATCACCTTATCTTCGTTAATAAAGAGTGCACATACACAGTTCGCAATGGGCTCCTCCAAAAGTTTACTGCCACTATCTGTAAGTTGACTTGTCATCTTCGAAGCAAACGATGGATGAAACTCATATTCATCGTATGCAACTGTTATTAATTCAAATTCTTTATATTTTACCATTGTTCTCTCCTTATTGAGAAAAACCTCATCATCACCAATTATTAACCAAACAATTTCATTAAATTCGGGTATCCTTGTTCAACTAAACTGTCCAGTTACTTGAAGAAGGAAAAGCATTACCGCTGTTCCAGTAACGCACCCGTTACTTTAAGTACAAATCTTCACAAACTTTAATTGAACATATAAAACCAAAAGATTTCGATACCTTCTGTCATTCCAAATATTGTATAATTTGTAGCAAGGGGTGATAAATGTGCTTGTAAAAATGAACAAGCAGGATTTCGATTTATTAACACATACTAACTTAAGTCAAGGCTGTTTTGTGCCACTTATTAAGATTTATAAAAACAAAGTAGCTGAACAAAGTTCATCTAATGTTTCCCAAATTAAAGAGCAATTTTACGAGCAACTAACTGAAGGTCAACGAGCGTTATTTATGTTTTATGCTTATTATAATCACGTAAGTAAATCACTTATCGAATTTTATTGGTGGAGTGCATATTTTATGGCTCAGCCTCGAAGTTGGTCAGCAATTAAATCTGGTATAAAGTATTTCGATGATAAATCAATGCTTTCACTCCTCGAAAGAGTAGAAGTAGCACTAAAACAACATAATTATCCAGATACTTTAGAGGACTTTACGGTTAAACGTGAAGACCTAGAACGGAATAAAGAACTCCTAGCATCTTTCATAACACTTTATGCCTTACTTGATAAAATTTCCTCACAAACCATTAGCAAAATTAATAAGTGTATTGAACACAACCCTCAAGAATTTTTAGATTTAGAAGATTAGTTTTAAAACTAATAGGCAGCACCTATTAAACGTAACGGGTTCGGTTTTCAGGTACAAAAACTAAAAAATCACACCAATTAGCAGTCCAATTCACAACTGAATTGGACTGTTTCTTTTTATTGATATAAACGGGTTTTTAAACAAATTGTAAACGAATTAGCACGCTAATTCGCATCCCTTTTGACAGGTTGACAAAAGTTTTTGTCAGTGTGCAAATTCCTATGTTAAAACTGATGCTAATTGAAGTGCTAATTATAACATTTATAAGAAAGTTTATTGGATATTTATGTTAAAATTAAGAGGAGCTTATTCCACTAACGGGACAGTAATGTTGAAGAAAGTAAGTAATAGTTGTTTCATATATATAAATTAGATGAAGGGAGAAGAATTAAAATATGTTTAGCAGAAAAACAAAAAAGATTAATAGTAAATATAAATCAATCTCAGTAATAGAAAATGTAATAATCGGTGGACTTAATCAATCAATTCTAATTAGGGGAGAAAATGTAAATAATCCATTAATGTTATTTTTGCACGGAGGACCAGGTACAGCACAAATTGGGTTTGCTCCAAAATTTCAAAGTAATTTAGAAAAAAAATTTACTGTTATCAATTGGGACCAAAGAGGGGCAGGATTATCGTACGCCAAAAATATCAGAAAAGAAGACCTTACGATTGAAAATATGGTTAACGATACAGTTGAATTAGTAAAATATCTTTTAGGACGGTTCAACGAAGAAAAAATATTTTTAGTTGGTCATTCTTGGGGGACGGTACTTGGTATATTAACGGTAAAAAAAGCACCAGAATTAATTCATGCCTACATTGGAATTGGTCAAGTAGTAAATATGAGAGACGGAGAGAAAATCTCCTATGATTATACTTTACGTAAAGCAAACGACTTGAAAAATAAAAAAGCACTAAAAGAATTAAACAAAGTTGAGTTTAATCCTAATGATTTAAAATATTTAGACATTCAAAGGAAGTGGTTAACAAAGTTTGGAGGCTCATTTATTGGTGTAACTATGTATAATCTGATTTATTCTAATATGTTATTTGCAACTGAATATACAATAAAAGATTGGATGAGTTATATGAAAGCTGGAAAATTTTCTTTGGATGCTTTATGGCAAGAGTTAGTGGAAGTAAACTTCTTAGAAACAATTTCAGAATTAGAGGTTCCTGTATGGTTTTTAGTTGGTAAATATGATTATCAAACTCCTTTTCAATTGGTAGAACAATACTTTAATACTTTGGAATGTCCAAAAAAAGAACTAGTTTGGTTTGAAAACTCAGGACATCTTCTAAATTATGAAGAAACGGATAAATTTAATGAAGTATGCCTGAATATAAAGGAATTTTGTATATAAGTTTTACTTTTTATTGTGTTAAGGGGTGCTTATCTACAACAAAAATTAAGGCTCAGAGCCTAAGTCTGAGCCTTTTTGTGTACTAATTTTACTGCTAAATTACCTACTAATTATGTGTTGATTTCCTTGCTAATTCGCATGCGAAATACACTGCTTAATGCTATTTTGTACTTCTAAACCGAACCCGTTATATTAAACGGGTGCTGTCTTTTAAAAAAACAAGTGATATAGGTCAAACACTTACTATCCTGCCACGTTACTTCAATAAGAAAAAGGAGTTTCCACGTATTGTGGAAACCCTCCCATTAATTGATTAACAAATCAAATCACTCTTCTGTCAATACTCTATCGCCTTTACTGGTAGGTTGGGAAATCACCAAAAATTCAACATCCTGATTTGAGTTATTAATCATTTGGTGTGGTGTTAAAGGTGCTATTTCAACTCCTTCTTGAGGGTTCAAAATTATACGTTCACCATTGACTTCTAACGTGGCAGTTCCAGATAAAACATAGAAAAATTGACGTGCTTGGTTGTGAAAATGTCTTATTTCTGAAGTGTTAACGGGCATCCGTTCGTGAATGACACTTAATTCTTTATTTTTTACTAGATGCCATCCATCACAAATATCTCCCCATATGTAATGTTCTGCGTTTTGTTTACTTATCTTCATACAAAATGCTCCTCTGTTTTTTTAATAAATTTTAATTCTCCAGGATAGATAGTACAATTAAAAAACCTTATTGAAGTAACCTGCTCTTTACTTGAAATAAGAAAAATGCCTTGCCTCCTTGTTGAAGCAAAGCACACGTTAAATAAGGTCCATTTCAATGAATAATGTCTAAATCATCTTCACCTTCATCTTCATCTTCTTCGTATGTATAAAAAATTGCAGAAATGCCCTCCCTCAATGCTTCATCAAAGCATTCGAGTAATTCCTTATCTTCTTCAGTATCTCCTAAGTACATATCTCGACTCGCTATGAATTGGTCCTAAATGCTTATTACTTCCCAACCTTGATTGACGACGTAGTTTTTGGCTGTATTCAAAGCTAATTTTATGTTTTTTGATTTAACCCAACAGTTTACAAAAGCACCAACACATTCTTCACTTTCTGAATTATCAATAAGTGGTATTGCCTCAAACTCAAATAAATAAATAGTCATAATATCCTCCAAGGGTTATTCAATTGCCATTCCTATACCAACTTTATTCTAAATTCAACAAAAATCATAACGATTCCTTCTTGAACTAAACTGCCCTATAGTTTAATAAGAAAATCCGCATAATGGTTCTATAAAAGCCCGCTCTCTTTTAGTTCACATTTTCATCGAAATGCGAAATACGATTAAATTGAATAATTTATTTTCAATGGAAACTTTTTCAATTCAAACCCGTCTAAATTAATAAAATTTAAATGCAAAGAATTAAATTAATTGGAGGCGAAATATTAATGAAAAAGAAGGGACCCTTTGATTTAAAGCAAAGACAAACTCAAAAAATATACAAAGAAGAACTTAAGCTGAAGGAATCAGATAATTCGTTTTTTCTTATCGTTTGTGGCTGTTTTATTATGTTATTGCCACTTATTCCATTAACTTATAATTTTTTCCACCCATAATAATGAAGGGTTTGTATTAAGACGCTATTTGTGTCAATTGCGAAGTTAATAAACATCTTCTTCTTCCACTAACCTGCCCGTTCGTATTATAAGGTCAGCCAGAAAATATTTCTGGTTGACCATTTTTTATTTGGTCTGATTATAACAGTAGCCAAGGTAGAACGTATCTGCCCGTGGGGCTTGACCCCGTCAGCTAAACCGTTCGCCCCCTACTTGTAGAAACATGATTGAGGCTGGTTGGGACTTAGATCTCGTATAACAAGCGAAGCTGTGACACTGCATGGAGGATTAGGGGTTACTGGCAAATCACTAGATTAGGAGGAGATATATTATGAATCCAGTCGTAGGTCTGGATATATCCAAAGGAGAAAGTCAGGTTCAAGCATTTCTGGAAAAAGGTAGACCATATCGAAAGAGCTTTAAAGTAGATCATACTCTT
>NZ_JBIWDU010000042.1:0-9257 GCF_044762155.1 Neobacillus sp. NPDC097160 | reverse complement strand
TTCTTGACCACATGTTCTTACTATTCTTGTTAGGTTATTATAAATGGATATCTAGATTAGAGAAAAAAGCATCAGATATGTATAAGTAATGAATGTAATAAATTAATTCACTACTATGAAAGAACATAAAATGGATACTTTGTGGTTCTAATTTGATTCACATTGCTAATTAATCCCTCATATAACATTATAGTGACACCTTTTTTCCTTTTATAAAAATAATTCCTGGACAATGGGAGGAAAATTCATGGGAAAGTCTGGATTTGTCTCAGATAATACAAACATAAAATAAACAAGTGGAACCCCTAATCTCTTTTTTGACTCGAAGGATAATATAGAATTCGAAAAAGACGCTGATAATGTTATCTAGGCTCTTTGATGGTTCAAAGAAAAATCATAAAAAAGAAGAAATATCAATCTGTATTAATGGTATGATTTTTAAATTATAAATTATTTCAATTTGGTATCTAGAAAAGATATGCTAACGGGTAGGTTGTATTCCGTTTTCACTAAGAACTAAAGCTTGGAGAACAGCACCACTTGCTGCTGTCCAACTACCTATAAAATTAATGTACTCTCCATCTTTACCTTTAAGCTCAAGTATTCCTGATAAGGCTTGAAGGGAGCTACCTATTGCTTGAAGAATAGAACCAATTTTTTCGATATTTGCTTTCTCAAAATCACCAACTGATTCACTTAAAGAAGTTAAAAGATTACCAAAGGCTTGAAGTGAATTTCCGATTATCCCCAACTCTATTTGAATTTCTTTGCGGGACTTTATTAAAAGTCCAAGAACAACTGTTGAGTTACCAATGGATTGAATGATGTTTCCTATCTTATCTAAACTCTTAGGATTTTTGATACTATCGGCTATTAGTGTATTTCCTATGGCTTGCATGATATTTCCTAAAAGTGATAAACTGGTTTTAAATGTTTCACTAAACTTATATGAGGGTGCACTACTAATTGCATCAGTGACTGAGCCTATTGCTTGTCCCCAAGTGCCAATCAATTCTTCCAAATAGTTGTTCATGCTTTCGTCACCTCTGTAACTATCTTTATACATTTTATTTAAGTGACAATGTTTTTGTATCAATGTTTGTCCACATTTATAATAATAATCCTATCTTATTCAAGAAACCTGACCGTTAACTTAAAAACAAAAGACTGCTTTTATGGCAGCCAGTTATTTAAGGAAAGCCCCTTTCGTTTAGTTCATTTTTTCATAATCTTGCTGGCAATTATGTTTTTCATAACAAAAGCCACCAGTATGTCGGCAGCTTTGTTTTTAACAATTCCTTTATTTTATATTCCACCAAATATAGTGAAACTAAATAAATTCAAAGAATGGCTAACCCTTGCGATCTAAGATAAGGAATGTTAGTCCAAGCAGCAACCTTGTTATTGAAGTAAAGAACGCCGTTCGTTACATAATAAAAAGCCACCAAACGTGGCAGCTTATCTTAAGTATATAAATGTTGAATAACACTGGTCGAAGTCATTGAAGCATTTATTTATAAACTTAGCAATTGGATCACTCTGCAGTATTTCTTCCGCTGGGTAGCCATCAAAAAACTCTTAAAGACATCTATCCTCTTTCCAATAACACTCATTTTAAAACTGAAAAACCGAACAAGATTTTAGTGGATATAACTGGCGAATTATTAAGGTAAGGACATTATAAAGAAGCACTGGAAGGATCTAATTAATATATTTAGTTATAGGTTTCCACTCATAGGTTGGTCAATTAAATCAGCTTGTTCTTGTTCAGAAGAACTTATTACATTAATATTTACGACTATTGCACCAGTATTTGCAGATCCTGACCCTTGGTTACTTTTTGTTGAACTTTTAGGAGAAATAAAACCTGTATCTCCAAACTCTACGATAGCTCCTCCTCCTACATTATTAATTGAAACTGAGCCTATAAAAGAGGGCATTTTATAAACATCCTTTACTATTTGATGGATTCATACAAACTATTCCAGCCTTTTTCTGTGTAAATAAATCGTTCTGCCGCAATTTCGTCCTCTTGCGTAATAACCCTTCCTCAACCATCCTTCTACCTTTAGTTGTATAAGAACAGTTGCCTTTGATAGCTGCTGTTCTTACCTGACTCACCCAAATTCATACCGGTTGGTTTATTAAACATTAACAGAAACTAGCTAGTACGATAATCAACAGAATGAACAATACAACGATTAATACAAAGCTGCTACCGCCATAACCACCGCCGTAGCCATAACCACCATCTCCGCCGTATCCAAAGCCCATATTTATCACCACCTTTTGGATTTATGCGAAGAGAGAATACTTCTTCTATGTATATATATTTTTGGGGGATAAGGGTGGCTTGGACAATCATCATATAGTAGGAAAAAATCAGCGATTTTCCTAAAAATTTTTCTTGAAAAGAAAAAGAACGTCTGCAATACATGCAAACGTTCCCTTGGAGGTGTTACAATATGTCTGAACTTGTAGCATCGGAGGTAATAATAACATATGCATTCAGAATAAAAGTGACTGGACAAGTGTTGATTAAAATTAAAATTAAAATAGGCGCGAAATGTACAATATCAACCATTCTTGACCCCATACTCTTACTATTCTTGTTACGTTATTATAAATGGATATGTAGATTAGAGAAAAAAGCATCAGATATGTATAAGTAATGAATGTAATAAATTAATTCACTACTATGAAAGAACATAATTTTCTTATATTTTTTGTGGTTAGGCTCTGCTTCATGTTTGGCTAACGGGGCGATACTCCAAGTGGCGCTTTTTTATTAAGCTAACGAACGCCGTTAGTTTATTAAAAAAGCCGCCAATTATAGCAGCCTAATCTTAAAGTAAAAAACGCCTTATGTTTAATAACTTACAATTTGTTCAAAAAGAACAGTTGCTTATGATGACAACTGTTCTTTTCCGTAGGCTCATGGAAACACTGTTTAAATCAAGTGCTTAAAAGAATCTGCGTCGTCTTCTATCGAATTCAAAGCGTCTTCTTCTTTCAAAATCAAAGTCGAACGGGAAAAACTCTCTTTCAAAAGGGAAAAACCTTCTTCTTCTAAAGTCGTCTCGAAAAAATCGATCTCTTCGGTCAAATCCAAAAAATGGCATCCGATTCATCCTCCTCTCCTATCAGAAGTCTATTTGACAAAGGGCAGATTAACTTAACCTGCCCTTTGTTCCGTTCACTTTAGTAGCCGCCCATCATAAAAGAAGCTCCTACAATGATAAGGAGAATAAACAATACCACGATGAAAGCAATACCACGTTCTTCTCTCCGTTCTTCCATGTATAACACCTCCAGTTTTGGCTTAAATAGGATTTTACTCCGCCCAAATCATATCGGGTGGTTTATTAAACGAGGCTAGTCAGTACGATAATTAACAGAATGAACAATACTACGATTAACACAAAAGTGCTGCCGCCGCCATAGCCTCCGCCATAGCCTCCGCCGTATCCATATCCCATATTTTTCACCCCCTATTTATTGGAATATTCATAGGAAAATCAATCCTACTATGTATATATATTTTTTTAGGACCAGGTTTGCTTGGACAATCATCATATAGTAGGAAAAAATCAGCGATTTTCCTAAAAATTTTTCTTAAAAAGAAAAAGAACGTCTGCAATACATGCAAACGTTCCCTTGGAGGTGTTACAATATGTCTGAACTGGCAGCATCGGTGGTAATAATAACATATGCATTTAGAATAAAAGTGACTGGACAAGTGTTGATTAAAAAAAAAATAGGCACGAAATGTACAATATCAACCATTCTTGACCCATACTCTTACTATTCTTGTTACGTTATTATAAATGGATTTGTAGATTAGAGAAAAAAGCATCAGATTTGTATAAGTAATGAATGTAATAAATTAATTCACTACAATGAAAGAACGTAATTTTATTATATTTTTTGTGGTTAGGCTCTGCTTCATGTTTGGCTAACGGGGCGATACTCCAAGTGGCGCTTTTTTATTAAGCTAACGAACACCGTTTGTTTAGTAAAGAAAAGCCGCCAATTATAGCAGCCTAATCTTAAAGTAAAAAACGCCTTATGTTTAATAACTTTCAATTTGTTCAATAAGAACAGCTGCTTATGATGACAACTGTTCTTTTACGTAGGCTCATGGAAACACTGTTTAAAGCTTGTGCTTAAAAGAATGTTCGTCGTCTTCTTTCGAATTCAAAACGTCTTCTTCTCTCTAATTCGATTTCAATTTCAATGGGGAAAAACCTTCTTCTTCTAAAGCCGTCTCGAAAAAACATGTCTCGTCGACCGAATCCCAAAAATGGCATTTCATTCATTCTCCTGTCATTTCAGAAGTCTATATGACAAAAGGACAGATTAAACCAACCTGTCCCTTGTCCCGTACAATTTAGTAGCCGCCCATCATGAAAGAAGCTCCTACAATGATAAGAAGAATGAACAATACCACGACTAGCGCAAAAGGATTTCGTCTTTCTTCAAATTCCATGATTAACACCTCCTTTAGTTGCTTAAATATGATTTTACCTAGCAAAAATCATACCGTTTGGTTTATTAAACCAAGCTAGTCAGTACGATAATCAACAGAATGAACAATACAACGATTAAAACAAAAGTTGAACCGCCGCCATAACCACCGCCGTAGCCGTAACCGCCGCTATATCCACATGATCCCCACATATTTTTCACCACCTATTTGGTTATTTGAAGGAAAAACACTCCTACTATGTATATTTATTTTCTTAAGACAAGGGGTGATTGGACCAACATCATCGTGTTAGGACAAAATTAGCGATTTACTTAAACTATTTCTAAAAATGTGGCTATAGAACGCCGTTAGTTCATTAAGAAAAGCGATTCTTATTAAAGAATCGCGCCCGATTGTTGAATAACTTTATATGATGCTCAGCCTTTTGCTAGAAAAATAATAAGTAATAGCTCATAAAACAAAAAGGATTAGATTATACTTACAGCCTTTAGCCCTATAACGGGGAATATCCGAGCCTACTAAAAGCTAATGCCATTTGATAGTATCCCCTACTATTAGGATGAACTCCTCCTGATGATAATAAAACTTTTTCGTTCCCCTTAAATACACTATAGATATCAGCTACTTTAACATTCAATTCCCGACCAAAACTGTTAATCATTGAATTAAACGCTCTAATCGCCTCATCTGCTATAGGAATATCGATAAATGGATTGTATAAATTCATTAAGCGTAAAATATATTTATCTTGTTTGTCTAGATGGTGAATTTTTTCTAATATTTTTGAGATGTTATTCCCTGATTGTTTAATAGCATGAGATATACTTTCTTCGTTTTTATTTATTATAAATCCTTTAGCAGCGTTTATTAAATCATCGCCTCCAGCTGTTATCGTGATGATATTTGCACAATTTACAGCTTCCGTAACAATCGGGGCATTGAGCATAGTTAAAACATCCTCTGTCGTTGCTCCTGACCTTGCATATTTTTGATAAGAAATACGCTTTTTTAAAATTTGCTGGCTTAGACATCTGTAATATTCAACAAATCCAGGGTCCAAGAACAGAATACCTATACCCACAGTAAGGGAATCGCCTATCGCAAGATAACGTAAATGATTGGAATCCATATTTCACCTCAACTAATTAGTTATATTCTTATACTTTTCAGTAAAAGATGAATGGAGAAGCATTAAAAAAGAATGGGCAAACGATGCCTAGACAAAGGTAACAATTGTCGTCACAAAGAATCAATAAAAAAAATTATAATTACTTCTTAACTAATTTAAGCTGAAATATACACAGCTTAATCAATTAACTTGTATATTTCAGCTTTTTTAGACAACATAAAAAACCTCACTTACTTATGATACGGTTCACCGTAGTGTATATAAATGAGGTTTTTAATTTAAATCTTTACCGCTCTAAATACTCGATACCCTAATTTCTCCCCATAAGTAACTAGTAACCTTTGATGGGTTTCAATAACTTTATCAACCTCTGGATTTACATTTTCGAATTTTATATTTCCTGCGATTATTTCATTATCATCAAAATCATACTGTTCTAATGCCTCAAAAATAGAAGCCGATTTTACAATTTGGCATCTTTTGAATCCGGACTTTTGAATGGACATGAGCCATTCTTTCTCTGTTAAAATATCTTGTATTTGATAAAATTTCATCAACTCTTCCTTTTCGTTTCTTGACAACTTTTGTTCTGCCGTCATATCAATATTCAACAATACCCCACCATGCTTCAGTACCCGGAAATACTCACTCAGCACTTTAGAAATATTACCAAAAACGGTTGAAGATTCTGCTATGATGTAGTCGAAGGAGTTGTCTGAAAATGGAATATTTTCAATACTTCCCTTCACTGCATTTGCAGAAATTCTCTCGTTCAAAAATTTTTCCGAAGCTTTCTTTACCATTTCTTCATGGTTATCAATTGAATAAACCTTACAACGAAACGTTTTAGCCAAATACGATGATGTTTCCCCAGTACCACAACCTGCATCAAGAATGATCTTTTCGTTGTTAATTTTCTCATTTTCTAAAATCGCTTTTGTTAGTGACATTCCACCTGGATGTGCCCCATCTATTCCGTAATAGGCTAAAGCATCTTGATAAGAAATTTTCACAGCACCACTCCTCTAGTTTACAGGATGCTCCATCTTATGTTTAAAACCATATGAATGATACTTCTTACATGCAAAAACTGCTTTTCCACTATCGCCCTGTGCTGTTGACTACTCCAATAACAAATTATGGACATACCTTAATATAGTCAACATTACTTTTGTAATTAAGGAGGTGTATTAATATGTCAGCACACTATTATCATATTTGTAATCGAGGTATTGGGAGAGCAGTTGAAATTCGCACGCATGATGGAGGTGTTCATCGAGGAATTATTGAAAGAGTATCCCCAAATAGAGTATTCCTTCGACCATTTGGTGGTCCTCGCCGCGGATTCGGATATGGAGGATATGGATATCCTTGGGGCTTTGGCTTTGGCTTTGCAACCGGCATCGCATTAGGCGCAATTTTCACACTAGCTTTTATTCCATTTTTCTGGTGAGGAATAAAGGCTAGCATAACAAATATTTCATCCCTTTTTCTATTTACCATTAATTCCTAACTGTTTAGAAAAAATAAAGTTAACAATTTTAAAAGCAGGCTGATTGTTAAAAAGCCTGCTTTTAAAATTGATTGCGGTAATAAATCCAATTACTTGATTTGTATTATCATCTAACTCAATAACCACTTTACTGCTTTTTTCAGCAGTTTTAAGTGAGTTTCTGGTTTTGGTGGATTTGGCCAATCAACAAAATACCTTTTAACATATCAGAAGAAATACAATCGAGTGAATTCTTGTATATCATTATATATCAGCTCCTAGTGCACTAGGGCGTTCTTTCTTCTTCCACTAAACTGCCCGTTAGCTGAATAAGAAAAAGCCACCAAGAATTTTTGGCAGCTTGATCTTCAATTCTTGCCCTCGTTAGGTCAAATTCAAACTTTTCAATTCCATCTGAAGCATTCCTTGTTTTAGAACCCATATTCAAGTTTGGGATGACCATTCCATCACTTTTTTACTTTTATTTTCTCGGGTATGGTCGTCCAGTACATTGGGTCTTCTAAGCCAAGTCGCCAAATCCCGATTCCCTGTAAGTTATATTTTTCTACCAGTTCTAGCTTAAACCGCAGACTATGGCTATTCTCAAACCAGGCCTGATGGTTATGATGTTCTTCATCTGCATAACTGAAATAAGGAGTTTGCGAACGGGAGTCCCATGTCACTTTAGCTTTATATTTTGTTTTCTGATCCATTAACTGTGCATAGGAGCTATACAAAGCTTTGTCTGCTGTTGTATCCCAGTCCCATCCATAACCAGCGATACCGAGTAAAATTTTTGATGGTGGTACTCCCTGTTTCAAAGCATAACGAATCGTTGCTTCTGTCCAATCGACTGATGCTGTTGACCCGGGAGCTGTTCTTGGGTTGTGCTCATCGTATGTCATAATCATTAACCTATCTGAAAATAGACCAAGCTTTTCGTAATCAAACCACGGTGACCAGGGATTAGCACGGGAATCACCTGTGTTTGCCGGGACAGAAACCGTAACCACTTTTCCATCACGATGCAGTGCATCAGACAAATTTTTTATCAGCAGACTAAAGGAATCTCGGTCAGTCAAATACAAATTTTCCATGTCAATATTTATACCGTCATATTTAAACTGAATCATTTCATTACGAATAGTCTGAATGAAAACATTGCGGTTTTTATCATTATCGAGTATATTACTCGCTACCTGCTTACCCTTCTCCACGGTTTCATAAAAGAGATTATGTACAACCATATATACCTTTAGGTTTTTTTCATGAGCACTCTGAATAACCTTTCTCCTATGATCTGCTGTTACGGAATCTATAAGACTGCCTGGACGTTTATCGTCAAGCTTATACCAAAAGGGTGCAATGATGCTTAAACTGGTGAATTGCGAGTTAACTGTAGATTGAGACCCTGGAAACGTTCCTTCCCGTTCTGTGTAGAAACCTAATACCTCGCGAGGAGTTTTATTCGTACTGTCATTTTCGTCTTTTCTTTGTGACTGACTGCAGGAAGATATTAGTATAAAGACCATGCTTAAAGAAATGATGGTGAATGACCGATAACAATTTTTTGCCATAATACACCTTCTTCTAATTTGTATATTTCTTAAGTTGATTAGAAAAGTTGCAAAATATACACGAATGGACTTTCCCCTTGAAAGGGCCTCGGGAAAAAGACCACCACAAGTTAATTTACGTAGTTCGGTTTTGAAATACAAAATCGCATTTAGAAGGCATGTCAAGCATGATTGTATCCTTAACTTGACATAGTGGTATTTCAGCATATACTTCCAAGTGAATACCATAAAAAATATAAAACATTGGCAAACCGGCTATCCATAAAAACACCATTAATCAGACATGTAATTGTCCATAAATAGTATCTTCAACAAGCATGACGATTAAACGAGTTTCCTTTTGAACTATGTTAAACCCAATTTTTATAATAGGGTTAATTGTACTTCACTTGTATCAAATCAGACCATTCATCAACTCCCTGCCCCGTCAGCACTATAAGAAAGGTAATAGCCGCAGCCATCCCATCTTTAACATAAGCACCCGTTACTTTAAGTACAATATTTCACATTCTCCTTCATTATTGAGACCAAAAACGGTGATGCCTATAATAAGCATTGCATTAGTACTAC
>NZ_JBIWDU010000041.1:0-12098 GCF_044762155.1 Neobacillus sp. NPDC097160 | reverse complement strand
GTGCTGTTACTTTTTTTAGAAACTCCTAAACCACCCACGGAACCAGAGTGAAGAATAGATACATGACTAGAATCAATTCCACCCTCCAACGCTTGAAAAAAATTACATTCTTGCATTTTTCTAGAAAGATGGCGTTGGCTATCAGAAACTAGCATCCATTCTTGTTCCGGTAATTCCGGTTTAGATTCAGGTGGTCCCATATATGTCCAAATCACTCCACCGCGTTCTTCACAAGGAAAGGACTTAATTTTAACTTTATCCTTAAACTTACTTTCTGCGGGTTCAGAAGGTAAGTCTACACAGTTACCGTTAGTGTCGAATTTCCACCCATGGTATGCGCATCTAAGCCCACAATCTTCGTTGCGACCGAAAAAGAGAGACACTTTACGGTGTGGGCAGAATTCATCCACTATTCCAAGTTTTCCATTGGTATCACGAAACGCGATTAACTCCTCACCTAAAAGCTTAACTAGTACCGGCGGACAATCCGGATGAGGAAGTTCCTCTGCTAAAAGTGCTGGGATCCAGTATTGTCTAAGCATATTCCCCATCGATGTTTCAGGTCCAGTTCTTGTTAATAAATCATTATCTTTGGTAGATAACATATCAATTCCCCTCCTAGGTTGCATTTATATTCTATTTTCATACATAAATAAAGCGTTTTCAAATTGATTCTTTGTATCTAAAACATAGAAAACATTAATAGCTTATTAATAGAATTAACTTTTTAATATTTTTTATAGGTTGAATTAAAATCATCAATTTGTCTCTGAGAGTTTCACTTATATAATTAAAAAGTTTTTACATTTTACCAGTTTGGGAGGCAGAGGAATTGGCTCAGGTAGCTCAAGTTGGAGGGATGAAAAACAGCCAAGTCTTTTTTAGAGCACTTGGCTGCTTCAATACCTCTCGCATTAATAAGACTAGGACCAATGGTATTACCTTCTGAAGCAACATCCCCAACAAATATCTCTATCGACCTTGAATTCAACTTACGTTTCAGTGACTCTTCAGGAATCACATGTAAATAATGACTAAGACATTTGTCTAACTCTGGATCATATTAATAAACCTTGCGCAATATCAATCATATAATTCTTTGATAGACAACCTTAATCATTTCCACAAGGTTACGAAAGCTTCGATTAAGCATCAATACCTCACTGTGACAAAATATTTCTGGTTGATAACACTCCTATTTAAACATGTTTTACTAATCTATTAGATATCCTTTTTAGATTTATAGTATCAATATGTCTAAGTTGGTTAGGCTTTTTACCCAAAACCCACAATAGGGTGGTGCATATAAAGTCCTGATAATATTTACACTTATTTATCCTTAAAATAGGAAAGGTATTTATATCATTTATTACATGACTCCTATTTTTATTTCGCCTCTACAGTATGTGTTGGACTCTGATGATTAAGTTTTGAATGTTGAGGCTCAAAAGTCATAAGTACGTTTCCACTCCCTGAAGATTGACCATAACCATAATAATAACTTTTCTTACTCTCTTCCAGTACACCTAGCAGCGCAGCCAAATGACGGCCACCTGATTCAACACCTGCATTTTTCGCATACTGAGGTAGCATTTTCCACGCAGATGAAAGGTCATTGTTGTGTAAATAGTCGAGGAATTGACGGTCAAGAGCCTGCTCGGACAGGGACGGCATCATTTCAGGTACCCTTACAAGGTTATGAGAAAGAGCACCGCTACTTATAAACATGATACGTTTATCGCTTTCCCGTAAAACTTTTCCTATTTGTTGACCCCAAGCATACGTTTCCTCTAAACTAGCTGCCCATGTCACTGAAAGGTCAACCACAGGGATATCCTCTTTTGGAATAAGATAGCGAAGAGGGACGATTGTACCGTAATCCCATACGTATGTTGGATCGTCTACCGCTATAATAGGAAGCCCTGCCTCTCTCCCTGCGGCTACTAATTGGTTTGCTAGTTCTGTTTCTCCGGGATAGTAGTATGAAACATCAGAAATAAGTTCAGGACACTCGAATGCTGTTAAAATCCCTTTATGTTCAGGAGTTGCATCCACAAAATGTTTAAAACTGGACAACCAATGGCAAGAAATCATCACAACTGCATCAGGCTTTGCTTTTTCAATGACTTTTGCAACTTGATGCATCCCCTCCACTATCTCGTTAAGGAATTCCGGAGCTTGATCCTCATGACACATGCGAGGTGTGTGAGGTGCAAGAATCCCCAATTCAATCGTCATATCAATTCCTCCCCTTGTTAATGACTATCTATCTGTTCGATCGGAGACAGCGATTCCGCCGATACCCCAGTGTGTTTTAGGTACTTCTGATACAAGAACACGAACATTTTGTTCCGGAGCACCAAGCGTAGCGCTTACGACTTCTGTTACATTGTGAATGAGTTCCTTCACTTTCCCTTCAGGTCTTCCTTCCATTATCTGAATGTTTACAATCGGCATAGCCTGATAACCTCCTCTATTAAAAAATTTCCTATTCTACCATCTTAAAGGATAATTCTCCTAAACCATCCAGCTTAGCCGAAACCGTATCTCCAACAGACAACATTACAGCACCTGTTACGCCCCCGGTTAAGATCACATCACCGGCTTTTAATTTTTCTTCCTTTCTTGCCAGCATATTGGCTAACATTGCCACTGAATTGGCTGGATGACCGACAACTGCTGCTCCCGCTCCCAAATCTTTAATTTCTCCATTAATAGAGAGTGTGACACCAACTAAATCAAGCTCTAAGGGACCGGGTTTAGTTAAACGATTACCAAACACTACTCTCGATGAAGAAGCGTTATCTGCAATAACATCAGGTAACGTAAATCTGAAATTTTCGTAACGGCTATCAATGATTTCCAATGCTGGCACGACATATTCTGTCGCCGCAAGCACTTGAGCACCCGTGATGCCAGGACCCTCGATGTCCTTTCCTAAAACAAAGGCGATTTCTGCCTCTACTTTAGGGTGGACTAACTCTTGCATCGAGATAGATCCGCCGTCGGGTACCATCATATAATCGAATATGTAACCATAGATAGGCTCTTCTACGTTCATCTGTTTCATTTTAGCCTGGCTTGTTAACCCCATTTTAGGGCCGATAATTCGGTGTCCTTGCTCCAATTTAATAGAAACTAATTCTTCTTGAACTTTGTAAGCATCCTCAACAGTCATGTCTGGATGGTCTACTGTAATTCGAAAAACCTCACGTTTTTCTGTTTCAGCTCGATGTAAAAACTCAGCAGTTGTTTGAAAATTGACTGTACCCATTCGTTATTCCTCCTTATCGAGCAACTGTTTCAAGCTTTTTCTTGGCAATTTCTGCGGCCACATCCACAATCATATCTTCTTGCCCGCCCACTACTTTGCGCTTACCGAGTTCGATTAAGATGTCACGAGGATCAATTCCTATCTTCTTTGCAGCCCGGTGAGCATGAAGCTGGAAGCTAGAATAAACCCCGGCATAACCTAACACAAGGCTATCTCTTGTAATTTCGTACATAAGACTGTACAGTTTCTACCATATCCTGAATAGATTTTACAACAGCTCTCTCATCCATCATTCCTTCTTCTACCAACGCATGGACCGTATCTCTCATAAGAATAGGAGGTTCCGCTGGATTCAAAATAATGATGGCTTTTCCTTTTTTCGCTCCGCCAATCACTTCAATGCCCCGGGATGTCGTTTGGGTGAATTCATCAATGTTGGCGCGTGTTCCCGGTCCTGCACTTTTACTCGAGATGGTTGCGACAATTTCAGCATAGTTCACAGGGCTTACCCTATTGATCGCATGCACAATTGGAATCGTGGCCTGTCCCCCGCATGTAATAAGATTTACATTGTCTTTTTCAATATGTTCACTGATATTAACCGGAGGTATAACTAAGGCACCAATCGCTGCAGGTGTTAAATCGAGAACAGTTTTCCTTTAGTAATTTGGCATGACGGATATGCGCTTTAGCAGATGTCGCACCAAAGACAATATCTTCCAATTCTGGTCTTTCTAGAAACCCTTTGATCCCCGTATCAATTACTTCATAACCAAGATCTTTTGCACGCTTCAAACCATCTGATTCAGGATCAATTCCAATCATGGTGGTTAATTGCAGAACATCTGAACGCTCCAGCTTCATCATTAAATCTGTACCAATATTACCTGAACCAAGAATGGCCACTTTAACTTTTGACATAGATTCCACTCCTCTCCTATTACCCTGTTTATCTAACCATTATTAGAAAATCGAACATTCACTTCTCCCAAGTGAGCAAAACGCGCTTGAAAGTGATCTCCAGGCTCTCCATTAATCGCAGCGGAAAGAGCACCCGAAAGAATAACTTCTCCCGCTTTGAGCGTAATGCCGTAATCAAATAACTTATTCGCTAACCAAGCTACACACGTAGCAGGGTGGCCTAAAGCCGCTGCCCCAACTCCTGTGTTCATGATTTCTCCATTTTTGTAAAGGACCATTCCGATTTGAGCAAGATCGACTTGATTAATTAAAATTGGTTTTCCTCCTAATACATAAAGGCCAGAAGATGCATTATCAGCAACCGTATCTTGTAATTTAATCTTCCAATCCGCTATACGGCTATCTACAATTTCAAGGGCAGGAACCACATAATCGGTAGCTTGTATTACATCCATCACAGTAACTTTTGGTCCTATCAAATCTTTTTTCAATACAAAGGCAATCTCTGCTTCTACTTTCGGCTGAAGTACTTTATTAGAAGAGATTACTCCTCCATTCTCAATAACCATTCCATCCAGAAGGTGACCATAATCCGGTTGGTCTACCCCCAAAAGCTGCTGCATCGCAACAGAGGTCAAACCAATCTTCTTTCCAACCACTTTCTGACCGGCTGCTATTTTCTTTTCAATAGTGTGTAATTGAACTCGGTACGCCTCTTCGATTGTGATAGCCGGCTCAAGTTCAGTGAGGGGAGATACCCCTCGCCCTTGAATCTCCGCTTGAGCCAGATGCTCAGCAAATGTTTCCGTTTTTACAACTTTTGTTTGGCTCAAAATGATTACCTCCTATAACTTGATACAGATATTTGTTAATTCACTATAGAAATCGAAACTGTGCATACCACCCTCACGACCAATTCCGCTCTGCTTCATGCCTCCAAACGGCGTCCGCAGGTCACGTAAAAACCATGTATTTACCCAAACGATACCAGCTTCAATTTCTCCTGCGACACGGTGTGCACGTCGTAAATCATTCGTCCAAATGGAAGCGCTTAAACCGTAATGTGTGTCATTTGCCTGTGCTATCACTTCTTCTTCCTCGTCAAAAGGAATAACTGTTACTACAGGTCCGAAAATCTCTTCGCGAACAACACGGCAATTGCGATCTAAGCCCGTAATAATGGTTGGCTCAAGATAATAACCTTTCTCTAGACCTTCTGGACGTTTACCGCCAGTTAAAATATGCCCGCCTTCTTCCAGGGCCAATTGAATATAATTGGTTACACGCTCATAATGTTCTTGTCCAATGAGGGATCCTACTTTTGTTGCTGGATCGAATGGGTCACCGACAACAAGCTCTTTCGTCTTTGTCACAAACTTTTGTAAAAATTCTTCGTAAACAGGACGTTCTACATAGATGCGTGAACCGCAAAGGCATACTTCACCTTGGTTAATAAAACTGGATTTCAAAGCCGTTTCGATCACTTCATCTAAATCAGAATCAGAGAAGATAATATTTGGGTTTTTGCCGCCAAGTTCATAGGAAAGCTTTTTCAATGATTTTGCAGCTGCTGACATGATTACTTTTCCTGTCGTAGTTTCTCCAGTAAAAGAAATTGCGTCCACATCAGGGTGTTCCGTTAAAGCGGAACCAGCAGAATCCGGACCAAATCCATGTACAATATTTACTACTCCGTCAGGAACACCAGCATCGCGACATATCTCACCGAGCAAAGTAGCCGTCATTGGAGTTAATTCAGCCGGTTTAATAACAGCAGTACTTCCTGCTGCCAAGCATGGGGCAAGCTTCCAAGTTAATAGTAAAAGAGGTAAATTCCATGGATTAATTAGCCCAACAACACCTACAGGGCGACGGATTGAATAATTAATCGCTACATCATCTGTTTGATACGCCTCATTGCCTAAGCCTCTTAAGTAATCTGCAAAGAAGTGGAAATTATAAGCAGCACGTGGAATATCGATTGTACTAGAAAGCCAGTAGGGTTTTCCCGTATCTAAAGACTCCAACTTTGCCAATTCGTCTTTTCTTTCTAAAATGATATCTCCAATACGACGAATAACAGAAATTCTGTCATTCGTGGTCATTTTCTTCCATGGCCCATTTAAAGCTCTTTTTGCTGCTCCCACAGCCAGGTCAATTTCTTCCTTTCCTCCCTCAAAGACTTTACCTAGAACTTCCTGTGTGGCCGGGTTAATATTGTCAAATGTCGTTCCAGTTTTTGAAACAAAATACTGTCCGTTAATAAAATGCTTGCAATCAAATGGCTTTACATTGTTTTCTACTATTGTTCTTGTCTGCATTATTGAAAACCTCCCAATATTCTAAAAAGCATAAAAAATTCAAATTGTTTTGAACTTCTTGGTATTTATAGTAACGAGATGGAGTTCATTATACAACACCACTGTTCTTCTATATGCAACAAATAAATAAAAATTTAAATTTTTTTGAATATTGCACCTATAATATAAATTAAGTTAAAATAAATTGTATTCCATATAAGACTTAAGTTCTTTTATATGCAACAAGTACAAAGGAGAATGTAAATGGGGACTATCAATAATCAAGATTATCTACTTTCTTCAGTAAAGAATGCTCTTCGTCTATTACGGAGCTTCTCACTAGATGAGCCAGAGAAAAAGGTAACTGACTTGGCTTCTTCATTGGGGCTGGGAAAAAGCACTGTTAGCCGTTTATTGGCCACTCTCGCAAGTGAAGGGTTTGTGACTAAGGACCCTGAGACACAAAAATATCGTTTAGGTCTCACCATTCTTAATTTAAATACCATCGTCACTTCAAACCTTGAAATTAGTCGTGAATCACAACCTGTTCTCCGAAAGTTGGTTGATGAGGTTGGAGAAACAGCCCAAATTGCTGTTTTAGAAAATATGGATGTTGTTTATATAAATAGGGCAGAGTGCAAACATCCCGTACAAATATTTACCCATATCGGAAGAAGAAACCCTCTTCATTGTACGAGTTCGGGAAAAGTAATCCTTGCCCACCAGAACGAGGAAACAATTGAACAATTTATCGAAAATGGACTTGAAAAATATACGATGAATACATTAGCAAATCCTGATGATCTTCGTAACAGACTAAGAACTATAAAGGAAAACGGATATTCCGCGAGTGTTGAAGAACTTCTCGAAGGGGTTGCATCAGTTGCTGCACCAATAAGGGACTATACTGGAAAAGTCATGTACGCTGTAAGTGTTGCCGGACCGGTCCACCGCATGAATCCTCACAACCTTACGCTTATTAATAAAGTAAAAAATGCTGCTAATGAAATATCTGAGAGACTAGGGTATTGGAAACATTAAATTATTCAAAAACTAATAGGGAGCGTGATTATTTTGTTTGATATGCATACTCACTTCATTCCACCCGAGGTATTGCTTTGGCTTAAGGATAACAAAGATTTAGTTCAAGCAAGATGGGAGAAAAAATCGCCAGATCAAGCTGATTTTCTTACGGTAAATAACAAATGGGGATTTGAGCTGAAAGAGTCATTTATCAATCCTAAATTATATCTGCAGGAACAAGAAAATGCTGGCGTGTCTCATTCCCTTATCTCACCTATTCCCCAGCTTTTTATGTATGATTTTCCTGAATATATTACAAGTGAACTTTCAACAGTCTATAATCGTTCACTAGCCGATTTGATTCATGACAACAGTAAGCGATTATCGGCATTAGCTACCATTCCATTGAACAACCCTGTTAATGCAACAAACGAATTAAAACATGCGATGAATTTAGGATTAAATGGAGCCATTATTGGACCGGGGCTTTCAAATGTTATGTTAACTGATGATCTTTTTACTCCTTTTTGGGAAGAAGCCAATTATCAAAAAGCCATTATTTTTATTCATCCTCTGCTTTGTGAAGATCCTCGGCTGCAGAAAAGGATGATGCCTAATCTAATCGGGGTACCGTGGGAAACAACCATTTGTGCAGCTGACTTATTGTTAAGTGGTTTTCTAGACAAATATCCAAGTGTGAAAATTTTACTAGCTCATGGTGGTGGCTTTCTTCCCTACCAGATTGGTCGTTTAAATAAAGGATATGAAAAGTGGACAGGTATCTCTAATTCATTGCAGGCTCCTCCAGAAGATTACTTACGTCGTTTTTGGTTTGATAACGTACTTTGGAACAATTCAAGTTTGAATTTTTTAATAGAAACGGTAGGATATGACAGGGTGGTTCCTGGATCGGATTTTCCTTTCGATCTATGCGCATGGCCTCCTATAACAAATAATGAGAGTGGTATTAAATCTCTCCTATCTATCTAAAAAATTTAGCCTGATAATATTTCCTATTCTGAATTTTATTTATATAATAAAAAGTGGATTAATTATATATGAACTGGTTTTGACAAGGGTTTTGACACTTGTAAGGGATGTTATTATATTTTTACCTGGGAGTGAAATGACAACAATGGAATTAAAGAATATTGAAGCATTCCTAATGGTAATAGAAAAAGGTAGTTTTTCTGCTGCAGCTGATGCCCTGTATATTACCCAACCATCTATCAGCGTTCGGATTCAACAACTTGAAAAAGAATTAAATAGTATTTTATTTAAAAGAGAAAATGGGAGGAAAACAACAGACTTAACCTATTCTGGCAGGGAAGTTTATCCCTATTTTCATGAGGCCTTTCAACTTATCGAGAAGGGAAAAAATATACTTGTAGATAAACCAGTAACTCCCAAGCAAATAAAAATATCTTGTACCCATCATATGGGTGTAGAGATCATGCCAGAAATATTGAAAATCTTATATGAATGCTTTCCCTGGATTGAATTCCCTATAGAAATTAGATCGACAGAACAAATAACTGAGGATATTAAAACTGGTGAAATTGATATTGGATTTGCTAACCTAGATCCGAAAGAGAATCATCCTGATCTTTCAGTAATTAAGATTGCCGAGGTGCAAAATATTCTTGTTTGTGCACCTGATCATCCTCTTACAAAACTAGATAAAATTCTACCGTCTGATTTGGAGAACCAACGTATTATTGTGTACAATCGAGAATTTGTTACCTCAAAGATTTTAGGTGAATTTCTAGAGAAAAATCATTTAAGAGAATATAAAGAAGTGGAGATTAGTAATGTAGGCTGGTTAAAAATGATGGTTCGTAAGGGATTGGGGATTGCATTCTTACAAGAGATTATAGTAAAAGAAGAACTAAAGAATGGAAAACTTAAAAAAGTTTCTCTTCGTAAATCTCTTCCATCAACCTCTATTTACTTTTTTTCACATTCTAAAGTACCTCAAAATATCATAGAATCGATTATACAAACTTCGAACAGAATTTTTTAACAACAATGATATTTTGCAAACGAATTCAGTAGTCGATAATGTTGCCAAGTTCACACTTTCAGGATCGACCTGTAAACAAGCTTCACAATGCTAAAGGCGGACTAATTTTGTTGCTTGGCAACGATTATGAAAACTTAGATGCACCCATATTTAGTATAGAGTGTATATGATCAACCTAGGCCAGATATATCCTTCACTTGTTCCTCAAAATATCGATCACAACCATTATTTATTGTGTGTACCCCGTACTCATCCTCGATTCTGACACCATAAAAAACCTCTAATTCCTTTAGATATTTCATAACATTATATAGGTGGACCTGTTATAGAAGATTTATATAAAGTATATAAATAAATTCAATTTGAAAATCAAAAATATTATCCATATACTGATTGAGAATTATCAAAGTATTATTACATTTATAAGGACAAAGGATAGTGAGTAAATCATGTATATGGTAAAGTTACTGCGACTTTCAAGAGCATTTATTTTCAATCTACTATTTTTGGTTTATATTATTCAACTATTTATACCTTTTAAACAATCAGGATTAATTTTGAGTATTTGCAGTTTGTTTGCATTTTTATTCTCTTTATCAGGTCTTCAAGTTTTTTATCAATTAATCATATGTTTATCTTTTTCAATTTCTCTAATCGTGATGTATTTAAATGATATGTTTACATGGCAAGCTTTAACTTATTTTTCTGGGATGACAAATATTCTTGTCCTACTAACCTACTCCTCACTTTTTGCCATTCCAGTCATATTAGGTGCGTATCCGCAAAAAATATATAGTTTTTTTAAAACAAAACTAACATCATTTAAAGGTATGTATACAACATTTTCAGTAGTTACTTTTATTATATGTTCCGTGATGGCAGCTTCGGCTATTCCTACTATACAGACATCATTATCTAATTTCTTAAAAAAACTCCCTCCTTCAATTGTTAATAAATTTCAATCTATTACATTTGTTCGACCATTTATTATGACATTATTTTGGACTCCTATTGCTGCTGCCCCTACAATTGCTATTTCGGGAACAGGAGCTAAGGCCTCAGTTGTCTTACCAATTACTTTTTCTTTGGCGATTCTACTTTTATTATTTGATATTTCAACTAGTTACTTACGATTTAGAAGCGAGGTTAATGAACAGTTTTTAGTTGATGAGAGCGATCGAGAGCATTTAATAACGAAGAAGGAAAAAACAAGTTTAATATACTTTCTTTTACATTTTTTGATTTTTATTGGATTGATCTTAGGTTTAAGCCATTGGTTGTCTTATTCCATACTTGATGCGGTGAGTATGATTATTATTCCTTATTCCTTTATTTGGTCATTGACATTAAAAAAGGGGAAACAATATTTCAGAAATCTAAAGATTCGATTACTAGAAAATGTCCCTCAAGTTTATCCACAGGTAGCACTTTTTATCGCAATTTCTGTCTTAATCAATATTATTGACCATTCGGAAGTTAGTCATACGATTAATAATATTGTACAGATAATAAGCCTATCGATTGGACCATTTTTTTTATTGTTTATCAGTTTCATTGTATTTATTTTGACTTGGACTGGTATCATCCCTCAATTAGTCGTCGTCTTAGTAACACAGACATTGAACTTACAATTTATGAATGTTTCGCCGGAGTGGTTAGCGATAGCAATACTTGGCGGTGCTTTAGCGGGGTCAGCTTCAAGTCCATTTACAATGAATGCAAACATAGTAGCAGTAACACTAAATGAGAGTCCGATGAATGTAGTTAAACATAATTTGATATTTGCTTTACTAATTTTCTTTGTAACTTCCTTTTTGGCTATGTTTTTACAAATATATTACGGGTAATTATTAATAGAGTGAGGAATTTTTAGAAAAACTTAAAATACAAAAAGATTAACAATGAATTCTAAATGGGGAGTATTATCCTTAAAAAAAAAGAATGTAGAGGAAAAATTCATTTCTCTACATTCCTTTTTATTAAACTTAAAGTTATTTTAAAATATCCAACCTTACCAGACTTGAGCTACCTGGGCCAATTCCGCTGCCTCCCAAACCGGTAAAACGGTAAAACCATCTTGTTTTGCCAACTCCCAATTTTCATCTCCAAGTCGAAGACCAATAACTACATCAATTCCATGACTTCTAAGGAAATTTGCTCGTTGCTGTCCCCCATTATCTTGATAACCAAGAATGGCAACTGTTTTGTTGCTATAACATTTTAAAATTAATTGTTCTAGTTCTTTTTTATTCATATATTTTAACCTTCCTTCCTAAAAATAAAATGTTAAATTAATATTTAAAATTTTCTCTTAATTATATAGACGAAACTACCAGTAGATCAAATTGATGATTTTAATTCAACCTATAAATAATATTAATAAGTTAATACTATTAATAAGCTATTAATGTTTTCTATGTTCTAGATAAAAAGAATCAATTTGAAAACGCTTTATTTATGTATGAAAATATAAAATATAAATGAAATCTAGGAGGGGAATTGATATGTTATCTACTAAAGATAATGATTTATTAACAAGAACCGGACCTGAAACATC
>NZ_JBIWDU010000040.1:0-12630 GCF_044762155.1 Neobacillus sp. NPDC097160 | reverse complement strand
TAAAGTCACGTGAATTTAGGATTTTTTTTCGTCGTTTATGAAAAAAACAATTAATATTATTTATCTGAATATTGACAATAAAAGAATAAATAATATAATAATATTTATTAGAATACTCAAATAAAAGGAGGGGGGTGATTGCAAAGTGTTTTTTTAGTTTAAAAAATTTATATTCTGGAGGTTATATGAGAAAGCAGATTAGAGATATTCAAGTTAATGTAGAGGTAAAAGGGACAGGTAACGCAGTGGTTTTTGTTCATGGACTTGGAGGGGACTTGAACATATGGAATAGCCAAGTAAATGCATGCTCCCGCCATTTAAAAACGGTTACATATGATCTGCGTGGTTCAGGTCTTACCGATGTTTCACAACCGGATTATTCTATTGATTTATTTGTTGAAGATCTAAAAGCGCTATTAGAAAGCGAGTCGATTGAAAGCGCACACATTGTTGCTCATTCCATGGGTACAATGATTGCAGAGCATTTTGCAGTAGTTTACCCCGAATCTGTGAAAAGCCTGACGCTTGTCGGCGGATTTACCGAACCACCTGAAGGAGCAAGAAAAGCATTAGCAGATCGGTCTACTTTGGTAAGGGAAAATGGAATGGATTCAATTGCGGATTCCATAGTTGAAGGTGGATTCTCTTCTTACACTAAGACAAATCTGGCGATGATGGGTCTAGTCAGATCTTTAATCCAAAAAAATGACGTTGAAGGATATGCAGCATCATGCAAGGCTCTTGCTGAGGCTAAAGCAATTAGTCAATGCGACGTGAAAGTACCGGTATTGTTGATTGTCGGGGATGAGGATAAAACAACTCCACTTTCAATGTCAAAACATCTTTTAAAGAATTTTCCTAACTCTGAATTAGTAGTTCTTTCAAACTGTGGACATTGGGCTACAATCGAAATGCCAATAGAGGTAAATGCAGCAATTTTGAAATTTATCAATCAGATTTAATAGAAGATGATTTATTAAAAATTATACTTATCAAACTATTAAACTATCTAAGGAGAATCAAAATGTATCTTTCATCTTTTTATCATAACGGTAATTTAAAATTTGGAGTAAGAACAGCTGACAAAAGTGCCATCATTGATGCTGTCGAAGCGGAAAAACAACTGTTTACCCAAACCATCTTGCCGAATACATTACAAGAAGTTATAGAACAAACTGGATCTATCGAACGCCTTAAAGAAATAAGCCAGAGAGAGCAGGAAGTTGAGGGAAATGCGATACTTCCATTCTCTGAAGTGGTGCTAGAAGCCCCTATACCACAGCCTAAACGAGATATCATTTGTTTAGGTCTTAATTATCGGGAACACGCCATGGAGTATACAACAGCAATGGAAGAGGAACAAAATCTTCCGGAATATCCTATTGTATTTACGAAAGCCACCACAACGGTGATTGGTCCTGACCAGAAGATTAAAAGCCATCGTCATGTGACAAGCAAGATTGATTATGAAGCAGAGTTAGCAATTGTAATAGGTAAAGAAGGAACTAATATCTCGAAGGAAGAAGCCTATGATTACATTTTTGGTTATACCATTATTAATGATGTATCGGCTCGTGATCTTCAAAAACAACATAGCCAATGGTTTTTAGGGAAGAGCTTGGATACTTTTGGACCAATGGGACCATTTCTTGTTACAGAAGATGCGATTGGACGACCTGTAAGGCTCGATGTTCAATGCCGGGTAAATGGGGAACTAAGGCAAAATTCTAATACAGAACTCCTCATTTTTGATATCCCAACAATTATCGAGACAGTTTCCGGTGGTGTAACGCTAAAGCCAGGGGATATTATTGCAACTGGAACGCCAAAAGGAGTTGGACTTGGTTTTGCCCCCCCTAAGTTCTTGAATGAAGGGGACGTGGTGGAAGTGGAAATTGAAAAAATCGGAGTATTAAGGAACATTATTTCATAAGGACGTTTCATTTTTCATAATGGGATAGGGGGTTCTCCCCTTCCTTATAATAATTTTCGTGGAAGGATGATTAAGTGATGCTAGATAAGATACTTTTAGCTAAAAATACAGTTTATTATTCGGTTGAACAATTAAATGCGATTTCTAAGGGTTTTTGTCCGAATTGTTTACCCAAATTCTCTCCTTATCGTATTCTTGGAACCTATTATAATGAAAACTTGAAACTAAGATTTCATCATGTTAAATGTGATAACCTTGTTGAATGCGAGTGGGATGAAGAGGTTCCAGCAGTCCGAGAGGATAATGGGCTTGAAGGATTTTTTGAATCTTAATTACCATTTCAATTTCAATTATTAATAATGATCTGTTGTTATGCCGTACACCCATATGTTTGTCCTCATAGATGATTAACTCAAAAGTTAAATACGATTCCTCCATTCATGAGATTATGAAAGTTCAATACACTACATCATTTTTAATAGGTTTTAAACCTTGCCCTGAAATAATTTTTCGGGACCAAGCGCTCAACATATATTTATTAATACAAGAAATGAGAGGGGTTACAACAATGGAAGTAAAATTATTAAAAAATGGTTTGCTGATTGACGGAACAGGAGCTCAAGTAAAGAACGGAATCGACGTACTAATTGAAGGCAACAAAATAACCGGTATCGGGCAGAACCTTTCTATTCCAGATAAGTACAGTCAAACCGAAGTAGAAATTATTGAATTAAACGGAAAAACCATTATGCCGGGAATGGTTGAAGCGCATACTCATTTCACATGGCAGGACTCACTCTATATTCAAGATATTGATTTTAAGCCAATTGAAGAAACCATGATTGGGGCTATCTTGAATGCCGAAACGATGCTAAAAAGTGGTTTTACATCTTGTGTAAGCGCTGCTGCTAGAGGTCGAGTCGATATTGCTTTACGTGATGCTATCAACCGCGGAGAAATACCGGGACCACGAATGCTTGCCAATGGTGCTGAAGTATCAGCAACAGGCAGTTTTGTAGATTTACATCCTAATCATGTTCGTGTGCATGGACTATCATTTTTAGCTGATGGCGAAGATGAGGTAAGAAAGGTAGTAAGGAGTTTGTTTAAGGAAGGGGCAGACCTTGTTAAGGTTAATGTGAGTGGAGAAAGTTTAACAGCGCATGCTACCGGTGAAATGACACTTTACACCTACAAAGAGGTCAGAGCCGCTGTAGAGGAAGCTCATGCCCGTGGGAAAAGAATATATGTACACGCCAGAACATCAGATTCTGTAAAAATATGTGTTAAAGCAGGCGTAGATATTATCGGTCATGCTGATTTTATTGATGATGAGGCTTTCGACATGCTTGTCTATAATAAAGATCGCTTATTTGTTGTGCCGGCTTTAAATTGGCTTGTATCAACATTAGAACATGGGGCCAATTATTTCGGACAGGAAGCCCTTGATGCAACAGGGTATAAAGAAGGGTTACAAATTGCACTGAAAAATATGAACAGACTGTATAAAGCAGGGGTACGTGTACTACCAGGCGGGGATTATGGCTTTAAATGGTGCCCACATGGTGGATATGCCCGTGATCTGGAGCACTTTGTTAAGTTGGTTGGTATGACACCAATGGATGCAATTTTATCTGCTACCAAATATGGAAGCCAAATAATGCAAATGGAAGATCAAATAGGCACAATTGAAGTTGGGAAGCTAGCAGATATTCTTGTAGTAGATGGCAATCCATTAGATGATATATCCATCCTTCAAGATCAAGGCAAATTGAACCTCATCCTTAAAAATGGGGAGTATGTAGTTCGTACACTTGAAGTAAAACGTGAAGTTGAGGGTGCTGCGGTTTAAAGATGAAAGCCATCGCTTTTTGCGATGGTTTTATCATTATATTATGAGCTACAAAAAATTCATAAAACAAAGAGGACAATTATGACTCAAACAATTTTGTATTGTTTTCGAAATAGAACTAAACAAGCGGAAGAACAGATTAGAAAAAAACTTGAAGGAAAAGATATTGAGTTTTCCATGACTCCAACTTATTGTATGAAACTTTGCATATTTTGCGAAAAATTGAATGTTGCAATTGTGAATAAAGAAATTATTATGGAGAAAAATGAAGATCAGTTAATAAAGAAAATAGTGCAGAAGCTAGTGTAGCTTTATAAGGAGTTATGTTTATGCAAAAACAAGAAAGTAAGGAGTCAAATAAGGATTTTATGACTCCATTTGATTATAAAGAAAATATTGTATCTAATTCTGAAAAGAAAAAACAGAAAAAAATACAAAGGCAATTAGTACAATTGAATAGAAGTCGTGGGAGAAGCCCAGGTAAAAAATATGGATATTAAAAGACATATCTTTTTTTAATCACATAAAATCTACTTGAGCTATCCTTTACTATCTTTTACTGCAATCGATAGAGAACTTGGAAACTTTCCAAGTTCTTTTTATTAAATTTTGCCTAGTCTGTATTGTTATAAAGCCATTCTATTATGTACTGAATGATTGTGAATAATTTCACTTAAGCTAACGGGTGCTTTAGTTGAACAAGAAAATCATTAGATAATACTATAGGAAGATTTTTGAATAACACCCCCTCTCAACCGAGAAGGGGCTTTTTTAGAAGTTGTTTATTAACTTCGCAATTGACGAAAAGGGCGACACATTCAGGGATAAAAAAGACATCTTTATTAAAAGTAGTCTATCATTTTAAATTTCTTTTACCTATGAAATATCCGACAATTATTCCGACGACAAGAGGAGGAATAACATTAAGGTACTCAAAGGATTTTGTACTGAATGCAATTACAAGGCTTGTAACTATTGCACTTAAAATTGTTATTAAAAGAGATTTCAATTGTATTCTCCTCCATATATAACTTTTCTTTTTTGTTAAAATATAACATTTTTTTATCTAGGTATACAACGAATTTTTCTAAAATAACCTTTTGGATAGTTCGTCTTACGAATAAATTGTGTATTAGTAAGATATTCCTTATTAATTAAAGGAATGAGTAAGGAAGAAAATGGAGTTTGAACAAAAAAATAACCTCTTGATAGAATGAGAGAGTCCTGACGCTGGCCAGCAAAAAGGACAAATATCTCAAATACCAGGAGGCTTTAAAATGAATAATAACCAGAATAAGAAGATTGCTCAAATAACTTCTCAAACTCTTATTATAGGAGTCGATATTGCTAAATTCAAGCATGTGGCACGTGCTCAGGATTTTAGAGGAATAGAATTTGGAGCTCCTTGTCAATTTGAAAATACAATAGAAGGTTTTGAGCATTTTCTTCAATGGATATCAGTAATTAAAAAAGAACAGAGTATGGATAAAGTGATGGTTGGCATGGAACCAACAGGCCACTATTGGTTTAACCTGGCCCATATTTTAAAAGAAAACGGGATTAAATTTGTCGCTGTAAACCCCTTGCATGTCAAGAAAAGCAAGGAGTTGGATGATAACTCACCTACCAAGAATGATGTGAAAGACGCCAAAGTCATAGCCCAGCTGGTCAAGGACGGAAGATACGCCGAACCTACGATACCACAAGGAGTTTATGCAGAACTCCGTGTGGCAAAGAAAATACGCGATCTTTTAACTGAAGACCTTCAAACGGTCCAAGGCCAGGTACACAACTGGATTGACCGATACTTTCCAGAATTCCTGAAGGTGTTTAAAAAGTGGGAGGGCAAGGCAGCTTTACAATTCTTAAAGCTCTATGCCTTACCACATGAAATAGTTAATATCACCGAACATGAACTGCTCTCCCATTTAAGAAAATCCGTAACTCGGAGTGTGGGATTAAGCAAGATTCGGGAGTTAAAGCAGGCAGCCAGTAAGTCCATCGGACTTCGACAAGGCTCCGAAATGGCTAAATTAGAGCTAGAGACCATCCTGGCCAAATATGAATTAATTCAGTTAAAATTCGAAGAATTGGATGCAAAAATAGAAGATCTGCTTGATGAAATACCAGGTGTACCACAAATGTTAGCTATAAAAGGTGTGGGCAGGGATACAATTGCCGGCTTCTTTGCGGAAGTGGGTGATCTAAGTGATTATACTCATCCTCGGCAAATTATTAAGCTTGCCGGCTTAAGCTTAAAAGAAAATACATCCGGTAAGCACAAAGGAAAAACGACCATCACAAAAAGAGGACGGAAGAAACTGAGGGCGCTTTTATTCAGGGTTTGTATGATTCTCGTCGCAAAGAATTCCGCATTTAAGGCATTGCATGCTTACTATACTCAACGTCCGGATAATCCATTAAAGAAGATGCAGTCTCTAATCGCTTTATGTAATAAACTGATTCGAATTTTATTTAGTATAGGTAAAAAGCAATTTGATTTTAATGAAGAAAAGATGTTAAAGGACATCCCTCATTTGGCAGTAACAGAGAAGACTGAAATGGCAGCTTAAATTTGGTTTAGATTAGAGAAGTATTAGTTCTTGTTTTTATAGATTTGGAGACATTTGAAGCACGGATTAGTCGGCAAAGCAACTAAATTACGGGCTTGGACCCTGTGGGGCAGCATGGCTGACATCCACCTCATGGAAAGGTTGGACGAAGGAATTTTAGAGCGAAGACTCTGTGAGGCATGGGAGGGTTGACCTCCATGAGTAATGTGGACATCCACCAGTGCGATCATATTTTTACTCATCCACCAATTTTTGTAAGAGGTTGGTTAGTGGGTAATAACTCTTTTTTCTCTCAGTGTCCAAATATATCCTTTCAAGTGAAGATTCTCCAGATATAAAGACATTTACCGATAGGTAAATAACTATGAAATTCTAAGAAAACATGAGTAATTCGGCGTTTTCGCTTCTTTTATTGAGGGAGTTTAGTTGAAGAAGAAAAACGATTAATGCGTATTTGACTCATTTAGTGAACTAAAAGGTCATACTAAGGTAAAAAAGGTGTGACTTATGTGAAACAAACATTCTTTCTTATCACATTAATTTCATTACCATTACTATTGGGATTAGTTAAAGAGAAGGAAGAAGAGTGTCTTCCTTGCAAAGAATGCTACGATATAGCTTGGGATGACGGATGGGGAGAAGGATATGCGACAGGTCAAGTAAACCAAAGATATAGCATTGTTAGAACTCTTATACAAATGGGCAAAACAGACCAAGAGATTGTTTATATAGCAACAACCAGCTATGTTGAATTAAAAGACATAAGAAATCAGCTTAATGTATATCATGGTTATTTTGAGTTTGAAGCATCAAGATATGAACTTATCAGGACTCTTCTAAAAGAAGGTAAAACGGATGAAGAAATTGTCAAAAAAGCACATTCAAGTTTTTATGAATTGGAACAAGTGAAAAAACAACTTAAACAGTATAATGGAAAATTCAAATGGGAAGTGCAGTAAATAAAGAACTTAATATAAGAGAAAGCGATAAGTCTTGGCGAACCAAACGATGACATTGTGAAGAAATGTACTTAAGCTAAAGGGTGCAAGAGCTGAAGAACCAGCTACTTATTTTAGCGGCTTTCTTCTTCTGCTAACGGGGCAGATTAGTTACATTCATCCTTTTATTGTTGTCCTTGTAACTCCCAAGGAAATTTACCAGTTTTTCTATCCACTATTCTCATCACTTCAGCAATGTCTTGCTTTGTTACATTTGCCATGTCGATGATTTCTTCATCACTTCTTTTCTTAACATACTTCATGTGACGAATAATTCGATAACGTTCCTGTATAGTTCCTTTATTAAGTGCTTTCTTGTGTGTATATTCTAAGAACGGTTGGCACCACTTTCTGCAAGTCTGCTCTTCATCTTTTTTCAGTCCCACTGTGAATGTAAGGGAAATAACTAGAAAGAAAAACAATATTCTTTTCATTTGGTAATCACCTCACATTTATGGTAACCAGAAGATATGGAATAATGAATGCAATCCGTTAAAATCTTAGATTATTAATGATAGGTCTTCTTAAACTAAAGGGTGCAAGAGTTGAAGAAACAGGCTGCCAGAGTTGGCTGTTTTCTTTTTGAACTAAAAAAGCCGGTTAAGAAGGTCAAAGGGAAATATTTTATACATCTTAATATTAGGCCACTCTGCTGGGTGGCTTTTTTTATTATTGTAATAAAAAATGAAACCAAAGCTTAACTCAGTCGTCTTAGCATTAAGTGTGAAATGGGGTGGTAAAAGGTTGAGAAAAGTGATTGGAAAGGAAAATTTATATCCAGAAAATAAAGATATGTGGTTAGAAAAGATTATGGATGAATATGGTGACAGGTTAACTAAGCTTTCCTATAACTATATAAAGGATTGGAATCTTGCAGAGGATATCGTACAGGATGTATTCATTACTTGTTATAAAGAATATGAAAACATTGATAAAATTGTATCTTATAAAGCTTGGATATTTAGGATTACGATAAACAAGTGTAAAGATTTATTAAAAAGTTCAATTTTTAAAAGGGTTGTTACAAACTCTAATTTACTTACACTTACAAAATCATCAGAAATATCACCAGAGATGGCCATAATGAAGAGTGGGGAAGAAGAATTTTTATCTACTTGTGTGTTAGAACTACCAATTAAATATCGTGAGGTTATTACACTATATTATTATGAAGAATTATCAATTGAAGAAATTAGTGAGATTTTGAAAATAAATAGAAATACGATAAAAACTAGACTGAATAGGGCAAGGTTGAAATTAAAAGCATTACTGGAAAGGTGGCGATAAAATGGATAAAGAACTTAGAAATTTGCGGAAAGCAATGAATTCTTCCATTCACAAAGGGGTACGCTTTTCAGAAATACAGAAAGAAAAAATTAGGGCCTCGCTCCATCAAGAAAAAATAAATGTGCATAGAAAGCCAAAGTTATATATTTATTTAATCTCCACTCTGGCAGCATCCTTATTTGTACTACTTTTCTATACAGAATTAACAGCAAACTTATCTTCAAAAGATAGTGTAAAGCAAGGGACAAACCAAACTATAAAAAATGAATGGAAGATTAGAAATGATTACTCAAGAAATGGTAAGGTACTTTTCACTGTTTCTCCTGATCCTTATCTGTTTGCCGGTAAACATTTTGGCTATTTGTTTAGTTTTAAAGAACCTTTTGATACCTATAAGGGAAAATATATAGAGATATACGCTATCCATAAAGAAACAGGTGAGCGTATTAATGTATTAACATCAGAAAAGATTACCGAGCCTTCACCCGGATATTCCAGTTTAGGTAGGTTTACTACTACATTAACAGTTCCAAAAGGTGGACTTTGGAAATATCAGGTTTACTTAAATAATAAATTATATGGAGATGTAGTATTATCTGTTAGGGAGGAAACTTTATTACCAATAAATATTCCTAATTTTGTCCAAAAAAGCGACTTTGAAAAGATTGACTGGAACCGAAAAGCTGTGTATTTAGATAATAATATCTTGGGGAATGAAAATAAATCCGGTGTAATTGGTGCTGATATGCCAAGCATAAACATCAATCAAAAGTGGATGTGGCATCTTTGGGGGATTGAAAATCCAAAAGACACAGTACTAACGGTTGTTGGTTTTCATAAAAAAACTGGAACAGTCCATCAAATCCTTACCACAGGTTGGTCTATAGGTCTTGGAGGAGGGACTAATGGAGCAGATACAACCACACCTTCAAGCGTAAACATTCCAATAGCAGGAGAATGGGCGATATTACTTTATGTTGATGGGAAGTTATTCGATGTATTAGTCTATAACATAAATTCATAGATCATTAATTAAATACGCAAAAAAGGAGGTTAAAATTATTGATAACCTCCTTAAGAAAATCCTTATAGTTTGTGAAGAATTGTACTTAAACTATTGGGTGCTTGAGTTAAAGAAGGATTGCAGCTGCGATCCTTTTTCTTATTCGACTAACGAAGCAGTTTAGTTCAATAAGGTTAAGGTATAATAGTAAAGGCTTCTTTGATAAAATTCTAAGTATGCTGCGGCGACTGAAGCAGGTTAGTAAAAGAAGGAATTACATATTATTTACAGAAATACTAACGGGGGTTATCCTTAAAGAAGGAGAATGGTCTTTTCTTAGGCTGTATGAAAGAATTGTTGATTGTGACTAACAGTTATGGAGACAACGCCCCGTTTTACTATAAGAAATTCTCTTAAGTGTTTTAAAATAACAAGGAAAGGATTTTTAAAATGCATTGGATATACCTTGTTTTTATAATTGTGATGACAGGAATGGGACTTTGGGGATGGTTAGCTAGAGCGAAATGGTTAGAGAAACAATCAAAAGAAAGAGGTAAAAATACTGAACAATAACAGAGACTTTATGGTGCTTACCTTCAAGAAGGAAAAGTGCCTTTTTTGAGGTTATTGTACTAACGGGGCAGGTTTGTTCTATAAGGGTAAAAAGATAAAAGGGAAAATGAGACAATTTAAAGTACAGTAATTTTAATTCCTTATTACATTGAAAAAGGGTGATTTGATGAAGATGTTACCAATTTTTCTTCAATTTATTTTTCCAATCTTAGCAATCCTTTGTTTAACTATTGGATTGCTTGGTGCCTACACTATCCTGTTCTCGCTTGGTTTTTTATTAATAGGCTTTCTTTTTTCAATTTATCTAATATTTTCAAAGAAATTGATATTATGGGGTATGATTAATTTATTTCTTACCGTTTTTATTATTATTGGTGGAGTAATTATCTTCTTTATGATGGTTTCATCGGGCGTATAATGGGGGTAACACAAAAGAGATTGACTATCGGGCAGGTAAGTGTAACAAGGATTTTGAAACCTTACTGAAAAATTAATTTCTAATTTAAAAGAGGGATATTTTGGAATTTGTTTAATTAGTGTGATATGTATGCTATGTACTTTAGTAGGTTGTAGTATTTCAAATGAAAGCAATACAGAACAAAATAGTGTTTCTATAAATAATAACCAAATAGATGGAGGCGAACTATGAATAATAGTCAATCATTTATTAATATTAAGAAAATTTTATTATTGGTTGGATGTCTTGTATTATTGATGATACTTGGTGCTTGTAATGAAGAAAGCTCAAGACCGTCAGGATTTACAAAACAATATTTTGAAGGAAAAAGTGATAATTGGTATGTGAAAATGGAAAGCGAAGCGGATAGCGAAAGGAGCTATACAATCTCTTATATTGGAGAAGGAAATAAACCATTAAATTTTGAATATGAAATATATGAATCTTCAAACAACACAGAATCTGGCGATGGCGAATTAAAAAACCAAGAGGAATTTGAAATATATAAAACGTGTAGTGGGGCATGTGATACCCTTCCTGAAAATATTCCTATTGAAATTCAATGGGAAGGAAAAAAAGAAAAAGTAGTAATTCGTAATAGAGAATAGAATTTTGTGAAGAATTATACTAAACTAACGGGTGCTTGAGTTTAAGATCAAGCTGACATTTTTGGCGGCTTTCTTCTTGTGCTAAACCAGCTAATAGTTTGTCAATATTTTTCATTAAAAACTTAAAATATCTCATGTTATACTAAAAATGTGCATACCAAATAACCCTCCGTTAGTCTAATTTTGGAAGGTTTTGTGTTATTTAGTTAGATTTAGGGTCTAAGCTATATCTTGGAAAGTAGTTTTCTTCTTTAAAAGGGCAAATATCCAATGTAAGAGCTTATTTACACATGCTATTACAGCTACTTTAAAAGGCTTTCCTTCTTCACGTTTCTTGTCGTAAAACTCTCGCATTCTTTTATTTCTCGGAATGATTTCATCAGTTGTTTTCTTTTTACGACAATCACGAATGGCACAACGAACCGCCATATACAAGGCATGCCTAAGTCTACTAGATCCTCTTTTAGTGATTCGATTTTTAGTGGCAGAAAATTTACCAGATTCAAAAACACTTGGATCGACTCCAGCGAATGCTACAAGCTTTTTTGGGTCATTAAATCGATCTATTTCCCCAATTTCAGAAATTATCGTTGCAGCGATCTTTTTTCCGATACCAGGAATAGATTTGATGATATTATATTCTTCAATTTCCTTAGCGAGAGCATCTATCTCCGACTCTAACTTTGATAGATGCTCTTTATACTGAAGAATCATATTTATATACATACCAAGGCTTAAAATATGACTCTGATAAACTGTCTTTTCAAAAGGGTTACGGGACGCCGCAGCTTTAAGTTCAATCGCTTTTTCTTTCGCCCACCTGATTGATCGACTTTTACATACTTCAAATATTTTTTCTGAAATTGCTTCTTCACTAGCCTTCAAAATGTCTTCTGAAGAGGGAAACTCTGAAAGAGTTAAGAGCGACACCACAGAATATAAATCTCCAAAGACTCCAATATACTCAGGGAAAACTTGCTCTAGCACTGCCTGAAATTGAAGTTTAGTTTGTATCATCACGCCAGTTATATTTTCATGTTGTCTTGTGAGATTACGAAGGTTCAATAACTGAACACCACGCTTTTTATAAGGTTCTAATTCCTCTTTATAAAACAACTCACAGAGGAGATAGGCATCAATGGCATCAGTTTTTACTTTTCTTAAACTTGAACCTCTTGCCTTATGTGAAATCAAAGGATTAATGATAATTAATAAATATCCTCGTTCTTCCAAGTATTGAACAACTGAAGTTTGATAATGTCCAGTAGCCTCTAATATGACCGAAGGTTTCTTCCCTGACTCATTTTTAACATCCTCAAGAAACGCTACAAGTGAACTAAGCCCCT
>NZ_JBIWDU010000039.1:0-15831 GCF_044762155.1 Neobacillus sp. NPDC097160 | reverse complement strand
TACCGAACACGGAAGTTAAGCTTCTCAGCGCCGATGGTAGTTGGGACATGCGTCCCTGTGAGAGTAGGACGTTGCCAGGCAAATGAAAGACAACCCGTAGAGGGTTGTCTTTTTTGTGTCCAATAAGTGAAAGTGAACAGTAAAACTGAAAAAGCGGAAAGTAAATGATTAAAAGTGGAAAGTAAATATCCGAAACTGGAAAGTAAATAGCCAAAACCGAAAAGTAACCAATATAAGGGATGGAGACAATTGGAACCCATTCAATCAAAAAGATCTCAAAAAAGGTATCCAAGAGGCGCTGCCAATAACCGTACCGCGCCTCCATTTCCTTATTTCATCAAATATTGATAAATTAAAAACGGCCCCTTTTTCATGGTGATGTCAAGAAAGGATTCGATAAACGGATAATCCTGATTCGGCATCATTTTTGTTAATTCACTCCACCATTCTGTTTCATAACGGGCAATCATACTTAAGTTATAGAGCAGTAAATAATGGATCAGCAGTTCAGGAAAAGTAAAAAGCTGATTTTTAGTAAGTGGAATAGCGTAGGAACCATCCTCTAAGTCAAATTTTAATGGTGAAACACCAAAAGAAGTCTTATCATGTAACGTTAAAGCAAGCCCTTCGCCCGAAAATTCAATTCCCTTTTCAAGTTTTGATCCTAAAAACTCCTTAAAGCGATCCTCTGTCATATGAAAGTGATCTAAAACAGACTCACGTATAATAAGCTGTTCTCCATCCACAGCTAACTTTTCAAACGTCCTCTTTCCTTCAAGTAAAAAGAATAAATCATCAAGTTCCGGTATATGCTGTAATAATTCCTCCATAATGACCTTTTCCCCTTCCAATTGTTTCATGTGAAACAATTTTTCTGACATGAAGGGGAAGAGTCCATTTTTTTGAAACTTAACCTCATCCTGAAAGAAAAGATAATTTTGCTTTTTCCGCTTACGGGTTGAGACGCCGTGGGCTAAAACAGCAGTGGTTTCAGGATAAGCAGGGTCTGTGGTTAAAATACATGCCTTGATTAAGTGGACGAGCCCATAAAAAAGTAAAATTGGCTTTAAAACTAGCGGGGCATTTTCAGCCTGTTCATAATATATTTTTCCATGTTCGAGATAATAGAGAAAGGCATAGCCGTTTTCATAACTTTTTTGTTCCGGATTATCGATATTACGCTTTTGATAGTTATTTTTTAAGAACCGTTGGCAATACTCTGCCGAAAAAAAAACAGAGAAGCTTTTCCAATCTTTATATTGAATACCCAAAATTGTATCACTCTTTTCAGAAGAATCTGATTAATAGTTATTCCTTGACAGTAGTTTGTCCAATTGATAACCTACAAATAATATTTTTTGATGGAAAGGCTATTTAAGTTTTTAAAGGGGGCCGTTAAAATGTGGGAAAGTAAATTTTCAAAAGAAGGTTTAACGTTTGATGATGTTTTATTAATTCCTGGTAAGTCTGAGGTATTGCCAAGAGATGTAAGTCTTCAGGTGGAATTATCGCCTAGTGTAAAGCTTAATATTCCAATTATTAGTGCTGGTATGGACACGGTAACAGAGTCAGAAATGGCGATTTCGATTGCTCGTCAAGGCGGATTAGGAATCATCCATAAAAACATGACTATCGAACAGCAGGCTGAACAGGTTGAGAAAGTAAAGAGGTCTGAAAGCGGCGTTATAACGGATCCATTTTTTCTAACCCCGGATCACCAAGTATATGATGCTGAGCATTTAATGGGGAAATACCGTATCTCCGGTGTGCCAATCGTGAATAATATGGATGAACAAAAGCTTGTGGGAATTATCACCAATAGAGATCTTCGCTTTATCCAGGATTATTCGTTTAAAATCTCAGATGTCATGACAAAGGAAAATCTTGTAACGGCTCCTGTTGGAACAACATTAAAAGAGGCTGAGAAAATTCTCCAGAAATATAAAATTGAAAAATTGCCGCTTGTTAATGAGCAGGGGGTTTTGAAAGGGTTAATCACGATTAAGGATATTGAAAAAGTGATTGAATTTCCAAACTCAGCAAAAGACAAGCAAGGCCGCTTATTAGCAGGCGCTGCTGTTGGGGTAACAAGTGATACGATGAAACGTGCTGAGGCACTTGTTTCAGCCAATGTTGATGTCCTTGTGGTCGATACTGCCCATGGACATTCCAAGGGTGTCCTTGATACAGTGAGAGAACTGAAAAATGCCTTTCCAAATGTAACGCTTATTGCCGGCAACGTTGCTACTGCCGAAGCGACTAAAGACTTATTTGAAGCAGGCGCCGATGTTGTAAAAGTAGGAATTGGACCGGGTTCCATTTGTACGACAAGGGTTGTCGCAGGTGTGGGTGTTCCGCAGATTACGGCAGTCTATGATTGTGCATCAGAAGCGATGAAGCACGGAAAGACGATTATTGCCGACGGTGGAATTAAATACTCAGGGGATATCGTTAAGGCGCTGGCAGCAGGCGGGCATGCCGTTATGCTGGGCAGTCTGCTGGCAGGTGTGTCAGAGAGCCCGGGAGAGACGGAAATATTCCAAGGCCGCCGCTTTAAAGTATATCGTGGAATGGGTTCAGTGGCTGCAATGGAAAAGGGTTCAAAAGACCGATATTTCCAAGAGGATAATAAAAAGTTTGTGCCGGAAGGAATTGAAGGCCGGATTCCATATAAAGGGCCATTAGCAGAAACCATCTACCAATTAATTGGCGGCATACGGTCAGGAATGGGTTATTGCGGCACAAAGGACCTTGAGGCACTGCGGACAAAGGCACAATTTATTAAGATGACAGGCGCCGGCCTTAAAGAAAGTCATCCACATGATGTCCAAATTACAAAAGAAGCACCTAATTATTCACTTTAAGAAAAGCGAAAGGCTTCTTGAACTGGACAATTTTCAAAGTCGAAGTTTTTACTTCCTTATCTCTTAAAAAAGACAGAGAAGCGCCGTCTTCTCTGTCTTCTTTTATGCCATTAGTCCTACTATTAGGATGAAGTTGGTTCAATGCTCCGCCTATGATTTGCCAGGCAGTTATGTTAAAATAACCAAGGTGTAATAAAACGTTGGAGGGCTATACAGTGAATAAACATTTTTATCAGAAATGCGTTGCTAGTGCGCTGGCAATCGTCATGTTTTTTAGCCTATTTGCCGGGGCAATCCCAGCTAAGGCAGAAGCAGCATTAAATGTAAATGCAGACGGAGCTATATTAGTTGATGGAGAAACAGGTAAAGTTTTATATGAAAAAAATGCTGATAGTGTACTAGGGATCGCTAGTATGACAAAAATGATGACGGAGTATCTTTTACTTGATGCTGTTAAAAAAGGTAAAGTAAAATGGACTCAAGAATACACTCCGAGTGAACTTGTATATGAAAACTCTCAGCATCGTGATCTCTCAAATGTACCGTTACGTGCTGATGGTAAATATAAAATTCGTGAGCTATACGAAGCGATGGCGATTTACTCGGCAAATGCTGCTACCATTGCTATAGCTGAAGTAATTGGCGGATCGGAAACCAATTTTGTGAAAATGATGAATGCCAAAGCAAAAGAATTAGGATTAAAGGATTATAAATTTGTTAACTCCTCTGGTTTAAATAACCGAGATTATCATGGCCAGCATCCACAGGGAACGGGTGCGGAAGAGGAGAACGTGATGTCTTCAAGGGCTGTCGCTACATTAGCGTTTCACCTCATTAATGATTTTCCCGATGTAATAAAAACAGCAAGTACGCCAAGGAAAATTTTTAGAGAAGGCACTGATGACCAGATTAAGATGGATAACTGGAACTGGATGCTTCCGGAATTGACTTATGGCTACCAAGGTATGGACGGGCTTAAAACAGGTACAACTGATTTTGCAGGTTACTGTTTTACAGGAACTGCCACGCGTGATGGCAAGCGATTTATTACAGTTGTCCAAAATGCAAAAGATGCCAGCGGCCAAGGCGGTTATAAAGCCCGCTTTGATGAAACAAGGAAAATGATGGATTATGCCTTTAGTAATTATTCAAAAGAAGAGCTTGTACCGAAACATTATCAAGTAAAAGATCATAAAACGGTACCAGTTATTAAAGGTAAAGAGAATCTAGTAAAAATTTACACAAAGTCAGCTATTGACATGGTGGTTCTAAATGGCGAAAAGAAAAACTATAAACCAGTATTGGTACTCGATAAAAAGAAAATCAATAAAAAAGGTGAATTAACCGCACCAATTAAAAAAGGTGAAAAAGTCGGTTATGTAATGATTGAACCGAAAAACGGTGAAAAAGTTAGTTTCTTAACAGAGGAAGGTCAGAAGAAAGTACAGGTAGATGTCGTTGCAGCACAGGATGTGGAGAAGGCAAATTGGTTTGTGTTAATGATGAGAGGCATCGGTAATTTCTTCGGAGATGTCTGGCACGGGATTTCTTCTACTGTTAAAGGTTGGTTTAAATAGGTTACGTTAAATTTCTCCATTAGTGATGGAAAGGATTCTTGTGTCTTGACAGGAATCCTTTTTTGTTGCTTTAATGATTTTATGGAATAATAATTCCGATTGAATGAATAGGAAATTTCCTAGATATACAAAAAAAATTCTTAATATTAAAACAAAGGGGGATTTTAACAAATGAAAACAGGTACGGATCTCGTAAAACGCGGTATGGCAGAAATGCAAAAGGGCGGCGTCATCATGGATGTTGTCAATGCGGAGCAGGCAAAGATTGCGGAAGAAGCAGGTGCAGTAGCTGTAATGGCATTAGAGCGCGTTCCTTCAGATATTCGCGCTGCTGGCGGTGTTGCAAGAATGGCTGATCCAAGGATTATCGAAGAGGTGCTAAAGGCTGTTTCAATCCCTGTAATGGCTAAGGCAAGAATTGGTCATATTGTCGAGGCACGAGTGCTTGAAGCAATGGGTGTCGACTATATTGATGAGAGTGAAGTTTTAACACCTGCTGATGAAGAGTATCATTTATATAAAAGTGACTTTACAGTTCCATTTGTTTGTGGCTGCCGTGACTTAGGTGAGGCTGCTCGTCGTATTGGTGAAGGTGCTTCCATGCTTCGTACAAAAGGTGAGCCTGGAACAGGAAATATCGTTGAAGCTGTCCGTCATATCCGTAAGGTAAATGCACAGGTTCGTAAGGTGGTAGGCATGAACGAAGATGAGCTTATGACAGAAGCGAAGCTTTTAGGTGCACCATTTGAATTACTGCTTGAAATCAAGCGCCTTGGCCGACTTCCAGTGGTAAACTTTGCTGCCGGCGGTGTGGCAACGCCTGCTGATGCAGCTTTAATGATGCAATTAGGCTCTGACGGTGTATTTGTTGGTTCTGGGATTTTTAAATCAGAAAACCCTGCTAAGTTTGCCAGAGCAATCGTCGAAGCCACAACGCATTTCCAAGACTATAAATTGATTGCTGAACTGTCAAAAGACCTCGGTACGCCAATGAAAGGAATCGAAATTTCATCATTAGCACCTGAAGCCCGCATGCAAGAAAGAGGATGGTAATCAATGATTAAAATTGGCGTTCTCGCTTTGCAGGGAGCTGTCCGTGAACACATGATTTCGTTAGAGGCATGTGGTGTTGAGGCAGTGGCTGTAAAACATAAAGAAGAATTACAGGAGATAGATGGACTCATTCTTCCTGGTGGTGAAAGCACCGCAATGCGGCGCTTAATCGATAAGTACGACTTTATGGATCCACTAAAGGAATTTGCAGGTGAAGGGAAACCAATGTTTGGTACCTGTGCAGGGCTGATTCTTTTGGCTAAGGATCTTTCCGGCTATAGCGAGCCGCACATCGGCGTCATGGACATTAAGGTGGAACGCAACTCTTTTGGACGCCAAGTTGACAGCTTTGAGGCCGACCTTGCGATTAAAGATGTCGCTGAAAGTTTCCCTGCAGTGTTTATCCGGGCACCGCACATCGTTGAGGCGGGAGAGAATGTGGAAATTTTGTCCAAGCATAATGATCGCATCGTCGCCGCACGGGAAGGACAATTTCTTGGCTGTTCCTTCCATCCGGAGCTGACCGATAATCATCGCCTTACCGCCTACTTTGTAGAGATGGTGAAGGAAGCAAAAGCGAAACATCTTGTATAGAACGGTTGCATTTGGCCGATAATTATAGTAAATTATAAAACAAATCCATAATGAAAAAAGCAATGAGAGGAACTAGTAACAAGAAACTCACTCATAAAGAGAGCCGGTGGCTGGTGCGAACCGGTGTGTGAAACTTGTGAATCCCTCCTCGAGTAAAGTATGGAACACCTCTTAGAGGCCAGTAAGTACTTTCGGTAGAAACCGTTACATTTTTTTGAGGTGGACAGTGTATGCTGTCAACCAGGGTGGTATCGCGTGATTAACTCTCGTCCCTGTTTTAGGGGCGGGAGTTTTTTGTTTTATTTTTATAAAAAAAGGAGTGTCTAAACAATGCTGGATATTAAAGTATTAAGAGCTAATTTTGCCGAGGTGAAAGCAAAGCTTGAGCATCGCGGCGAGGATTTAACTGATTTAGGCCGGTTTGAGGATCTCGATCTGAAAAGACGTGAGTTAATCGTTGAATCTGAAAAGTTAAAAAGCAGGAAAAATGAGGTTTCACAGCAGGTCGCAGCATTAAAACGTGAAAAGCAGGATGCCGATCAGTTAATAACAGAAATGCGTGAGGTTGGCGACCAAATCAAAACACTTGATGATGAGCTCCGTACAGTGGAAGAGGTCTTAGACAATTTATTGCTAAGCATTCCAAACATCCCGCATGAGAGTGTTCCGATTGGGGAAACTGAGGATGATAATGTAGAGATTAGGAAATGGGGCCATGTACGTGAATTTGAATTTGAAGCAAAGCCTCATTGGGATCTTGCCGATCAGTTAGGTATTCTCGATTTTGAACGGGCCGGTAAGGTAACCGGAAGCCGCTTTGTCTTTTATAAGGGGCTGGGGGCACGGCTAGAGCGTGCATTAATGAGTTTCATGCTTGATCTTCATGTGGATGAACACGGCTATACGGAAATCCTGCCGCCGTACATGGTAAACCGTACAAGTATGACGGGCACAGGGCAATTGCCGAAGTTTGAAGAGGATGCCTTTTTAATTGGAAGCGAGGATTATTTCCTCATTCCAACGGCTGAGGTGCCAGTAACCAACTATCATCGTGATGAAATTTTAAGCGGTGAGGAGCTGCCAATCCGCTTTGCGGCATACAGCGCATGCTTCCGCTCTGAGGCAGGCTCTGCGGGCCGTGATACAAGGGGTCTCATCCGTCAGCACCAATTCAATAAAGTGGAGCTTGTAAAGTTTGTAAAGCCGGAAGATTCTTATGACGAGCTTGAGAAGCTGACTAACGATGCTGAGCGGGTACTACAGCTTCTTGAGCTGCCATACCGAGTGCTCTCTATGTGTACCGGTGACCTTGGGTTTACAGCCGCGAAAAAGTACGATATTGAAGTGTGGATTCCAAGCTATGAAACATACCGTGAGATTTCTTCTTGCAGTAATTTTGAGGCATTCCAAGCTAGACGGGCCAATATCCGCTTCCGCCGTGACCCAAAGGCAAAGCCGGAGCACGTTCACACGTTAAATGGATCTGGCCTTGCGATTGGCCGCACGGTCGCTGCCATTTTAGAGAATTATCAGCAGGCAGACGGGAGTGTCGTGATTCCAACCGTACTGCGTCCATATATGGGCAATCGTGATGTAATCAAACCGCTGTAAAAACATAAAAATTCCGGACGGGTTCATCCCGTCCGAAATTTAAAATGAAAATGTTTGACATGGTATAAAAAATATGATAAATTATCACTTGTCGATACGGAGGAATACCCAAGTCCGGCTGAAGGGATCGGTCTTGAAAACCGACAGGCGGGTTAAACCGCGCGGGGGTTCGAATCCCTCTTCCTCCGCCATTAATTAAAACAATCGCGCATAAAAACTGGAGATAAAGGTTCGCTGCATTTAGTTGCAGCGGGCTTTTTTTTGCAGTTTTCCCCGCATACAAAAGAAGACACCTATTAAAAAATAGGTGTCTTTGTTACATTTAGTATTTCATTTAACTTCTCTTCAACATCACGGCAAACCTTTAAGGCATCGGCATTACTTTTTACAACGTCCGTGGTATCCATATCAATAACTAATACTTCACTAGCCGCATATTGGTCCATGACCCATTCATCATAACCCTTCCATACTTCAAAATAGTACTCCTTCAGTTCAGGGTTGATTTCAAAGCTTCTGCCGCGGGCCATAATCCGGTCAATTACCGTATCAAATGATCCCTTTAAATAGACCATTAAATCCGGCGCCTTTTTTGGAAGTTCATTTAACTCTTCCATCATATTATCGACAAGTTCTTCATAAATTTTGAATTCTAGGGGAGAAATTCTACCCAAGTTTTTATTTACATAAGCAAAATACCAATCCTCATAAATGGAGCGGTCTTGAATCGTGTAAACGGGCTCGCGCCAATTAATGCATTCCTTAACCGTTTTAAAACGTTTATTTAAGAAAAATAATTGCAAAAGGAAGGGTATTCTCCTTGCATCTAACTCTTCCGGTGTCAGTTCATAATAAAGCGGGAGAATTGGATTATCATCCACCGCTTCGTAAAACACCTTACTTTCAATACCTTTATTTTTAAAGTGTGCATTCAATGTGTCGGCAACACTTGTTTTTCCAAGACCAATCATCCCACCAATAACGATACTCACTAACATCCCCCTGTTCTAAGTTCTATAATAGATTGTTTGTCCAGCTGTTCTCTTTTAACGAAGTTGATAATTTTTGAAAAATATAATTTAAATCCTGCTCACTTTTGACAAAATCCAACTCATCGCCGCTAAAGCGTAGAACGGGGATTTCCGGATGTTCCTTTTCAAAGGTTGCCAAGGTATTTTCATAGTCAATGGATAGTTGTTCTAAATAGAGGGGGCTGATATTCTTCTCTACTTCACGCCCTCTTATTTTGATCCGTTTTAAAAGTGTATCTAAACTTGCATTTAAATAAATAATGACATTTGGTTTTGGCATATCTTCAGTTAGAATTTGATAAATCTGGAAGTATTTTTTGTATTCATCGGGATTAAGCGAGCGTTGTGCAAAAATCAGGTTTTTAAAAATATGATAGTCAGCAACAACAGACCTGCTTTGGCTTAAGTAATGGGTATTGATATCCCCTAATTGCTTAAAGCGATTGCAGAGGAAAAACATTTCCGTTTGGAAACTCCATTCCTCGATGTTATCATAAAATTTCCCTAAGAATGGATTTTCATCAACAATCTCTTTTAATAGAGCAAACTGAAATTGCTCTGAAATGGCTTTTGCGAGAGATGTTTTTCCTACACCAATCGGCCCTTCAACGGTAATAAAGGGTGTATCCCCCATTATAAAGTCCTCCTTCGTAAACTCCCTGCACCTTCTATGATTAACCAGTTTGAACTGGTTCATTTAGTCTATATTTCTGATTTTGAGAATTGTCCAGCTCCAGGCGCCATCGGCTAGTGTACTTCGCTCTTCTCCCTACGATAAGTCAACATCGGATCGCTCCACTCTCCTTGTTTCCTTTATCTCAGTCGAAGCGCTCCAGTCCATACGCCGATTGGCGGGCGCCTTCCGCTTTTCTTAATTGACACAAAGAATATTTTATCATAATCTTCCCTAGGAAGGGATATGGAAAATTTAGAAGATGTGATGTTCGTGTCAAAAATATGAAAAAACTGCCGAATATCGGCAGTTTTTGTCATAAAAAATTTTTTCTGTCTAGGTTGGTCTTTTTGTCACATTGAAATTGTCAACGATTAGCAGCCAATTTTGCGGGAATGCTAAACCTAGCTTCCAATAGCTCATCCCTCTGATGTTCAGTTCTTTGATTAAGTTAAACTTTGCTTGAATGGAGCGGGCATCCTCGAACCAGACTTCATGCTGCTTGCCATCTTGAGCCGTATATTTAAAGAATGGTGCCTGTGCCTTTGCATCATATTGAATGGGGACGTGGTTGGTTGCTGCCAGCTGGATCGCTTGCTGCGGGCTGACTGCCTTTGCTACCGATCCCTGAACGAATGGCAGTGTCCAATCATAGCCATAGAGATTTTGCCCCATAAGAATTTTATTTGAAGGCATTTCGGTGATCGCATACTCCAACACCTTCCTGACCGGGTCAATGGGCGAAACTGCCATCGCGGGGCCGCCGCTATAGCCCCATTCATACGTCATGATGACGACAAAGTCAGAAATTTCCCCGTGTGCTTTGTAATCATGGCCCTCATACCACTTTCCCTTTTGCGTTGCACTTGTCTTTGGGGCAAGGGCGGTTGACATCAGCCAGCCTTCACTTTTAAACCTTTGCTTTGCCTTTCGTAAAAAGGTATTATAGGCCTCGCGGTCGGCGGGACGGATAAACTCAAAGTCAAAATGGATGTCACGGAATCCGTATTTTTTTGCCGTTGCGACGATCGTATTGAGAAATTTATCTTGAATTGCGATATCATTTAAAAGAATACGTCCGAGTTCATCACTAAACTGGTCATTCTCCTGATTATTAATAACCATCATTAAGACATTTCGATTGGCTTTAGCAATCGTCGGAAAGTTATTCAACAATGGTTCTTTCAAGGTGCCATCGCGGCGAGCTTGAAAGCTAAAAGGGGCTAAATAGGTTAGGTATGGTGCGGCCTCGCGGGCACTGTTTTCTAATACTGGGGCGACAGTGGTGCCGCGCGGTTCAACATACGCATTGAACTCGGCATTTCTCTTTTTAGCTTGTGGTATATAAAGACGAACCCCTACATTGAGTGGTTGATTCGCATTGATGCGATTGATGGAAGCAAGCTCCTGATAAGGGATGCCCACCTTCCTGGCGATGGAGAATAATGAATCCCCCGATTGAACGAAATAAAAATGGCCAATAATTGGAATGACAATTGATTGTCCTACGACAAGGTTATTCGGATTTGGCAGTTCATTTGCCTCAACAATATCTTGAACAGTTGTATGGTAGGTCCCAGCAATAGTGGTTAACGTTTCATTTCCCTTTACCACATGGATTTGCATCCGTATCCCTCCCTGAAAAACATACGCTACGGCTATTTTATGAGGGGTGGAACGGATAAATGATATAATATTGGTAAATTTGTGAGGAAGGTCTCCAATGGGAGGAATTTTTAAAATGGATCTTGATCCTAACCAAGACGAATATTTTATGAAAGAAGCAATAAAGGAAGCAAAAAAGGCAGAGGAATTAAATGAAGTGCCAATTGGGGCAGTTATAGTCCATGACGGGGTCATCATTTCCCGGGCCCATAATTTACGGGAAAGTGAACAAAATGCACTCGCACACGCTGAACTTTTAGCAATCGATCAAGCCTGCCGGGAAATGGGCTCTTGGCGGCTTGAAGAGGCCACTTTGTATGTCACGCTAGAGCCTTGCCCGATGTGTTCAGGGGCCATTATTTTATCAAGGGTCAAAAGAGTCGTTTATGGGGTCAGCGACCCAAAGGGCGGATGTGCCGGGACCCTCATGAATTTATTACAGGACGACCGCTTTAATCATCAAAGCACAATTACAAAGGGCGTATTAGAATGGGAGTGCGGTCAAATGCTCTCAGACTTTTTCCGAAACATAAGGGAAAGAAAAAAGTTGGAGAAACAACAAAGAAGCCAAATGTTGCCGAACGACTTACAATAATTTACAGCTGATAAAGATTGCTTTTTTCCAAGAATGGTTGTATATTAAAGAGGCGTCAGATAAAGGCGCACTAAACATTGGTATCAACTTTGCCGTGCTAGGTGGGGAGGTAGCGGTGCCCTGTACTCGCAATCCGCTCTAGCGAGACTGAATCCCTTCCTGAGGCTGATCGTCTGTAGGGTCTGCCTTAAGTAAGTGGTGTTGACGCCCTGGTCCTGCGCAATGGGAATCCATGAACCATGTCAGGTCCGGAAGGAAGCAGCATTAAGTGGACGCTCCCATGTGCCGCAGGGTTGCCTGGGCCGAGCTAACTGCTTAAGTAACGCTTATGGGCGTCAGTCGATGGAAGGTGCACGGCAGTTATATTGCATAAATTAACTCATCTCAGATTTGGGATGAGTTTTTTTGCGAACTCGAACGAATACACTTTGTAAAAAGCAAATTAGATACGTTATAATAGAAAAGATGAAAAAATTTTGAAGGGGGCGGTGTCATTTTGTCATATCAAGCTTTATATCGTGTTTGGCGGCCTCAAAACTTTATTGATGTAGTGGGACAAGAACATGTAACCAAGACATTGCAAAACGCCCTGCTTCAACAAAAAATTTCACATGCCTATCTTTTTTCCGGACCAAGGGGAACAGGTAAAACAAGTGCGGCTAAAATTTTAGCAAAAGCAATCAATTGTGAGCATGCACCGGTGTCCGAACCGTGCAACGAATGTGCGGCTTGCCTTGGAATCACGAACGGGACGATTCCGGATGTGTTAGAATTTGATGCAGCCTCCAACTCTCGTGTGGAAGAAATGAGAGATGTTCTTGATAAAGTCAAATTTGCTCCAACTGCCGTGAACTTCAAGGTTTATATCATTGATGAAGTGCATATGCTGTCCATTAGCGCTTTTAATGCCTTGCTAAAAACGTTAGAAGAACCGCCAAAGCATGTCATTTTTATTTTAGCCACTACAGAACCACATAAAATTCCCTTAACGATTATCTCAAGGTGTCAGCGTTTTGACTTTAGACGCATTACAGCAGGATCGATTGTGAAACGGATGAAGTTAATCGTTGAAGAAACGGGCGTTGACTGTGATGAACGTGCACTGCAAATGATTGCTCGTGCAGCGGAAGGTGGTATGCGGGACGCTTTAAGTTTATTAGATCAGGCGATTTCCTATAGTCAGGATCGTGTCACGGTTGAAGATGCCCTAACGGTCACAGGCTCTGTATCACAAGGATTTCTGAATAAATTAGCACATGCCTTTCAGGAGAGTGACGTTGCCAGTGGTTTAGAAGCACTTGATGAACTTTTGTTTCATGGAAAGGATCCAGCACGATTCATCGAGGATTTGATTTTGTTTTACCGGGATATGCTACTTTATAAAACAGCGCCAAATCTAGAAGAATCGCTTGAACGGGTCATGCTTGATGATGAGTTTCGCCAGATGGCGGAAATGATTCCAACGGGACAGATTTATCAGCTAATTGACCTGTTAAATAAAACACAACAAGAAATGCGCTGGACAAACCACCCTAGAATTTTCCTCGAGGTAGCGGTTGTAAAGCTCTGTCAAATGGAAGTAAAACAAGCGGACCAGTCAGAGCCGGCCCATATTGCCCAATTAGTATCAAGAATTGAACAGCTTGAAAATGAATTGCAGCACTTAAAGGCAAACGGCATCGCAACAACAGCACAAGACGATGCACCGAAACAGCAAAGGACTGCACAAAAGTCTTCTAAAAAGGTATTTCAGCCAGCGGTTGGAAAAATAAATGAAGTGTTAAAACTCGCAACAAAGAATGATTTAAATCTCATTAAAGCCAATTGGGGCGAAATGAGGGCAGGGCTTATGAAATCGCAGGCCGCCTTGTTAAATGATGCCGAGCCGATTGCTGCATCAGCTGATGCTTTTATTATCAAATTCAAACATGAAATGATCTGCCAAATGGCGATGAATCGTACTGATTTTCTTGAAGCAGTGATCGCTGCTTTATATAAATTAACGAGCAAAAGATATTTAATCCTAGGTGTCCCTGAAGACCAATGGCCGCCAATTCGCGAAAGCTTCTTGAACAGCCAGCATGGCGGGGAAGGGGAAATCAGTGGGCCAGCTAAGGAAGAAGAACCACATATTACCGAGGCGAAGAAACTATTTGGCGAGGAATTTGTGGAAATAGTCGATTAAAACTAATTTATTGGAGGTAATGTAAATGCGTGGTGGAATGGGAAATATGCAAAATATGATGAAGCAAATGCAAAAAATGCAAAAGAAAATGGCGGAAGCTCAAGAGGAATTGGGTCAGCAAAAGATTGAAGGAACTGCCGGCGGCGGAATGGTGACGGTAATCGTAACGGGACATAAGGAAATCGTAGATGTACAAATTAAACCTGAGGCAGTTGACCCTGATGACGTTGAAATGCTTCAAGACCTTGTTCTTGCTGCTACAAATGATGCACTTAAAAAGGCAGAAGAGTTAACAAACAATACAATGGGGCAGTTTACAAAAGGAATGAACCTGCCGTTTTAATGTAGATAGAAAAAAGCGCCAAGTAGTTTGAGCTTCAAGCCACTTTTCTGGCGCTTTTACTTTTCTTTAGAGAGGAAAAAAGAAAATGCATTATCCTGAACCAATTTCAAAGCTGATTGACAGCTTTATGAAGCTGCCGGGAATCGGACCGAAGACGGCTGCACGTCTAGCTTTCTATGTCTTAAGTATGAAAGAAGATACCGTACTCGATTTTGCAAAAGCACTAGTGAACGCAAAACGTAATCTTACGTATTGTTCGGTTTGCGGACATATTACGGACCAAGATCCTTGTTATATTTGTGAAGACCTTCGCAGGGATAAGAGCACCATTTGTGTCGTTCAAGATCCGAAGGATGTCATTGCGATGGAAAAAATGAAGGAATTCAATGGATTGTACCATGTTTTACATGGGGCCATTTCCCCTATGGATGGGATTGGACCCGAGGATATAAACATCCCGGATTTGCTAAAGCGTCTCCAGGATGAAACCGTCCAGGAAGTGATCCTCGCGACAAACCCTAATATTGAAGGGGAAGCAACAGCCATGTATATTTCCCGTTTGTTAAAGCCATCGGGGATTAAAACAACGAGAATTGCTCATGGACTGCCGGTTGGTGGAGACCTTGAATATGCGGATGAGGTAACCTTATCCAAAGCTTTAGAAGGCCGAAGAGAATTATAGGATTAAAAGAGGAAATGTGGAGGAATCAACTATGTTTTTTCGGCGTAAAGGGCGGCTTCGAAAAGAGTATGATGATAAGCTGTTAACACAGCTAAATCGTTATAGAGCTCATTGGCAGCAAGAAAAACTACTTTTGGAAAAAAGCTTTGACCCTTCCGAAGAAGTCATTTGCCAAACGAAGATAGCGGAAGCCAAATATATTTTTCTGTTAAGAGAAGCAAAGCAGCGTAATGTAACCATATTAAGATAAGTACCAAGCTATTTCTTTTCGAACGGTCTATTCTTACCAACTTGTACATATGTTGGTAGTAAAGTGACTTTAGAAGGGGGATAGCTTTTTTGGAACCAATCTTTGTTATTTCAATTTTAGGCGGGCTTATACTTTTATTGTTATTCTCTGGAGCTCGATTTAAACCAGCAAGATTTGTTGGCCAAGCAGCCATTAAATTTTTAATTGGAGCACTCCTTTTATTTTTCTTAAATGTGGCTGGGAATCGGTACGGAATCCATGTCCCCATTAATTTTGCGACGTCTGCCGTTTCGGGCTTTCTAGGTATTCCAGGTTTATTTGCTTTAGTAGCCATTCAACAATGGGTAATCTAGCAGTACACAAGCCGCTGATCATCAGCGGTTTTTACATTTTAAAAAAACTTTTATAAAATGGGTTGACCAATCATATATAATGCTGTAATATATGAAAAGTCGTCACTGAGGCGGCGAGTAACAAACAAAAAAAGTTGTTGACTTTTAGTTGATAACTTGGTAAGATAATAAAGTCGCTTTTGAGCGATTGAGAAATTGTTCTTTGAAAACTAAACAAACAAAAACGTCAACAAACAATATTTATTCGTTTCATTTTTGAGACGAAGCCAACGTAACTTTTATGAGCTAATCAACTTTCTTGGAGAGTTTGATCCTGGCTCAGGACGAACGCTGGCGGCGTGCCTAATACATGCAA
>NZ_JBIWDU010000038.1:0-15950 GCF_044762155.1 Neobacillus sp. NPDC097160 | reverse complement strand
AATATCACTCCTTTATTTAACTATGCCTTCACGGAGCCATAATGACCTGAACTCATTTCATTTAATCGTTAAATCCATATCGAGGGTTATGAAATCCTGCGAATAAGCGAGTATTCGTGAGAAAATCGTATTAAACTGAGGGAGTTGAAGAAGAAAAAGTTAATGTTACTTTGTTAACGAACGCCGTTAGTTACATAATAAAAAGCCGCCAATTAAGGCAGCCTGATCTTAAAGTAAAGCATTTATTATTTTACTAGGTATTGATCATCAACCCCATATAAATGATAAAAGTAATTGGTGTTGTTAAAAGAAACATATTTCTAAGTTTTTGACGTTCTTTTTCATCTTTTGATGAAATAAAAATGTATCTTCTAACACCAAGACCTAATAACCCAATTCCAATAATTGTTGATAATAATACAATAAAATAGTTCGAATTTGGAAAGGATTCTGCTGTTACAGCGATTTCTATCAATGTTCTAAATGAAAAATAAAAGATAAAAAATAACATGAAATTGTAAATAAAAATTACAATCCAGTTGTTTTTACGGCTCATAGTAAGTCCTCACCTTGTCAAAACTTAATCTTAATTTTATATTCCAGTTATCATCATAAAGAATTGCACACTGCGTTTACAGGAGTACCTTTTTCATTTATTTTAAGCATACCATATTTTCCCTCTAAATACTTAATTCTACATCATCTTTAAAAACTCCTTCTTCCACTATCCTGCTCCATTAGTTTAAGTACAATCTTTCACAAACCTTTATATAGGTTAATTCAATGATCAATAAAAAATGACTACCCAATTTTATAGTCATTTCTGTTAATGTTTCTTGTAGATCACTGTACCTGTTAAAATAATATGCGCTCTAGTATTAATGTTTTTAGATTATAGTTGTATCTTTTCTACAGGCGCAAATCCTTTTGTTTTACGAAAATTCATTTTATGTTCGAAGTTAACCATGGAATCTGAGCAATCAATCGTATCAAAATTTAATCGGTTTAGCGTATTTCTATCAATTTTCACTGATAAAACTACCACTTTTTCATGATACCCAATAGACGTATTCATTTGAGAATCCAATGCGTGAATAATGATGGTATTTAACGGCAATAGAGCAAACATATCTCTTGCTATTCTAAGGACACAACTACAGACGTAATCCTGTTGAATATCGTAATATTTGGAGATAGGCATATTTTTGACGGAAACTTTACCAGTACTGGTTAGAGTTTTCATTTCTGTCGGAATAATATTTTTGGGTTGTACATCAAATTCCACTTCCATGATATGTGGTTCTTCAAGGAAAAACTCAAACCCGCTTCCAAACTCACTTAAATCATCTAAAGGTGCGAACTCCTTTATCACTTCAAAATAGGTGTCTAAATCCCCATTCAATACCTTAGTTGCCGTCTCCGTTAGTGAACTCCATCCCTGATATTCTTCCTCTTCTTTCTTTCGGGCTTCTAATACCTTATTTCGGAGCTCCTCAACACGCTTTTCTTCTTGGTTAAAAGCCCTAGCTATAAAACCAGGTCTATAATTTTGAAGTTCCTGTAAGGCTTGCTGTTCTAAAGGTCCAGGGTGCCCTTTTAAAAATGGCGGTTCTGTATTTTTAATGTCCTGCCAATCTACAAAATCATCGCATTCTTTATGAATGGATTTAATCATTTCTAGCCGATTTTCAAACAAATCAACTTCCAATCTATTTCGTTGCATTTCTTGTAGTTTTTCTCTTTCTTTCTGCAATCGATTCAATTCCGATTGTCTCTGATAAGATGAAGTTCGATAGTTACGACTCCCTCCAGTACGGCTGCCCCCGTCGGAAGTGGAAGTGTAGGATAGGCCCGTTCCTGGCAAAGATACTGTAGTTCTTCTTTGCCCTCTTGAGTTCACAGAGTACCTTAGTCCTTTTACACCTACACTTGCCCCAACACCTCGACTACTTACGTTTAACCGCACTCCGGGAGCTACTTTAAAGCTTTTTCTAAACCCAAAACCCATATGGTTTCCTCCTGACGGCAAATCACCTCAGTTCCATGAAGAGGTGGATTTTTTATTTTATCTATATTTAAATGATTTCCTTTTTACCATTCCGTTTTTTTCTAAATCCGTACCAGCCACCGCCTGCTAATGCCAATGCTGCTGCACCTATTCCACCCGTCGCCTTTAATTTATTTTGTTTGTCTTTGTACTCCTTGTATCCTAATTGATAGTGATGTTTAAATATCGTCTCTGCCTTTTTATATTTGGACGGTATATTTAAATCTTCTCCTTCTTTTCCTAATTCATAGGCTTCTTTTTTAATTTGATCAATTACTTTATTTGATTCGAAACCTTCTTTATACCAGGCGGTAAATTTATCATTGTTTAACTTGGGTTCCTGATATTTTAGCATAGTAAATGCTGCTTCATATCCTTGCTTAATGTAGCTTTTCTTTAATTCACTTTGCCCCTTATTGTATCCCTCTTTATATGCCTCAACATACATTGCTTCAACATCTTCAGGAGGAGAATTAACATCTTTTTTTCCATCACTGTAACCTAGTTCTTTAAGTTGCTTTTTCTTTTCTTCTACTCTTTCTGTTACAGCTTTATTAAATCCATCTTCAAACGATTTTTTTAATCCCGCGTGGGATGTATAAGCAGCAGGGATTTCAATTTTATCTTGTTTTTCTCCTAAGGCAAAACCCTCATTATTTGCCTTTGTTTTTTCCGATTCAATTTTTTTCTTCCCCTCTTCATAACCTTTATTGTATCCTACAGCATAACCTACTTTATATGCCTCACTGCCTTTGGCTTTTGACATGTCGCTTGGTTTTTCTTGGTAAGCATCATTAAGACCATCCGGATAGCCAGCTTTTTCACCACTGGCGTTGTCTTTTTCTTCTTGGATATGAGCTTTTTGTTGGGGACTGTTATTAATTTTGGTCAAATCGTAACCGTATGGGGCTTCACACGGTATTCCATCATCTACTTGGCCATTCCCCCAACCATCCAGATTTTCCGGATCGTAAGTAGCTGAATAGCCTTTAGAGTTCCAATAAGCAATCATATCATCATACGTAGCAAAATCTTTGCAATCTGAGCCCATCCGTTAGTCTGACTCCAACGACCACGGTGCACCACTGACTGTCGCTCCCTTACGGGAAGCAAAAATGGTAGATTAATCCTGTTCTGGTTGCTGCATCAGCCTCCAATATTATTGTGAGCCGTAGAAAGGATGTTTTCAATGGAAGTAGTCATTGAAAGAGCATGCGGTATGGATGTCCATAAACACAATATTACTGCCTGTATTTTGACACCTGAAGGAAAGGAGATTCACACGTTCTCTACTAAAACTGTATTTCTATTAAAGTTGGTTGACTGGATTAAACAACATAATTGTACCCATGTCGCCATGGAGAGCACGAGTGTTTATTGAAAGCCTATTGTGAATTTACTAGAAGCTGAGGATATTGAGTTTTTAGTGGTGAATGCCCAACATATGAAGGCAGTCCCCGGACGTAAAACAGATGTTAAGGATGCAGAATGGATTGCCAAACTTCTTCGTCATAGACTGTTAAAAGCTAGTTACATTCCAGATCGTAATCAACTGGAACTTCGTGAACTCGTTCGATATCGTCGGTGTATCATTGAGGAACGTGCAAGACAAATCAATCGAATCCAAAAGGTATTAGAAGGAGCGAACATTAAATTGGGTTCAGTTGTTTCAGACGTTTTGGTGTTTCAGCTCGAGATATGCTTGACGCTATTGCCGAAGGCGAAGAGGATCCTGAAAAACTAGCAAACTTTGCACGTCGCTCAATGAAAAAGAAGAAAGATGAACTGGAACTCGCACTTAAAGGGGATATTCAATCCCATCAACGTCTAATGTTAAAAACGATTTTAAGACACATATTGACTTTTTGACCGAAGAGATTGAGATGCTCGATCAAGAGGTAGCGAAAAGAGTACGTACCAACCAAGAAGATGTGGAACGATTAGATTCTATTCCTGGTATTGCTACCAGGATGGCTGAGCAAATTTTAGCTGAAATCGGAACTGATATTAAGAAACAATTCCCAAGTGCAGCCCATATGTGTTCCTGGGCAGGTTTGGTTCCTGGACAAAACGAAAGTGCTGGGAAAAGGAAATCAGCTAAAACCAAAAAAAGAAATAAGTATTTGAGATCAGCATTAACTGAAGCAGCTCATTCAGTAAAAGGTTCGAAGAACTATCTCGGAGCACTGTATCGACGAACAGCATCACGAAAAGGCAAAAAACGAGCTGGAATAGTGGTCGCACATGCATGTTACGTATCTCTTATTATCTCTTAACACGAAAAGAAATGTATGTAGACTTAAGTGAAGACTACTTTGATAAACAGAAGACAGCAATTAATTGTTCGGCATTCACTACGAAGACTTGAAAGTTTAGGATACACAGTTATTTTACAAGAACCAGAAGCATCTTAATCTATTTAACTCGATTCCAAGGTTCAATGAATTAGGCGCTCTCCCCTTTTTTAAAAATGAATGAGCTGCGTCTTCTTTAGTATTGCCTTTTTTCCAGAATTACAGAAGTTTTATTTTCATGGTAGTTTAAGTACATTTCTTCACAATCTAAATCATTTTTATTTTTGTTTTGACTCATAAGCTTTAACAAATCGGGCAAACCAATATAACGCTATTAGAGGTAATACATAAATCTCTAATTGTCCAAGTAAATACAGAAGCGAAGAAAATGTCATATCAAGTCCTCCTAAAATAGTGGGTTGATAACAAATTCTCCGTCAATCCGATTTTTAACTTCTTGTTGTATTCTCAAGCCAAACCGCCATTTAAAGGAAGGGGAAAAGAGGGGATGCCGCAACAACCCCCTATTATTCAACATAAGCACCCGTTCGTAATATAAGGTTAGCCAGATTTTAAACTGTACCCGTTGTAAAGGACATATTTAAAAAGGTTATGCCACATTTAGAAGATGATTTCTGTATTCAACAGGAGTCATCTTCTTTAAATTCCATTGATATCTAAAATTGTTATAGTAGGTCATATAACTCCTTATTTCTCTTTTAAGTTCCTCTAAGGAATTACATGGTTTTATATATGCTTCATCCTTAAAATGGCCAAAAAACGACTCTTGTGGAGCATTATCCCAACAATTTCCTCATCTTGACATAGATTGTCCTAGCCCTAATTTTTTTACATGCTTCTGAAAAGTAGGACTAGTATAGTGTACTCCTTGATCTGAGTGAATAAAGGCTCCTTCTGCAAACTTTACTTTTCTATTTTTCTTTAACTTTACTAATGTATCCGTTGCTAAATCCAATGTAAGTCGATCTGACAGGTTATAGGCCAATATTTCATTCATAAATAATCGGGACAAGGGATGGAAATGACCACAAACTCCTTCACTTTTCTTCTCTCGTCGACGCTTCCGGTCCATGTTCAATATAGTCATAAAGCCAGGCTTCATGCCTGGCTCAGGTAACTTTTCTTTATGTTATTAAACAGTTGCTTGTTACTTTACAGATTTCACCTTCGGATACCTTTTTGTCAGTTCTGAAAATCAAGTGGTAGCATAAAATTCAGGTTTACGGTGAATTACACTAGGTAGTTTTTCTCTTACACGGTGCACACGATCGAGTTCAATATCAGTCATAATCAAAGTTTCTTCTTCGCCCCCACTAGCTGTTATGACTCCCATAGGATCAACCATTAAACTTCGTCCAGAAAAAATATTGCCAACCTGATTAGAAGCACAAACGAACACAGTATTTTCAATAGCTCTAGCACGAAGTAGAGTTTCCCAATGATCCTCTTTCATAGTTCCTGCTACCCATCCAGCAGGAATAAACAGAATATCAGCTTCTTGAAGTGCTAACTGCCTTGCGATCTCTGGAAATCTTATTTCGTAACAAACCATTAGACCGATTTTTCCGAATTCCGTTTCTACTACTTTATATTGATTTTTACCTGGTACAATTGTATCAGACTCTTTATAGCTAAAAGCGTCATATAAATGAGTCTTTCGATACGATTGTAAAACCTCTCCAGAGCGGTCAATAAATACAGTTGTATTATAAGCACGCTGATCATCATCTACTTTTGACTCGAATATTCCGCAAACAACATAGATTTCGTTTTCACGAGCCATCTCTGATAAGCCAGTAACAAATGGTCCATCCAATGGTTCAGCTACTTCAACAGGTAATATACCTGAACTTGGGGTGGCTAACGCCATATACAATTCAGGTAATATAACAAAATCCGCCCCCATTCCTTTTGCTTTCGCAATATAATTTTTTGCTTTCTTCAAGTTGTCAAGTTTATCTACACTTGTAGTTAATTGTGCAATTGCCACTTTCATAAGACCACTCCCTATCCCTATGCTTTTATAGTTTGGATTGTTTCAATATTTTCGAAGATGCTTTCTTTGCTCACTTCATTTTCGTCCAATAGAGGCTTATTAGGCTTTATGAACAACCACGAGACAGCACCCAATCCACCCATAACTGTTAATAACATAATACCTACATTCCAATTGCCAAAGATATTGACTGTTTGTACGACTATAATAGTACCGATTGCCGTTGCAGCGTTTCCACAAAAATTCACCCATCCCGATAACGAGGCACTATGTTTCCCTCCAATGTCCTGAACGGCAGACCAATTAGGTACTTGTATCATGCCAATCCCAGCCATTGAAATCATTAATAAAATGGACATGCTGAATGTAGAAGTCGCTTGCGATGCAAACCATAGACAACCGGAACTGATGATAAACCCCGCAATACCAAAAGGAACACGTGAAGTAATTCGAGACTTTGTTTTACGGTAAACAGTATCGACTAACGTCCCCATGATCACGACAGAAATCGTTAATGACAGCCAAGGCAATCCTGCAACAATTCCTGTTTTCTCGATGGACAAATTACGGGCTTGAAGAAGAAATAGTGGTAGTAATGTGATAAAAAAGCTTTCAACCAATACTAAACAAAAATATTGAAAACCAATTACCCAAAATTGTGGTTTCTTAAGGAGCTTTTTCCATTCTTGCCGTGATGTTTTGAACCCTTCATTAGTTACTTTGCTAGAATCTTTTTCTTCTGTAATTAACTCTAGCTCTTCCTGATTTACATCAGGGTGACTTTTTGGGTGATTTCGAAAACTCTTATACCAATACAGGGCAACTGCTACACCAATAATTCCATAGCTATAAAAGCTCCATCTCCAACCTAAATGGGAAACAATCCATGCGGTTAAAGTTGTCCCAATTGCCAATCCTAAATATCCAGAACTTAAAAAGATAGAATTCGCTCTGGCTTTTTCCTTTCTAGGAAACCACGTGTTGATTGCATTTATTCCACCTGGTATGTCTGCAGCCTGAGCAACACCTAAAAAACACCGAAAAACAATCAATAATATTAAACTGGACCCAAATGGAGTAATAAAAGTACAAATGGACCAAAGGATACCTGCAATCGCAATTGCCTTATGTGAACCGATCCGTTGTACCCAAATACCTGCTGGTACTTGACATAAGGCATATGTCCAGGCAAAAGCCGATAAAATAAGAGAAATCTCCGTTAAACTAAGACCGAAATCTTTTTGAATAAATGGTGCACTGACACTAATATTAATACGATCTAATGACATCATTAATTGCATTGGAAACATGATTAAAAACATAACCCGCCATCGGACATTAGTGTTTTTCAATCAGTCCACCTCCACTTTTATCTAAAGTATTTTTCGGCTCCACTCAGATGTGCAAGGCTAACACCTGCATCTATCTGTTTTTTCATTTCTATTTCAGCATCTTGCTTTTGGATAGCTGTTATGGCATACTCTTCTGCATCTTTCGGATTAATAACGAATACTCCATCATCACTTGCAACCACTAAATCACCTGGATGAATGCTCACACCACACACACTTACTATGGTATTAATTTCACCCTCGATTCCAAGAATTCTTGTTGTTAAAGGGCTTACTCCTAAGGAGAAAACAGGCAGTTCCAACTCTAAAATTTCAGTAACGTCATTAATACAACCTGAAATAATTACACCAGCGACTTGTTTTGCCTTCGCAGCGTAAGATACCATTCCCCCCCAACAAGATCGTTGGTCATCCCCAGACATATCTACCACCACTACATCACCTGCTTCTACTAATTCTAGTGCCTTATGTACGGCAGTAGAATCCATATGCGGAATCCTGACGGTGACAGCATTCCCTACAAATCGAATTGGACGAGAAAAAGGTTTTAAACCTTTTAGAAAACCAAAATCTGTCATATGCCCAATCGTTGAAGGGTCTACCTTTTGATATAAATCAATAAGCTTTGGACTTACACCTTGTACCCGAGGGTGAACTTTAAACATACTTTTCTTCGCCTCTTCTTTCGTCTAATTTGATTATTTTATTATTAAAGATTATCCTTTAATGCCGCCATTAAGATAAAGCGCTTTCAAATTCCTTATAAAGATTGTTGTAATTCATGTTTCTTCTCTTCAATATTCCAACTTTCATATAAAAATTGAACAATTTTGTCTACAGAACGTTTTACCAATTGTTCACCTTTTTCCTTCGTGCCTAATTTCGCATTCCCAATTGTCCCCGACTCGCTATAAATACCATATTTTTGATATTGAATAATTTCAGGGAATTGTTCAATAAACTTTGCGGGTTCGTTTACCGATTTTTCAAATTCTACTATTTCTGGGTATAAATATAGAAGGACCGATGTGCCGGCTTCACTCGCATGGCCATGAGCTAATTCCCCTGATTCAACAATTCCCTTATCAAGTGTTTTTAAAAATCTCCAATAGTCGATTTGTGCAAATCGAAGCTCATTATTTTCACGGTGATCAAAAGCAATTTGATTGATTACTGGGACGTTCCCAACATGATTATTAATAAACAAGAAATCTTTGAATCCCCATTTTTTCAAACTGTCCACTGTATCTACTAAATAACTTTTGAAACTTTCAGGTCGAATCGTAATTGTTCCAGGAAAATCATCTAACATTGACGAGTCACCCACTTCCAAAGTTGGACCTATTATACTATTCACCCGCTCCGCTACGAGCTCCGCTATCTTTACTGCTACTAACGTATCGCTTCCAAGTGGTAAGTGTGGGCCATATACTTCAAATGCTCCTGCGGGAATAATCGCTAAATTTGTTTTGTCTTTTCTCTCTACAAAAGCCTTCCAACTCATTTCTTTAAGAAAATTGGTTTTTTTCATGTTTCCATCTCCTTCACATATTTGATTACATTAAGGATATTTTTCCACCTCTAATATGTTCCTCCAACCTATTTACAGCTATATATTGATTTTTTAGTTTCAAAGCTTCAAGGATATGAATATGTTCATCTATAAATCTCATCATATTTTGTTGCTTTTGCATAAAGTTCGTTGAGTTATAAAAAAGCCTTTCACGAATGTTGGACATTGTTTGCAGAAATAAGCTGTTTCCTTCGACCTCTAAAAGATAGTGATGAAAGTCAGCATCAAGCTTAACAAACCCAAATAAATCCTGATTTTCACAACATTTTTTTTGTTCATTAACCATTTCATATAAGATGGAAAAATCATGTTCTTTTAGCATGTCCATCACATTTACAATGGAGAAAGTTTCAATTGCTATGCGTGCATCGAAAAAATCATTAATCTCTTTAATCGATAATTCTTGAATAACGATTCCTTGATTAGAGATGACTTTTACAAAGCCCTCGTGTTGAAGCCTTTGAAGTGCCGCCACAATTGGTGTTCTACTCATTTCAAGTTCCTCAACTAATTGATTTTGTGAGGTATAGTTTTCTTCTTTAAAATCCCCCCTCATAATTTTTTCTTTAATTTTGACGTACGCGATTTCATTCAAAGTTGTCTTTTTCTTCATCATGAGACCTCCTTAAGTCTAGTTGAATTCAACTTGAATTCAAGTTGAATTCAACCGCATCATTAGAGTATCATTAATTTTCAGAAAAGTAAATAATTTTTAAAATAATTTTTAATGCCGTTATTTGCGTTGTAATTTTAATATCTTTCTATAAAGGATCATAATTAAAATACCTTCCATATAAAATGACATACCGCAAGATATGATCACTAATTATACAGAAAGTAATTACTGGTAAATAACCTGTCGATTAGTGGTAAATTTCTTGTCATTCTTTGGTACAAACCATGTCATTAGCGGTACATTCAGGTGGTCGTAATCAGCCTATAAACCTTCATTAATCTTGCTTTATGTTTTGAAATGAAACCATCCAATTTGTTATACCTAATGTTTTGGGCGATCAAGTCACTAGCTCCAAAATACATACTTTTAAAACTATCACTTTGATTATTAACATATTGGAGTCCTAAGATTTTTCCTGTTTTTGAATTGCCTCCGTTATTTCTTCAAACAAAGTTAAAAGTCCCTCTACCATTGGAAAAATTTCTTCTCCACTAAGCCAGGATACAGAAAATAAAAATAGGACAAAGTATTTCGGATTACATAGAGTACTCTAAGATGTTCATGTGAAATTTTATTCTTCAATCCCAATTCAAGTGACATTCCTAAATAACTGATAGATGCACTTTGAATTTTAAATGGAAACTTCATTTTAATTTTCTTGAGATTCTAGGAAGTTAATCAAAATACAAAGCTGACTTTAAAAGCCAGCTTTATACACCACTTTCTTATGAATTTAATTATTTTTGCTTTATTAATTGATCAACAAGTAGTTGAGACTTTAACCCTTCTAATCCATCAACAAGGGGGTGCTCATCATTTTGAATACAGTAAATGAAATGCTGTACAGCATCTTCAAAGCCTCGTTGTTTTAAAATTGTTTCCCAAGAAGAAGAAACTGTTGTAGATATTTTATTTTCTTCTTCGATTTCTGTTGTATTCATGTTTTTTACACGGATAATTGCTACGTCTGTTATCAATTCTATTTGTTCTAAATTCGTTCCTGCTTTTCTATGCATAGCTGTGGTGAAAGATATATTTTGAGAGGATTCATACGTATGTTGCGCATATAAAAGTTGATTTTCATCGTTCGTATGAACAGTTCCATAAAGCACACTAAGATCGCCATCACCCAACCAACGTACTGTATCGACTAAGTGAAGATAATCATCTAACATTGTGAACTCATAAGAATAAGGACCCACACTGTCCGTTCTGTGCTTTTCAACACGTACCCAAGCTATATTATTCGCTTTTTCCTTTGCTTTCACATACATTGGAGCAAAACGACGGTTAAATCCAACCATAAGCTTTCTTCCCAATTTTCCACTTAATTCGACTAATTTTTCTGCTTCTAAAATAGATGCTGCCAATGGTTTATCGACATATACATCTATCCCTTTGTTAAGCAGTTCTGAAACCACTTCATAATGTGATTCAGTAGAGCTGTGTACAAACACGGCATCACACTCTTGAGCCAATGCTGGTAAACTATTAAAATCTTGTATACGATACTGATTGCAGATTGCCTTTCTCTTCTCTCTACTAGGTGAAAATGCACCCGCAAATGACCAATCTGTTTCTTTTGAAAGAATAGGCAAATATGCTTTCTGAGCGATACCACCCAGCCCTACCATTCCGATTCTAGGTTTTATCAAATTAATCATCCTTTACATATATAGATTTGTACCCATGAGATATTCGGTGAGAATAATTATTTTTCAGTTGCTGTATTACCCATTGCAATAGAAATTCTATTCCAACTATTGATTTGATTAATTATTAGTACAAGGTCAACATATTGTCGCTCGCCATAATGTTCACGTACTCGTTGATAAAGCTCATCTGGCACACGTTTTGTCGGGATTAAAGTTACGTATTCTGTCAATTCAAGAGCCACTTTTTCTGCATCTGTGTAAAATGTACACTCTCTCCAAGCACTAATACAATATAAACGTTGTTCCGTTTCTCCCATTTTTCTAGCATCAGCTGTATGCATGTTAAGACAAAATGCACAACCATTTATTTGAGAAGCACGAATTTTTATAAGTTCACGAAATTTACGATCTATACCTGTTGTTTTCGTATACTTCTCCATTTCCATCATTATTTTAAGTGCTTCAGATGCTACATTATAATAATCAACTCGTTGTTCCATTTTTAATTACCTCCTTAAAAAGCTTATTTACTCTGCATTTTAATACCTTTCCCTTTAATTCAAAAGGTCGCTGATTTTTCTAGTTTAGAAAGTTGTGAGTTAATATAACCTACTAATTCTTTTTCAGTTGATTGTATTATTTCTTCTTTGTTGTTAGTAGACATGTCTAAGCCTTTAGCAGGTATTAATTTCATTTGGTTAATTCCCATCATGTGCAGTACTCCACGCATATACTGTGGCGCAAAATCCAAATTTACATATCGGTAATCAGTATCATATTCACTTCCACTCGTGAGGATAAATGTGACCTTGGTAGTTTCGTCTGACATTAATCCAACTGAACCAGTTTCAGTGTATTTGAATGTTTCTCTTGCTGTTAGAATATTATCAAGATAGTCTTTAAACTTTGCAGGCACATTGAAATTATGCAAAGGCATGTAAATATAAATATAATCTGCTGACTTCCATTGTTTAATTAATTTATATTGTGCTTCATGATTTTTTAATCGTTCAGCATACATTTCTTTAGGATTAGTAAAATTTAAAGTGTCAGCAGTAACTTGCGGGATAATATTATTTGGATCGTAAACATTTAATACTTCGATTGTTCCTTGACCATTTAATTTTTCTTGTAAAGTTTTTAATCCAACATCTGCTAAACGGTTTGCTGCTCTTTTTTGATTGTTGTAATCAGGATGAGCCATTAACTGTAAAATATTCATTGTTCCACCTCTATTAGTTTGTTTATTTTGTAGTTTCTTTGTTTAAATTTATTTCCTCCTAAATAGGTTCCTATTAAGGATTAAATTAATCGACGATTAATATTGTCTATAATATGCGCTATAATTATTTTTGTCAAATGAATATGTTTTACCAAAAATCTTTTATTTGACTAAGACTCTAAGTACACCTAAGATACAATTTGAATATCTTTAAAAAAGGTAGGTGAGTTTTATGCAATATAGTGTTGGAGTTGAATATGCTTTACATTGTCTGGTTTATTTAATTGATGCACCTTCAAAGGAAAGTGTTGGGATAAAAGATTTGGCAGAATTCCAAGGAATTTCCGAGACATTTCTTTCAAAAGTTTTCGGCAAATTATCAAAGGCCGGTATTGTAAGTTCAATTCCCGGAGTTAAGGGTGGTTATAAACTTGCTAAATCTCCAGAAGATATTTCCTTTTGGGATGTAGTTGAAGCAGTTGAAGGTCCTAAGCCTATTTTTCAATGTAAAAATATTAAAGATAATGGCTATTTGTATCGGGAAGGATGCTGTTCTGCTCCCTCTTTTTGTACCATCAATTTAGTTATGCTCTCTGCGGAAGAAAAAATGCGCGAGGATTTACGTAGTAAAAAACTTTCATGGTTAAACGAAGAGCTTAATCGTGTCTTACCCAAACAAATACGTGAAGATACCCGAAAATATTTTTCGAAGAGCAACATATAAAACAAACCTCTTGTGAAATTCCTTAATTGAAGGGAATTAAAAGAGGTTTTTTCTTAGTTCATTAATTATGCAAGGCCACCATTGGAAAATATAACTTGTCCATTAATCCAACGTCCTGATGTTGCTAAAAATGTTACTGTGTCGGCAATGTCTTCTGGTGTACCCAGGCGTTCAAGTGGTGCTGCTTTAGAAAGATTATCAATTTTTTGTTTTGGGTTTTTAGTTGTTTCTATTTCTTTTTAATTTTTGAATGGAGTAGCACCATATGCCCATCAATTTAAGATAGACAAATGAAACAAAACGAGAAAATTGACATCTCCAAGTGAAAATGAACAATTTTTTTGTTTTGAACCATAATAAAATTATTAAATTGATGGGTATGTAGTTTTAAACTAAGTTACACACTCGCCACTCTTCACGAAATAAATTCGTATCATATTTATGTTCTATATAAACTTGGTGCCATACCATAAAGGCTAGTACTGTCCAAATTTTACGACTATAATCACCTTTATCTGTGCAATGCGCCTTCAGTAAGTTTAATACATATTGTTTATCAATTAAATATTCAGTTTCACTCTCTTTAATAATGTTCACAGCCCAATCATGCATTTCATCTTTTAACCAATAGCGGATTGGCACTGGAAAACCAAGTTTCTTACGATCTAGTACATGATCTGGAACGATTCCTCGTACGGCTTCTCGTAAAATAGCCTTTGTAGTTTTATTAGCAATTTTTAATTCTGTTGGGATTTTAGAAGCGACATCAAAGACTTCTTTATCTAGAAATGGAACACGTAATTCTAGTGAGTGAGCTGTAGACATTTTATCCGCTTTTAATAAAATATCACCACGTAACCATGTGTACATATCAATGTATTGCATTTTACTTACATCATCATAATCTTTAATTTCATTATATAATGGTTTGGTTACATCCTTATAGTTAACACTTTCATTGTAAGACTTCATTAACTTAATTTTCTCTTCTTCACGGAAGATCTTCGCATTACCATAATAGCGTTCTTCAATTGATATACATCCACGCTCTAGAAAGCTTTTCCCTTTAAATCCTTCTTTAAGTGCTCCACTTAAAGCTTTTAAAATAGTTTTCCCTGGAGTGGGAATGTATGAGAACATTTTTAAAGAGTTTGGCTCACGATAAATATTATATCCACCAAATAGCTCGTCTGAACCTTCACCAGAAAGAACAACTGTTACATATTTACGCGCTTCTTTTGCAACAAAGTACAATGGCACTGCAGCTGGATCTGCTAATGGATCATCCATGTGCCACATGATTTTTGGGAATTCATCCATAAATTCTTGTGGTGTTACCAATACACTATAGTTTTTTACACCTAATTTTTCAGCAGTTTCTTTCGCTATATCTATTTCACTAAATCCACGTTGCTCAAAACCAACAGAGAACGTTAGGAGATTTGGATTTATTTCTTTTGCAATGGAGGCAATAATAGACGAGTCAATCCCGCCAGATAAGAATGCACCTACTGGAACATCACTGCGCATATGTACTTTTACTGAATCATATAATACATCACGAATTGCTCGAATGTGTTCCTCTTTTGTTGTATCTGAAGCATTGAAATATGGTTTCCAGTAGCGATGAATCTCTATCTCTTTTCCAATTTCTTTTATGAAATAATGACCAGGTTCAATTTTATTGATATCCTTTGTTAAGGTTTCTGCTTCCGGTACGTATTGATACGTAAAATAATGCTGCAGGGAATTTAGATTTACACTCTTATCTTGCATTGTATGTAAGATACTTTTCTTTTCAGATGCAAAGAAAGTTGTATCGTCCTGTTGTGCAATGTAAAGTGGTTTTATTCCAAAATGATCACGTGCGCCAAATAACCTTTTCTCTTGACGGTCCCAAATAACAAAAGTATACATTCCACGAAGATAATATACACATTCTTCTTTTACTTGAGCATATAATGCAACAATAACTTCCGTATCTGACTGAGTTGAAAAACATGCTCCCTGTTTAATTAACATTTCTCGTAATTCTATATAATTATAAATTTCACCATTGAACATAAGTATATAACGTTCATTTTCATATGCTAGCGGTTGATGTCCCGCATCCAAATCAATAATGCTTAATCGTCTAAACCCAAATTGAACATGCTCGTCTCGAAAATATCCCTGATCATCCGGACCACGATGGTATAACAGATTCGTCATATTTTCAAATTGTATTTTTTCTGTTTCTGAATATCTTTTTGCAGTATTATAAAGGCATCCTACATAGCCACACATTTTTTTACCTACTTTCAATTTATCTACTTTCTAAAATTTTTATAGTGTAATCCACTTTAAACAAAAGTCAGAAAATTACGTCCTTCAATTAAAGCTTAGTAAAT
>NZ_JBIWDU010000037.1:0-21315 GCF_044762155.1 Neobacillus sp. NPDC097160 | reverse complement strand
ATTGTAGGAGCTTCTTTCATGATGGGCGGCTACTAAATTGTACGGGACAAGGGACAGGTTGGTTTAATCTGTCCTTTTGTCATATAGACTTCTGATAGGAGAGGAGGATGAATCGGATGCCATTTTTGGATTTGACCGAAGAGATCGATTTTTTCGAGACGACTTTAGAAGAAGAAGGTTTTTCCCTTTTGAAAGAGAATTTTTCCCGTTCGACTTTGATTTTGAAAGAAGAAGACGCTTTGAATTCGAAAGAAGACGACGCAGATTCTTTTAAGCACAAGATTTAAACAGTGTTTCCATGAGCCTACGTAAAAGAACAGTTGTCATCATAAGCAGATGTTCTTATTGAATAAATTGAAAGTTATTAAACATAAGGCTTTTTTTACTTTAAGATTAGGCTGCTTTAATTGGCGGCATTTTTTATTAAACTAACGGCGTTCTTTTGCTTAAAAAAGAGTAAAGCCCTTTTCTTCTTCAACTATAGGGCAGTTTACTTGAAAAAGCTCCATTTTTTCGTAGCGGGTATCATTAATTATTTGGTTTATTTCAACGTCGCTGTATTTATCTTTATTTACACGAATATTAATTTAATGGGAAAGGTTTCATGAAAACCCGAAGGGTTAGGAGGGATTGACTTGGATGTAATTGGAAAAGGTGTCATTCGTAAAGACGCTTGGGATAAAGTGACAGGAGACGCGAAATACACAGATGATTACCAATCAGTTGGGATGCTTTCTTGTACAAAGGTCATCAGTCCATATGGACACGCTAGGATCACTTCGATTGACACGACAGAAGCACTAAAAATATCAGGAGTTAGGGCGATTATCGCAGGAGAACATTTTCCACTTACAGGTGAGGCCATTCGCGACCGCCCGCCAATTGCTGTTGATAAGGTCCGTTACCACGGAGAACCAGTTGCATTAGTTGTTGCTGATACTCCTTCACAATCTAAGAAAGCAGCTAACTTGGTTAAGGTCTATTATGAATTGTTACCTGTAGTAAATTCACCTACACAGGCGTTCCAAAAGAATGCTCCCCTCGTCCATGAGAGGTTAGGCGAATATAAAAAGGAGGAAGATTCACACCCGGTTCCGGGAACAAACATTGCAACGCTTACTAAAATTCGCAAGGGAAATATGGAAAAAGGATGGTCTGAGAGTGAGGTAACAGTAGAAGCAAGCTATTCCTTTGCGCCTTCAGATCATGCCGCAATGGAAACAAGATGTTCAACTTGTGAGATTTCACGAGATGGATCAATCAATATAATGACCTCATCTCAGGCACCTTATATGGTCAAAACACTGATATCTGAATACTTTGGTGAAGATATTGGGAAAATTGTTGTTCACACGCCGTTTGTTGGGGGAGGCTACGGTGGAAAAGCACCTGTTCAGCTTGAAATACTTGCGTACTTAGCATCGAAGGCTGTTGGTGGCCGACCCGTAAAGGTTTTTAATACGCGTGAAGAGGATATCATTACATCTCCATGTCACATTGGTTTAGATGCTACAGTAAAAATTGGGGCTGACCGTAACGGGAAAATTAAAGTTATGGAAATCCTTTATTTGTGGGATGGGGGTGCTTATTCGGATAAAGCAATTGATGTAACGAGATCTGGGGCGGTCGATTGCACAGGACCCTACAATGTGGAGAATGTATGGTGTGATTCATACTGTATGTATACCAATCATCCGTATGCCTCCCCATACAGAGGATTTTCTCATTCCGAGCTTTCCTTTGTGATGGAAAGAACACTGGACCTACTTTCACAAAAACTGCAGATGGATCCGATTCAACTTCGTTATATAAATGCCATTAGGCCAGGAAATACATCACCAACAAGGGTTCTTTTTAATAAAAGCAATTTAGGGGATTTACCACATTGTATTGAGAAAGTAAAACATTTAATTAAATGGGACGAAGGGACGATTAAAGAGATAAATGAACGTTTTGTTAGAGTAAAAGGCATAAGCTGCAGTTGGAAAACGTCAACGATTGATGCCAACGCTCCCTCCGGTGTTACTTTAACTTTTAATAGAGATGGTAGTATCAATTTAATGTCAGGCCTTATCGAGATTGGAACTGGAACTAAGACTGTGCTTGCTCAAATTCTCGCCGAGAGACTTAAAATGGATGTCGATAAAATTCATGTCAGAATGGAAGTTGATACCCAGACCATGCCAGAACATTGGAAGACAGTTGCCAGTAGGGGAACATTTATGGCAGGTAGGGCCACCTTAAATGCCGCAGAAGATGTGATTAACCAATTAAAAGAAGTGGCCTCATGTGTGCTAAGAGCACCGAAAGAAGATTTAGAAGTGGCAAATAGTCGGGTGTTTTTAAGGGATGATCCATCCATTGGTCTTCATTTTAAAGATATTGGTTATGGGTATAAGTATCCAAATGGTAACGCTATTGGTGGTCAAATCATTGGCAGAGGGAAATATATTTTACGTCACATAACGTATTTGGATCCCGAAACAGGAGCTGGGAAACCTGGTCCGGAGTGGTCTGTTGCGGCTTATGGTGTAGAGGTAGAATTCGATCGTAAAGATTATACTTATCGACTTGTTAATGCTGCGGCGGTGGTGGATGCTGGCAGGGTGATGAATGAAAAAACAGCATTAGGTCAGGTTATGGGAGCAATGAGTATGGGGCTGGCATTCGCTGGGAGAGAAACATTTTATTTTGATGATTTAGGGAGAGTTTTGAATCCGCAGCTTCGGACGTATCGCCCGCTCCGCTATGGAGAGAATCCTAATTACTTGGTTGCTTTTGTTGAAAATCCACAGATTGATGGACCATACGGAGCTCGTGGGATAGGAGAACTAGGTTTAATGGGAATGCCTGGGGCCCTCGGGAATGCATTGTCCATAGCAGCTGGTGTTTCGCTTCATAATCTTCCCTTAATTCCAGAATTGATTTGGAAAGCAAAGGAGAAGCAATAAAGTATAATAGCCTAGTCAATCCCAAAGAATCAACTAGGCAATATCCATTTCAATTTACTTATACACTAGAAACTATTGTGTTAGTCCTTCATCAGTAGCAATTGGTTGGATCTCATTCGTACTACCCTTTTTATTTTTCTCATTAGTACCGTTTTGTTCCTCGAGTTGATGAAGCTGATTTTTTACTGCTTGAGAATTTATCATATTACTCTGGGTGTCTTTATTCATTTGTCTATAACCTCCTTTGATATTTAGATGGTTCCTGATTATGATGAGTAGATCAATTAAAATTTATGCAAAATTTGAATTTAATTTTAAGTACAAGGAGTCAAAGGAGTATGAAAACAGGTAGAGGGATAATCGGTTATTAAAACATGGTGGAAATTAATAAATTTTATACAAAAAAACGTCATTTTTAATCGTAATAATGACGTTTTTTAATCTTCTTATCACTTTTTCATTTCAATCTCAATTCTCTTTGCTAAGTCAGATGATACTTTATTGAAATACTCCAAAACTTTCTTTCTAATATCATCAGATATGACTTTCAAATCACTAGCTAAATTTTCGACAAGATGTTCTTTTTCTATTTGAATTAACCTCGTATAGAATTCACCAGCCTGCCCAAAATCGTCATGCTTTGTTATAGAAGTTCTTTCTAGTTTGCCTTCAACATATCTTCCATCACCACTTGTAATTTGATGAGCTGGTGTCCAATTTTGCTGTTGGTTAACCGGTAATTTTCGAAATTCAGCTCCAATTCTTCTTCTTTGAGAATCACTATAAATATTGGCACGGGCCTGCAGTATTTTATCATCAGATAATTCTGCGCCGTCTAGTAAATTAGAAGGGGAGAAGGCGACTTTTTCTACTTGTTCCATAAAATTAGCAGGATTTTTATTTAATACCATTTTGCCTACTGGTATTAGGGGATACTCTTCTTCATCCCATACTTTTGTATCATCTAAAGGATCATAAGAAAGATTTGCTTCATCCTTTGGATCCATGAGCTGGACATATAAGCCATATTCCACCGGTTTACCACCCGCAATCGCATCGTATAAATCTTTACCAGCGTAATCAGGATTTTCAGCGGCTAGTCTATTTGCTTCTTCGCGACCAATGTATTGTACACCTTCAAATGGGTACCAATAGTATTTAACGTACTTTCTAATACCTTGAGCATTTCTCCAAACATATGTATTTACACTATGTCCTGGAATGTGGCGAAGACTTTTTACCGTACCAGCATCAGAGTATAAACGTACAACAAAATGAATCGATTCAGGCGCTCTTGCTACAAAGCTCCAAAACCTATCAGGATCAATTAAATTATTTTTGGGTGAAGGTAAGGATGCTTTAATAAATTCCGGAAATCGTATCGCATCACGAATAGAAAAAACAGGAATGTGATTACATACAAGGTCAAAAACGCCTTCTTCTGTATAAAATTTTGTAGCAAAACCACTTACATTTCTAGTTGTATCAGGCGTTCCTTTCGTACTGACAGCTAACGAAAAACGAACCATAACAGGAACTGTCTGATTAGAATTTTGTAAAAAGCTCAGTTTTGTATGTTCGGACATCGAATATATCGTTTGAAAATAACCAAATGCACCAAATCCTTTTACATGAACAGGTCTTTCTAAAATCTTTTCATGAATAAATTCTTGTAAGGTTTCGTGTAGTACACCATCTTGTTCCAGTACAGGTCCCCCAGAGCCGATCGTCTGGGAATGAAGTTTAGCTGGCTCATTGGAGAGGTCTCGATTCTCATAATGGCTTTCCTCTAATAAAGTTTTCCTCTGTTTATTATGTTTTTCATTCATTATTATAGCCTCCAAAATTTAATTTCCATCAATCGTTACTAAATATGATTTTTAAGGCTCGAATATGTATCTACTTCTTTTATTTTCAACATTCATTAGAAATATAGTTTCTTAAAGTTAGTAGCATTTTTCAGGGAATTGCAATATAAAGTGAATTTGAACCGATGTGTGAACAGACCGCTGGTTAAAGTAAACTCCTATGCAGTGGACCTTTTTGATCATGTAGAATTATGAAAAGATGAATATGAAGAAGGAAAAGCTTCTTTAAATAGGAGCTTATTTTTGTGTGGTAAAAGGAACAGAACTTTTTTAAGCCTTTCTAATAAACGTAAAAGGTTAAGTTACACCCTGAATTTATTTTCAGAACTTAGATTGCCAGACAATATAGGTTTTGCACTTGACTTTGTTAAGATGATAAAAGAGTATCAACAGGCTAATAAAAAAGTATTTATAAGAAATGATCAAACTTTTTTATAAATAATACTTCTAGATATGGTATAGAAGAATCCATTTTGATTAATCTTTTTTCAAAATGGATTCTTTTTGGTTCTCACTAAATAAGGGTTTGCAAAACATTTTTGAACAAACTTTATTCCAAACCAACACTTTTCCAAAAGCAACAATCTTTTACGGGTGCTTATGTTAAAGATGGTGTTGCTGAGGTACCCCTTTTTCTTATTCGACTAACGGAGCAGGTTTCTTCAAAAAAAGTGTAATTGTTTTAAGTAGTGATAATTGAAATGTGTGAGGAGATTTATTATGTTTGTACTTAATATGCTGTTGGCAATAGCGGGAATGGCAATGTTAATATGCGTTTTGATATTCTTTATTTACAAAATATTAAGAGACAAAAAGAACTGTTACTCTTGGTTCATTTTGATAATAATTGTTTTCTTTTTAGGTCTTGCCATTTGGCAAAGTTTATCTTCTTTTAACATCAGGCTTTGATTCTTATTACACTAACGGGAGCTAGAGTTTAAGAAGGATCGTAACGGCTGCGGTCATTTTTTCTTATTGAAGTAACTCGCAGGTTAATAAGATGTTAAAGGAAAACTAGTCTGTTTTGGAGAATTACCTACATAGATAAATGACTAGAGGTGGGAAATAGTGAGAAAAAATGTATTTTTATTGGGGTCAATTTTCCTTATAGCGTTATTTATTTTCAATATTTATCAATTGCATCGACCAAAGGCTGGTCCAATTGGAAATGGTGAAATATCTACAATATCTTGGATTTTAACCTTTTTCCCATTAATATTGGCATTTATATTTTTATTGTTGTTTATCACTTTGAGCGTCCGTAATAGAAAATAAATAAGTGGCTAATTGTGTAGAAGAAAATTCAATATCACCACCATACAATATAAATCAAATACATTTACTATCAGCTTAAGAGTAGCTTTGTGAAAAAGTGTACTTAAAGTAATGGGGGCATTAGTTAAAGTTGCGAGCTGCCAGAGTTGGCAGCTTTCTTATCGAACTAAAGTGGCAGTTTAGTGGAATAAGGAGAAGAATCCCTTCAGCGGTACATCTGAAGGGATTCTTCCTATATATGAATCGACTTAAACTTGAATATTTGTAGGGGGCATTGTTGGTTTTATTAAAGTTTAGTTAGGAGCTTTTGTTTGCAGTAGTTTAATACCCATGCCGATAAAGATTATTCCTGTAATTTTGTTTAAAACCAATCCTACTTTTTGGTTTCCTCTTAGTTTTTTTGTAACATAAGAGGAAAAATAAGCAACAAATAAACACCATAACAACCCAGTGGTTGTAAAGGTCAGTCCCAGGATGAGAAATGGGATGGGTCCCGAAGCCTTTGTATCTATGAATTGTGGAAGAAACGCAATAAAAAACAAAGATACTTTTGGATTTGTAAGACTCGTCAAAAGTCCTTGCACGTATAGTTTCCGTATATTTAGCTTGTCGGGTGCAGTTGCCTGAAACGTTGCATTGGATTTATCAAGTAACATGCGAATCCCTAAATACACTAAATATATAACACCAATAATCTTAATTGCATTAAATAAGAAAACAGATTTTACAAGTATCATTGATAAACCAAACGCAACGAACAACGTGTGAGTCAAAGAACCTGTAATAATGCCCAAAACAGAATATACACCAGCTTTTCTGCCTTGTGACATGCTTCGCCCAACTATATACATAGTGTCTGCACCAGGAATTAAGTTTAACAAAATCCCTGTTAATAAAAAGACTTCATAATGAGTTATACCGTACATAATAATCACGCACCTCTTTCTATTTTTAGGGTGCCCTTATTGATATTACAGCATCCTGTATGATAATAAAAGACTTTTTTCCCTAGCTATCCTAAGATTGTGAAAAAATGTACTTAAACTATCGGGTGCGATTCTTCAATAACGAAGGATCGCTTTTTGCTTATTGAAGTAACGGGGCAGTTTAGTGCAAGAAGGATAAAGTATTTTTATGGTAAAATACAGGTAGAGAATTATTTAGTTTTTGTTCAACAAACGGGCCAGATTGTTGAATAAAGAAATTTAGCAATCTTAAAGAAATTATTGATTGTTATGTGTGCTAAACTTGACTCTGCCAATAACGATAATAATTCTATCAATGTGAACAAAGGAGAACTGAAAATGAGAAAACTTGTTCTATTTCTGCACGCATCGCTTGACGGTTTTGTAGAAGGGCCAAACGGTGAAATGGACATTGGTTGGGTTTCCTACGATTCTGATTTGGAGAAACACGCGAAAGAAATTCTAAGTACTGCCGACACTGTCATTTGGGGACGTGGTACTTATCAGATGATGCACAGTTACTGGCCATCTGTGCCTTCGAACCCATCAGCTTCGCAGTATGAACGGAATCATGCCAAGTGGATTGAAAAGACAGCCAAAATCGTTTTTTCCACGACGCTGGAGAAAGTCGAATGGAACAATTCCAGGCTGGTGAAAGAAGATGTCGAAGAAGAGATCAAGAACCTCAAACAGCAGCCAGGCAAGGATATGGTCATCCTAGGCAGTCCTAGATTCGCACATTACCTTATGCAGCTTGATTTAATTGATGAGTATAAAATTACGGTTTCTCCCGTCCTGGTCGGCAGCGGGTTGCCGTTATTCCAAGGTCTCAAGGAGAAGATCAATCTTAAACTTATCGAAAACAAGACATTTGATTCTGGAGCCATAGGTCTCGTTTACCAGACGGTTAGATGACCTTGTCACCTGTGCACGTCTAGTCCGTAACGTATCCGAGGGTGGCTCTCGTCATGGCAGAGGCGGCACTTTTGCATGGCTGTATACAGAAAGCATAAAGGGTGAGGGATATTAATCATGACTAATATCCCTCACCCTTTTACTCTTGTCTAATAAATTCATCTTTATATTTTGTCTCACGGCATTTGAACCAATAAAAGTAAGCCAAAAGAATACCGGTGTATATTTCAAATTCACACGCTTGGGCAACCCAATATGACTATGCATTACAATTTCCGATGATGATTCGTAGGTAGGTAAATGATCTTGTATTGATTGATGCAGAATTTTCGCACGTGCATGATAGATGTTACACGAACAAATTACATGGTTGGCTGCATTGGGTACTATTCTTACATTAGCTGGACTTTTTATTTCAGAAAGCAAAAAAAATTGGAAGAAAGGAGGGGAATTGACATTTGGGCTACAAAAGGGTAGAAAAAGCTGCGAAAATAAAATGAGGTTTTTGAATTAAGTAAAAGGAGATAGAATTAATTTCTATCCCCTTTTGTTTACTATTTATAACGAAATCATTTCTTCATAATCTCCTTAGTAAGACGGTAGGTAGCTATCCAAAATACAAGAGCCAAAACACTGACAGAGATACCAAATAAACATACACCATTCCATCCATAATTAGCATATATGTTGGTAGAAACTATGGAGCCCGTTGCACTGCCAATAGAATAAAAAACCATGTATGCAGCTGTAAGTCTACTTCTTGCTTCAGGTAGGACTTTAAAAATCAAACTTTGATTGGTTACATGAACTGCTTGTACAGCAAGGTCAAGAAGGATAATGCCTATGATTAATACGAGAATTGAATAGTTAATAGAACTGATAAAGAACCATGATGCGATTAATAACACTAATGCTACACCCGTGGTAAGTTGACCTAATCCTCGATCAGCTAGTCGCCCAGCCCGTGCTGCCGCTAATGCTCCAGAAACTCCAGCAAGACCAAATACTCCAATAGAAGTATGTGAAAATGAGTAAGGTGGAGAACTTAACGGAAACACTAATGACGTCCAAAAAGTACTAAAAACAGTAAAAATCAAAAGTGCCAATATCCCACGAATAAGCAGAATCCTTTCTTGAACAAATAACATGAGAACAGAATGTAACAATTTTGGGTAGGAAAGAGATGGACGTTTATAAACAGTACCCGGAAGTTCTTTATTTAATAAGCCAATCAAAATCAAAATTAACACAGCAGAAGATAGATAGACAGAACGCCAACCTCCAAGATCAGCCATTATGCCAGCAAACGTCCTTGCTAGTAAGATACCAATGACAACTCCACTTGTAACGAAGCCAACTATACGTCCACGTTCAGTAGGAACAGCCAACGTTGAGGCATATGCGACAAGAGTTTGTGTAACAGTGGCAAGCAAACCTACAATTGCAACACCAATGAAAAACACAATACTAGTAGGAGCTATCCCAACAACTATTAAAGCAACAACTAACATAAACATTTGACCAATAATCAAACGACGTTGAATAAATAAATCACCCAGAGGGACCAATAACAGCAATCCTAGTGCATAACAAATCTGAGTAACTGTAATTACGATTCCAATGATTGAGGGTTCAATACTGAATTCGCTTGCTATTGAGCTGAGTAATGGATGGGCAAAATAGACGTTAGCAACAGCCATACCACAAGCTATTGCTAATAATAGTTCTGTATATCGAGACAGGGTTGAACTGGATGCTAATTGTAACTCATCCGTTTTTGCAGCAAAATCTTCAGCAAATTTTATATTTTTTTCGTTACTATCCAATTTACTACATCTCCTTTTTATTAATTTTACCGTTCAGTATAATATACCGTTCGGTATGAAATGGTGCTTTTTAAGCATATTCTTATCTTGTTTAGGTGTCAAGTTAGTTTTGAATGTTATCTATTGTTCATCAAAGAATTTGGCCATTGACATATGAGATTATAAGCACATCCTTAATTATTTCAATTGGAGAGTTTAAATGAAAAAACCACCCAATATTGACAAAAAGGATATAAATGAATAAAATCAAAATATACTGATTGGTATAATATAAGGAAGTTTTGATATGAATGGAAAAGAAAAATTTGATAGGGACGTAGCAATTGATGAACCGAATCAATCAATAGATATAAATGAATTAAGAGGTGAAACCTCTTTAAAAAAATCGCCCTCATCAATACAGATTAACGAACAGATTATAAATAGTAGAGAAATTCAGTTTTTTGTGAAGGAGGATTTATCATGGTTCGACAACGTGAATTTGATAAAGAAAAAGCCTTGGATTATGCTATGGAACTTTTTTGGGAGAAGGGATACGCTGCAACATCAATTAGCGATTTAACCGCCAAAATGGGTATACAACGTCCCAGTTTATATGCAACTTTTGGAGACAAAGAGGAATTATTTGAAGCAGCATTGCGTAGATATACAAATTTGCATGCATCTCTTATCAGAACAATACTTCAAAAGACTACTTCCGTGAAAGAAGCATTTCGTAATTTATTTGAAGAATTAATAGAAGAAGAGTATAAGGACAAAGTAAGTAAGGGCTGTTTTTGTATTAATACAATGGTAGAACTTGCCCCACACGATCAAAAATTTGAAGTCCTTACAAGGGAACATGAAATGTATCTTTCAGTCATATTCCAAGAAACTCTTCTAAAAGGTATAAAATCAGGTGAGTTAGAAAGCAACCTAGATGTTAAAGCCTTAGCTCAGACAATAGTTGTTGCACTAATTGGAATTACTGTTTTATTGAAATCTCATCCGGAGCGATCATTCGTAGATAAATCTGTAAATTTAATATTATCGTTAATAAAATAAATAGAAGAAAGTTCGGATTATGGAAATATATCTTTAATAAGCATATATTCCAATCTAAAAGGTTAAAATGTTTTCATGTCTCACTACGTCCTCATTACTTTGTATCCGACTGTAAACAGAATTATCATTAACATAATATCGATTCGAATACCTTTTTAACTTATTGTCATATTGATACTCTGCTCTCAAAGTAAGCAGTGTAGGTTCATTTTTCAAAAAAACACCCCCTAGTAAAATATTTCATACGCATTTCCGTATTCGACAATAAGTCCCAAAAACCCTGTAATATTTTAATAATATTTACTTTAATTTATTTTTTGAAAGTCATATTTTTTTAAGAAAGAGTTGCTGCGGTAGCTCTTTTCTTGTTCCAAGTTCAAACGTAAATATGTGACTTTGTGAAAGAGTGTACTTAAACGAATGGGTGCGTTAGTTGAAGATCTGGCTGCCATTGCGGTGGCCATTTTTTATTGATCTAAAGTGGCAGTTTAGTTTATATAACTTTATATAATTTGGATTTACATACATAGAAATTCTATGTATGATTTATCTATAAAAACTAAGGGAGAATCCAAATGAATCGTCGCCTTTTTTTAATTTCTTTAATTATCGGATGGCTTGCAGTTTCAATTTCCCCAATATTTGATACAGTGATTGTGTCAAATTCTAATGATTTATCCCATCTTAGACTTGGTTTTCCACTACCAATAATTGAACAGCACACATCGTTAACGCCTATGGAGGATGACTTTCCTCTCACAGTAGGGTTACAAAGTCCCCAAGAAAACGCAACCGATTTACTGGTCTTTAATTATGTTTTTTCAATATTAATATTTACTGCAATCTCTTATTTCTGTATTCAACTAATAAAATTATTAGTGAGAAAAATTATAAAAGTCTACCCCCAGTTCAAAGGGAGAAATAAAAAGTTTGTGAAGAAATGTACTTAAAGTAACGGGTGCTTTAGTTAAACAGGGAGGGTTGCTTCGGCTGCCCTTTTTCTTCTTCCACTAACGGGCAGTTTAGTGGTAGAAGAATTGTCTAAAAAATAAAAAGCCCGGCAGTTCAAAAATAGCACTCATAATAATGAGGGCTTTTTTGTTTAAGCGTACGGGTATCTGTCTATACAGGAAAGTTTTTTACTCATATTTTGAAGGGAAAGAAAACAATTTAACAAGGAGGATTCACATGTTCAGTTTAAATGGGCAAGAAATTAGTCATTTCTTTTTGCTATGGGCTGCTTATTAGCATGCGCACATCTGTTAGGATTTTTAGCAGAGAAAATCTTTATTCCTCGTGTTATTGGGGAAGTTGCAGCGGGATTGGTATTAGGTCCAACATTACTAGGACATTTTTTTCCCGAAGCTTTCCAGTGGCTATTTTTAGGATTTGAAGGAGAACCCAAACTATTTGGGCTTTTGTACCAACTTGGTTTGTTGTTGTTGATGTTTAGTAGTGGATTAAAATTTCAGACTCATTTCAGTAAAGAAGATGCTAAAATTACTTCTGCTCTGGTCATTGGTGCAACAATACCAGCTTTTGTGGTTGGATGGTTTGCAGCAGGATTGTTTAATATTACCCCATATTTAGGAACAGCCAATAATCCGGTCGCAATCAAGATTGTCATCGCAATTGCTATTGCAATTACATCGATTCCCGTAATATCGAAAATTTTTAATGACCTTGGAATCATGCACTCGCGTTTTGCAAAAATTGTCATTGCATGTGCTGGGATTCATGACATTTTACTATGGGTTGCATTAGGTTTAGCCACTGCTATTGCAAGTCAAACGGGAGTTATAACAGTGGGGTCTGCTGTTCAAAGCGTGGGGATCAGTTTAGCATTTATCGCGGGGACACTCCTGCTAGGATATCTTTTATTTAATAAGTTAACCATCATAAAACAAAATTTGCTATTTCGGTCGTCAAATTTGGGGTATTTTTTGTTTATCATGTTTATGCTTGCATCTCTAGCCGGGAATTTACATGTAGAAACAATATTTGGTGCATTATTGGCTGGAATTGTGGCAAAGCTAGCGCTGCCACAGGCTGTGTCTGAAAGGATAGAACAAGGTGTAAGTAATATTTCTTTTTCATGGTTCATTCCAATCTACTTTGCAACTGTGGGCTTGCAATTAGACCTAGTTAAACACTTTAATCCATTATTTTTCTTGGGGTTCCTGTTATTCGCAACACTTACTCAAACCGTCGCAGTTTATGTTACATCTCGTCTGATTAAACTTGATCCACTAACTAGTTTTAATCTTGGCATCGCTATCAATGACCGGGGAGGACCGGGAATTGTTCTGTCATCGGTTGCTTATGCCAGCGGGATCATTAATCAAGAGTTTTTTGCCGTACTTGTCATGTTAGCTTTAGTGACTTCTTGGATACCAGGGACTTGGTTAAGGATTGTCGTTAATAAGGGCTTGAGATTAATGCCAGGTGATGAAAATATGACACCTATAAAAAGAGAGGATATTGTGGAAACCAAAATAATTAACTAAGGTGAAATTCAAAAAGTAAGATTGAAATAAGCAGGTCCGTTTTGGTAATTATTTATCTTTAAGACGGACTTGTTCTTATTGTATAGCCTTAAATAGCGTGTTTATTGAGACCAACTTTGTGCATGATTTCACTTAAACTATATGGTGCTTTTGTTTAACAAAAGGGGTGCTGCGGCAGCCATTTTTCTTGTTCCACTAACGGGGCAGTTATGTTGAAGAAGAAAGGTCGATGAAACCTTGTATTCGATTAAACATATATAATAGGATTGGGAAGGCGAAATATTACTAGAAAGGAGCTAACTATGAAGAGTATATTAGAAAGTCGGTTAAAATATTTATTTAAAGGGGAAAGATTTGCAATAATATTGTTCATACCTCTTAGTTTCTTAATTAATTACACATACCCCGATCTGCAATTATATTCTCTGCTTTCTTTTTGGATTTCCTTTTTCTTATTGGAGTTTATACTCATTCAAGGAACTTATTATTGGCATTCCAAATGGAAGTGTCTAATTACTGAAAACAAATCTATAACTCCAATCAAAACTGTTAGACTGTTGGGGAAATTGAAAACAATAAACGTAGGTATAATAATTTTTTCTATCATTTTATTTGTTATCGACGTACTTGTTAACTATCCCAGTCTACCAATTAGAGGATTGTTAATCAGCGGATTTATATTTATTTTCGCTATTCTTGAATTTATTAATTACTTCTACATTCAATTGTCCTATGATAATTTATCTGATATTAGATATTTAATAAAAACAAAGAAATTTAAACGTTCTTGTTTAAGCAAAGATTTTAAGCGTATTGGATAATTGAAGGTAGTCAATTGAATTACTTCTTGATAAATAGTGACCTTAATAAAAAGGTGTGTTTTTCTTATTGTACTAACGGGGTGCGATACTTCAAGAAGGAGGTCGCCTTCTTTCTTTTTTCGCATGAAAGATTTGTGAAATATTGTACTTAAACTATCGAAGCAGTTTAGTTGAATAAGGAATGGGATAACTATAAAAAAGGAAAATTCGTCGTATTGGCGAGTTTTCCTTTTTTATTGCCTGACGAAACCAAATTAATCTAAAAAATGTAGTGCGTCATAGAGAGACAAAATATAATCCCTTGACTTGGAGTACACTCTAAGTATTACTCTTACATTGTGTTACAAATTAATAATGAAGGAAGATATAGACATATCAGATTTAATGGAGGCGGTTAAATTGACATATTCTATTGGAGAATTTTCTAAAATCGTTGGGTTAAGCGAACATACCTTGAGGTTTTATGAAAAGGAAGGATTAATAGCAGTAAACAGAGACGATAACAATGTCAGAATCTACTCGGATGAAAATAAATTGTGGATTGAATCATTGCTCCATCTAAAAAATACGGGGATGTCTCTAAAAGACATGAAGCAATTTGCCATGTGGGGGCATGTTGGGGATGAAACAATGGAAGATAGGTTAGCCCTACTTAAAAATCATCGAAAAAAAGTAGTGGAAGACTTTGAGAAGCTTCGTCAAAGTTTAGAGCATCTGGATAATAAAATTAATTATTATGAAAATGAATTAGGAGACTGTTTCTCTACAAATTAAGTTACCAGTCGTTTTTTTCTATTTGCGATTTTTTGATAAATCTCATACAAACGGCTTTCGCAATCATATTTTTATGGAAAAAAATACAAATGATAAAACACTTGCCTTAGAGTGCACTCCAAGGATTAATCTATTCTTGCTCCGTTAAACACATGAAGGGTTGATAAACCTTTACAAAATAATAAATAAACAAATAGAAAGAGGTTAAAAAATGAACACAAAATATAGCAACTTATTTGAATCACTTACATTTAAAAATGGTATCACCATTAAAAATAGAGTCGTTATGGCTCCAATGACAACTTGGTCCAGTAATGATGATTACACCATTTCAGATGAAGAAGTGAACTATTATAAAAGAAGAGTCAAGGGAGTAGGACTTGTTATCACTGGCTGTACGCATGTGCAACCAAACGGTATAGGTTTTACGCATGAATTCGCAGCTTATGACGACAAATTTATTCCAAGTCTACGGAAATTGGCGGATGCGGCGAAAAGTGGAGGAGCTCCTGCGTTGCTTCAAATTTTCCATGCAGGCAACAAAGCATTGCCATCTTTAACTCCAAATGGTGAGGTGGTTAGTTCCAGTGCTGTAGAGACTGAAGCTACTGGATTTGCTCCTTCAGTATTACCTAGAGAACTTTCACATGATGAAATAATGGAAGTGATTCATGCGTTTGGAGAAACAACAAGACGAGCCATTGAAGCTGGGTTTGATGGTGTTGAAGTTCATGGTGCACACGGTTTTTTACTGCAAAACTTCTTCTCTCCATTCTTCAATAGACGTGGGGATGAATGGGGTGGCTCTCTAGAAAATCGCTTGCGTTTCCCATTGGCAGTCGTACAGGAATTGAAAAATGTGATTAAGAAACATGCAACAAAACCGTTTATTTTCGGCTACAGAATTTCACCTGACGAACATGAAGAAGGCGGTTTGAGAATGAAGGATACCTACGAATTAATTAATCGTCTTATCGAAGCAGATGTTGATTATATACATGCTTCATTGGCTGATGCTCTTTCTTCAAAGCCAGTCGTTAGTCAAGATGAAAAAACATATCTTGAATTAATTGTTGAACATGTAAATGGCAGAGTTCCTGTAATGGCTGCAGGTTCTATGGTAACTGCTGATAATGCTGCAACAGCATTAGGTAAGGGTTTATCCTTAGCAGCGGTTGGTCATGGATTAATCATGAATCCAGACTGGGTAGAAAAGGTTCAGAATGGAAAAGAAGCTGAAATTGAGACATCCATTAAGACTTCAAAAGTAAGCGATCTGGAACTCCCAGAAAAACTTTGGGGCATAATTCAAGCTTCAGGTCCATGGTTTAATATCGAAGAATAAAATCGTAAAAGAAAAGTGACTGTTTTTTATCACGTTTGTATTAAGAAAGGAATTAATTATATGTCAAATATCCAAGATAAGGTTGTCATTATTACGGGTGCCTCTAGTGGGATTGGAGAAGCTACTGCAAAAGAACTTGCATCTAAAGGTGCGAAGCTGGTACTGGCGGCTCGTCGAGAAGAACGATTAAAGAAATTACAAGAAGAGATACAAAATTATGGCGGTCAAGCTATTTATAAAGTGACGGATGTTGCCTCTCATGAACAAATGGAAGAGTTGGCTGAACATGCTCTTAAAGAGTTTGGAAAGATTGATGTAATGGTCAATAATGCAGGAGTAATGCCGCTATCACCTGTTCATCAGAAAAAAATAAATGAATGGGATACGATGATTGATGTGAACATCAAGGGTGTTCTTTATGGTATTGCTACTGTTCTTCCGTCCATGAGAGAAAGAAAAGAAGGACATATCATTAATGTTTCCTCCATCGCTGGTCATTTAGTATTCCCTGCTGGTGCAGTTTATAGTGGTACAAAGTTTGCTGTACGTGCCATTACAGAAGGTCTTCGTATAGAAGAGGCTAGTAACAATATTCGTACAACCATTATCTCGCCAGGAACTATTACAACAGAATTGCTAGAAGCCATTTCAGATCCAGAATTAAAATCTGCCATCGTTGAAGATAGCAAAATTGGAATCGAGCCTGCAAGCATTGCTCGTGCCATTGGATTTGCAATTGAACAACCATCAGATGTAGCGATTAATGAGATAATTGTTCGTCCAACCATTCAAGAACTCTAAAAAGAAAATCTTTGTAATGAAGCATCCCCACTTTTTTGGGGCTGCTTATTTGGTACATATACAATTAAAATGGAGATTGATTTTAAGCTTGTGAAGAATTGTACTTAAACAAACGGGTGCGTTTGTTCAACAGTGGGGGTTGCTGCTGCATTCAGCTAGCGGAGCGGTAAAGGTGGAAAAGGGATTATGTATCTAGTTGTCGAATTGTTTAATTTACATAATCAAGCTGTTCATTCAAAGTGCTTCGTTTGCGGTCCGAGTTGTTCATCTTAGTCGGAAACGACTAAAGTAAAAATTAAATTAATTGAAATGAAAGAAGTGAAGGTTTTGATTAAATATAAATGCCTCCATCATGTAAGTCTTACCGTCACCAATTTGAAAAGAGCAAAAGATTTCTATGGGAATACTTTATGTTTAAAAGAAATACCTCGTCCTGATTTTGATTTTGCGGGTGCCTGGTATGAAATAGAGGGAAAGCAAATCCACTTGATAGTCGATCCCTCTTCACAGACAATTCGGCAGGATAAAAGCTTATCCAGTAGAGAAGGTCACTTTGCTCTTAGAGTCGAGAACTACTATGACACTCTTACATGGTTAAAACAAAATGAAGTTGAAATCATTGAAAAACCGTACGGAAAAAGTGGATTCGCTCAAATTTTCTGTGCGGATCCAGATGGTAATTTGATTGAACTAAATGTTGACCAGAAAGATTTATAAATAAAAAGATAAAAGGCTTCCAATACTGGAGGCTTTTCTTATTGAAGTAACGGGGAAGGATAGTGGAACAAGGGCTTTTTTGAGGATTTGTTTAATGTATTAGTTTTTCAGCACTAAAAAAGGCAGCAGTTTCGCCGCCTTTACCTTAATAAGAAAATAGAGATTTTTAAAAGACCCGTATTAATTTGTAGGTCTAAGAAATGAAGTTTTACATCTTTGGATAAATAATATCATTTGGAAGTAACTTTGGCTTGAACTTCAATTTTAACATCTGCTTTTTTCAATATATTGCCGACATCACACCCTTTATCTGCTGCTTCTGTCGCTCTTTGTGCAGATTGAATCTGTTCTTCAGTTGCTTCAGCAGATAAAACGATGTTAGGATAATGAGTAATTTTAAACTCATTATCAGATATATTTGCCTCAGAGTTCACTGTAAGTTCCACCACAGGCAGTTTTCTGCTTTCGAGTACAAAAGTAAGTGTTGCTGTATAACACGTCGTTACAGAGGCAACGAGAACTTCTTTTGGATTTGCTCCGTTACCACTACCTCCTAAGGATGTAGGAATAGCGATTTTTGTATCAAGGTACTCCGCTTTAAGTGTTCCATTTCCTGTTACCCCACCATCCCAAAAAGCATTCACATTTATTTTCATATCAGCCATATTATCACTCCTTAAAATTAATAATTTGCATATATATAATGCCCACATTTCTAGTGAGTTAACAAGAAAACTCCATTCAAAATTTAGTAGGATATTGTGAAGGGTTGCACTTAAAGTAACGTGGTGGCTTTAGTAAAACAACAATTGGACTGCTGTTTCGGCAGTCCTTTTTCATTATCGTTATTCAAGTAAAGGGCAGGTTAGTTGAAGAACAAAGAGAAGAGGCTTTCCCATAAGGAGTCAGACACCTTATGGGAAAGCCTCTTTTAACAGATATTTTCTTTATTAGTAATATCCTTCACAACATCTTCTAAAGTAACATTTCTTAAAACCTTTTCCATTGCCAATTGAGCTGTTGTGAATAAAGGTTCAATTGTATTCTGGATGTTCCTGCCTACGGGACAATCAGGATGTGGACTTTCATGTATACTAAACAATTCTTTCTCCTGTACAACATTCACTGCCTTATAAACATCGAACAGTGTAATATCAGATAATTCCTTTGCAAGTTTAGCCCCTGCAATACCTGGATGTACCTCTATCAAACCAGCTTTTTTTAACATTCCCATTAGTTTTCTTATCACGGCTGGGTTTGTGTTAACACTTGAAGCTAAAAATTCAGAAGATGTTATTCCTTCTTTATTAAATTCAATTAGAGTCAATATATGAATTCCGACAGCAAATCGGCTGCTAATGGACATGTTCTTCACCACCCCTATTAACTTTTCCGTTATTGATTTTATTTCTTCATCATGTAATTAATTTGATTACAAGTTTATTATACCAAATTACGAAAAAAATAATAAATAGCATTTTGCATACATGTTGACAAATCGATTACATGTAATTAAAATTATTACATGTAATCGATATTGTTACAGGGAAATCTGAATTGGAGGAAGACAAAATGAAAATATTAGTTACAGGAGCAACAGGGAAATTAGGTTCAAAGGTTGTAGAATCATTATTGAAATCTATACCTGCAAGAGAGTTGGCAGTAAGTGTTAGAAACCCAGAGAAAGCAGAAGGACTTCGTAGTCGTGGGGTGGAAGTTCGTCATGGAGATTTTGATCATCCAGAAACATTAGAAAATGCTTTTAAAGGGATTGACCGCTTATTAATTATTTCTGCGGATGGTGACAATGAAACGAGAATTCGTCAACATACTAATGCTGTCCAAGCAGCTGATCATGCAGGGGTAAAATTTATTGCTTACACAAGTTTAGCAAATGCAACAGAAAGCAAAAATATAATGGCTCCTCCTCATGTTGCGACAGAAGCAGCCATCATTAAGACAGGTATCCCATATTCTTTCTTGCGTTACAATTGGTATTTGGAAAATGAAATTGGAAGCATTCAAGGAACTATGGCAGGAGCTCCATGGGTAACATCTGCTGGAGAAGGTAAAGTTGGCTGGGCACTGCAACAAGATTACGCAGATGCAGCGGCAGCAGTTCTTGTTGGAAGTGGTCACGAAAATACAGTATATGAACTTTCTGGTCCACTTTTAACTCAAGAAGAATTGGCATCTGCTCTTGGTAATGTATTGGGTAAAGAAGTACCTGTACAACAAGTTAGTTACGAAAAATATGCAGAGATCATGAAAGGCTTAGGTTTACCTGATTTTGTGATTCCGATAGTAGTAGGAATTCAAGAAAGCATTCGGAACGGTTCACTAGAAGTTGAAAGCAATGATTTTGAGAAAGTTCTTGGTCGTCCAGTTGCTCCAATCAACGAATCACTGACCCAACTTGTTAATGCAATTTCACAAACAAAATAAAAATCAATTTGAAAACCGACATTAAGTCGGTTTTTTTTGCTGAATTATTTAGTTGTAATCCGAAAAAGGAAATTAAACATGAGAAATAATTATCAGATTGTGAAAAAATATACTTAAACTAATGGGTGCAATAGTTAAAGATGAAGATCGCTGTTGCGGTCTTTTTCTTGTTGAACTAACGGAGCAGGTTAGTTCAAGAATGAAAAATGATAATTTTAGAATATATAGTCTAAATTTCAGTGTTAAAGGAGTCGAGTATGAGAGAAGAAATTAAATCTCAGTTAGGAAGATTAATGGGGTTGAAATTACAGTATGCAGGACGGGCATCTAACCTCTTTTGGCTTGGTTTTGGGGATATAGTTCAAATAATTCGAAGAGGCAGAACCGAGGAAACGGCAGAATACGCATTACATATCCAATGTTCGTGGAGAATTACTTTAGGAAACAAAATTGTTGTTGCTTCCAGGGATTTCTATTCTCCAAACTCACAATGGGATGAAAAAAATGAGGATTTTGATTGGGATATACAAGGTAACAACAGATTTGATGAACGTATTAATACTTTTATAGGAGACAATGGACAATTAAAAGTATTACAAATTGATTCTGATGAAGTTGGTGGATTAAATGTCACTTTATCTGGGGGTTACAAGTTAGAAGTATTTCCAGATAGTTCAGAAGACGATGAACAAAGTGAACACTGGAGATTCTTTAATCGAAAAGAAAACAATCCTCATTTTATTGTTACTGGAAATGGAATTGAAAAAGTTTGAACTTCAACTCCCTCAGTTTAATACGATTTTCTCACGAATACTCGCTTATTCGCAGAATTTCATAACCCTCGATATGGATTTAACGATTAAATGAAATGAGTTCAGGTCATTATGGCTCCGTGAAGGCATAGTTAAATAAAGGAGTGATATTCAACTCCACATTTTACCATATGATGTACATTCTCCACGCCGCCCCTGGAGGCTTTCCCTCCCATGTCTCAACGGGTCATTTGCCCTATCATTCCTTCGTCATGCCTATCCAAGGGGTGGAGGCCAGTTATGCTAACG
>NZ_JBIWDU010000036.1:0-22236 GCF_044762155.1 Neobacillus sp. NPDC097160 | reverse complement strand
AAAACGACTAAACCATCGTGCTCCAGTTGAATACCGGATCACGATGGCTGCATAGTCTTTTTTAGAGCTGTCTACTTGACGGGTGTAAGTCCAATTTTGCGGACTTTTTTCAATAGGTTGTCTCTGGAATCTTTCTAGGTATGTATTCAATACTTTCTGAAGAATAAAGCTTAATGATTAATAAATTTCCCATTGTTCTTGCTCTAATTAGCACTGGCTGGTTATACGTATTCTTAAATTCAAAATCAGGCCCATACCAGCTTACTGTCGCGTCACGGCCTGGAGGGATATAGGGAACCGCTCTGCTGTGAGAAAAACGCTGGACAATCTTTAACCCGGCATTATCGACAGCATTAAAAAGGGTAGAGGATACTTGGCAAATTCCGCCGCCGATGTCCTCAGAAAATTCCCCCCTGACAATGACAGGAGCACGTAAATATCCTTTGGCAGCCGTTCGTTTCCCAACCACTTTGTTAAAAGAAAACCTTTCTCCCGGAAAGATGACATAATTGTTAATGGCCTTTGCCGCCAATTGAATATTAGTCGAGCGTTTTTTATTTTGCGAATTAAAAGAAGTTACATATCGTCCGATCCTCATGCTGTGAATATCCTCAAGTAATTCACTATCCACTTTTGGATAAACGGTTAGCATGGGAATTTCCAATCTTGTCTGTTTATGTGAAAAAAAATAGGCATAGAATTGCTCTGTAAAGGCTTGGCGATGGATTTGATAACCAACTTGTTCAGTTCGGATATTTCCGGATTGATCGATGATGGCATTCTCAGGTTCTATGGAATACTGTTCGTCCAACTGGTTTAAAAATTGATTGTATTTTTGGGAGTCGATTATCGGTAAATCGGTATAGGGTAAGGAAAAATCCATTCGATTGAGATGGCTCACACTGTTGCCGTTTTTTGTAATGATTAAACTATCTGAAGAATTTAGTTGCTGAGCCGCAAGTATTACTCCGAATATCCAAGGTAAAATCATATTTTGCAACCCTCCTTCTACTAATATCTGTAGACCTTTACCATTTCATGTACTTTTATGATTAAAGAAATATTTTTAAAAATTTTCCAATTGGGTCTTTACTATTATTAAAAAGTATAATATTATCATTATTGAGAATGATAATGAAAAACAGGAGTAATTTTATATGGCAATCGAAAATACAATGGATGTAATTTTGCATCCTGTACGGATGAGAATTATTCAGTCCTTAATTAACCAGCAAATTACAGCACAGCAATTAAAGGAATTGCTTCCAGATATACCGCAAGCATCATTGTACCGGCACATAAAAAAACTTGTTGAAGCAGAAGTCATCCATATTATTGATGAAATACCAAACCGAGGCACTGTTGAAAAGGTGTATTCTATCTATGATCCAAACAAAGCAGTCATAAGCCCAGAGGAATTAAATAAATTGTCAAAGGATGAACATATGGGTTTATTTATTAAATTTATGGCGAATTTAATGGGGGATTACGAGAGGTATTTAAATCAGGGGAAAATTGATTTAGTCGGTGATGGGGTGTCTTTTCGGCAAACCTCCTTGTTTTTAAGTGACGAAGAGTTTGCTGAATTTAGGAAGGAATTGATTGCAGTATACACCAAAGTTACAGAAAATAAGCCGCAAAAGGGCAGGAGAAGAAGGACGCTAGCTACTATCATTATTCCTGATCGGGAGAGAGAACAATAGGGGGAATTAATAATGAAATCGAGGGAAAAAGAAGTTACGATTCAAGGTAAAGTTGCACTTAGAGGGACTCTAAGTCAACCAGAAGATCGGGCTGGAAATTTGCCGGCTATTCTTATAATACCAGGGACAGGAAAATTGGACCGAAACGGAAAAGTGAATGAAAAACTCGATGTAAAGCTGTACCGTCAATTGGCTGAATTTTTTACATCCATCGGCTTTATAAACCTGAGATATGATAAACGCGGTGTTGCGGCCAGTGATGGAGATTATTTATCGACAGGGTTATGGGATTTAGTCGATGATGCACAAGCATCAGTCCAATATTTAAAAAACCTTCCCGAAGTTAATCCGGAAAAAGTATTTGTTCTGGGCCATAGTGAAGGCTCTACCATTGGAACCGCTCTTGCAGCTAGAGAAGAACTTGGTGGGTTAATTTTACTTTCAGGTGCTGTAGAAAGACTAAGTGAAGCATTGAAGAGGCAAAGAGAAATTGCTATCCAAGACATATTGAATGCTAAGGGGTTTCAAGGGTTTTTACTTCGCTTATTAGGTACACATAACAAAGTGGAAAAACAAGCACAAAAATTTATTGATAAGGTTGTAAATTCATCCGAGGATGTCATAAAGGTGAATTTTGTCAAGACAAATGCCAAGTGGCTGCGCGAACATTTAGCATATAACCAGAGAGAAGACCTTGTTAAAGTTACTTGCCCTGTCCTTGCAATTACTGGGGCACTCGATATGCAGGCAAATCCAGCGGTACTGAAGGATTTGCCGCTGTATGTAAAAGGGGATTTACAGTATCATGTTGTCGAAAATATGGCGCATTCGTGTAAACAGGTGACATATACCTCCACAATGTTTACGATGAAAAAAGATATTTTTGCAGAAGGAAATCTTCCTATCCACTCGGAATTAGTACAACTGCTCGAGAATTGGCTTCAAAGTCACTTTCTCACCAATTTTTCCGAGGAGAAGATAATTCTATAATGTATTTATGATCAATTTGGCTGTCTACATGATAGCCTTTTTTTATTTTTTTGAATGAAAAAAATGTAGAATTATAGTATAGTAGCAATGGATAACAAATAAATAGTTTATTGCTAGCACCACGCTAACACTTGGATAGGAGTGTCTGATCATGTCTGAAAATGAAAGAATTCAATTAAATGTAAGAATTACGAAAGAAACCTCTCTAATGCTGGATGAAATTGTCGAGTATTATCAACAAGGAATAAAGCTGGGCAGAATCTATAAGGGAGACGTCTTAACGGATATTATCGAAAAATCGTATGAAGTAATGAATAAGCAAAAGAGATCGAACAGAAGATTTTAAGTTAATTGAAACAAGTTTGGAAATAAAAAAATGAACTTATTAGAATATTTAGAAAAGAATTTGAATATTTAAATTTTGGAGGTATAATTGTACCTATAACATACTAACTGGTTAGTATAGCTATTGTTTCATTGATGATATAAAGGTGAGGTAAAGAGTATGATATAATTTTTATCAGACATTTTACAGATTGTGAGGACATAACGGTGAAGGAAAAAATAACGGAACAAAGCATCCGCTTATTTGAAAAAAAGGGATTTAGCGAAACATCGATTCAAGATATTGTTGACTCCCTAGGGGTTACAAAAGGAACCTTTTATTATTACTTTTCAAGTAAAGAAGAATTGTTAATGGACATTCATCTAGGCTACATAGATGAATTACTTGTTCAACAAGGGCGAATTTTTAAAGATGAATCAGAGACCTGTAAAGATAAATTATTTGAGATTGTTTTCAAGCTCCTTTCAGATATAAGAATCCAAGGTTCTGCTGCAAAAATATTTTTTCGGGAATTGAAAAATTTAAATGAGGAACACTCAGCCACTATTAATACAAAGCGAGACCAATTCCGCTTAAACATTGAGGAATTGATCAATGATGGAATGGAGAATGGTGAGTTTCGTCCAGATTTAAATTCCTCGATTATCACTTTCGGAATTTTGGGTATAACAAATTGGAGTTACCAATGGTTTAATCCAAACGGAATTTGCTCTGATCGTGAAGTAGCAGAGATTTTTGTCGAAATGATTTTGAAGGGAATTCAAATCAATTGACGAAAAAATGGTATGAGGGGCAATACGGAAAATTCCCCTCTCTTTTTTACTAAGGAGATACCAACCGGTTAGTATTGATTAGAGAAATATGAAAAGTGGGATTTTCAAAACGAGAGGTGATAAGACATGAACCGCCAAATGAATATAGATACCATTCCGGTTCGAAAGGGTGAAGAATTGGATTTAGAGGTGTTGGAAACGTTTCTTCGGGGAAATTTAGCATCATTACCGGAAGAATCGCTCGAAATTCTGCAATTTTCCGCTGGCCATTCAAATTTAACCTACCAACTTAAGATGGGTGACTGGGAGGCTGTATTAAGACGACCTCCCCTCGGGCCAGTTGCACCGAAGGCACATGATATGTGGAGAGAATTTAAAATTCTCACTGCATTAAATTCGATTTTTTCCGTTGCCCCAAAGCCATTTCTATTTTCAGAAAATCAGACAATCGTCGGCAGTCCATTTTTTTTAATGGAAAGAAAAAATGGTGTGGTAATTGATACAACATTCCCTGATGGGGTTCACGTCACGAAGGATCTGTGCCAACACCTATCGCAAGTCATGGTTGAAAAATTGGTGGAATTACATGCAATTGACTACAAGCAAACGGGACTCGCTGAAATTAGCAAGCCTGAAGGATTTATGGAAAGACAGGTTCATGGCTGGATTGGCCGCTATGAGCGGGCGAAAACCGATGAAATTGCTGTTGTCGATTCCTTAAAAAAATGGCTCGTGGAACACACACCTAAAATCCACGAGTCCACGATTATTCATTATGATTATAAATTTAATAATACGATGTTTAATAAACAGTTAACAGATATGGTGGGCTTATTTGATTGGGAGATGACCACTGTGGGAGATCCGCTGGCAGACCTCGGTGTCGCCATGAGCTATTGGAATCAAAGCGATGATTCCGAGCTTTTAATTAATGGGTTAGGAAAGGCTCCAGTTACCGCGGTTCATGAAGGATTTTTGACAAGAAAGGAATTTATCGAGCTCTATGCGGAAAAAAGCGGCCGTGATATAACCAATTTCAACTTCTACTTAACATTTGCTTATTTTAAACTCGCCGTTATTGGCCAGCAAATCTATTATCGCTATAAAAAAGGGCAAACCACTGATACTCGTTTTGCTAACTTTAACCACTTTGTAAAAAATTTAATTCTGCACGCAGCAAATGTAGCGGATGGAAAGATGTAAAGGGGAGTCGGATAGGAATGACGAAGATTCACCTTCTCATGAAGAAAGAGGAGATCAAAGAGGAGAAAATAACAGATGGAAAAAAACACGCAGTTGTCTTAGATGTTCTACTGGCAACAACGACGATTGTTTCGGCATTAAAGGATGGTGCAAAAGAAGTCATTCCTGTTTTACATAGCAATGAAGCTATGGAACTAGCAAAAGAGTTTCAAAAAGAAGAATATGTACTTGCCGGCGAGCTCGATGCAAAACCAATTGACGGTTTTGTTTATCCTAGTCCAACTCTAATCAGGGACTCCATCAACGGAAAGACCTTGATTTTATCGACAACGAACGGAACAGTTGCTTTAAGGAAATCGTCTCTGGCAAACAAGGTTTATATCGCATCGCTGCTGAATAATCCAGCTGTTGCCAGCGCCCTTAAAAACATTCCTGCTGACCAAACCATCCTGGTTATTTGCTCCGGAAATTCCGGAGAAACCAGTTTAGAAGATTTTTTCGGTGCCGGCCATTTAATAGATTGCATCGTGAAAAATGGTGAATACGAATTAACTGATGCTGCGAAATCTGCCTTGTATTTTTACCGCGGGCAAGAGGATTCTTACGAAATTTTATTAAATTCATATGTTGGAAAACTTCTAGATAAACATCACCAGCATGAGGACTTAAAGGTGGCGGCATCCAAAGGGATTACTACGATTGTACCTATATTAAGGAATGGAAAAGTCGTTATCGAACCATCCTGTTCTGCTAAATTTTGAGAAAATAAAATATCGAAAACGAAAGGAAGATGAACTTGACACAAGAACATTTATTGGTTGAAAAATTAGGTCCAGTGTTGTCTTTAACATTAAACCGCCAGGAAAGCTTAAATGCCTTTAGCCCGGAGATGATTTTAGGATTGAAGGATGCCCTTTATAGTGCTCAAAATGATGAAGATGTTCAGGTCATCGTTCTGTCCGGCGCAGGCCGTTCCTTTAGTGCCGGCGGCGATGTCAAAACGATGGGGCAGGCAAAGGGTGTTCAAGTTTATGAACATATCGGCAAGTTAAATGAATTAATTTTGTTAATGAAAGAAACGGAGAAGCCGATTATTGCTGCCGTTCATGGATTTGCGGCAGGGGCTGGGTTTAATTTAGCACTTGCTTGTGATTTAATCGTAGCAGCAGAAGATAGTAAATTTGCCCTTAGCTTTTCGCAGGTAGGCTTGATCTCAGACGGAGGCGGGTCCTATTTACTGCCAAGGCTGATTGGCCCGCATTTAGCTAAACAATTCTTCTTTACTGCCGAGCCAATCCCTGCTGAGCGCCTCTATCAACTAGGTGTAATCAATTATCTTGTTCCATTGGAAATGCTTCAAGAAGAAACAACGAAATTTGCCTTAAAATTGGCGCATGGCCCAGGAAAAGCATTTGGAAAACAAAAGAAATTAATCGATCAATCGTTTTCATCCACATTGGAGGAAATCCTCGAGCAGGAACGACTTATCCAGACGTTAATGGTGGAAACGGCTGACCACCAAGAAGGCATTTTAGCATTCAAGGAAAAGAGAAAACCAGCATTTAAAGGGAAATAGGAGATGAGTTTGATGAAGGTTGTACAATTAATGGAGTATGGTGGACCAGAGGTATTACACTTGGTTGAGATGGAAAAACCAATTCCCACTGGTCATGAAGTGTTGATTGAAATTAAAGCAATTGGGGTTAATTATGCGGACACAGCACGGAGGGAAGGACGGTATGTGGTGAAAACGCCGCTTCCATTTATACCTGGTGCTGAAATTGCCGGAGTTGTTTCAGAAGTAGGCGAGAAAGTAACAAATGTCACGCCCGGGACAAGAGTGGTGACGTTAATTGAATCTGGGGGTTATGCGGAATATGCACTTGCCGATGAGAGGTCGTTGATTCCGATACCCGAACAATTGGATTTTCACACGGCTGTTGCCCTTCCACTTCAAGGTTTAAGTGCCTACCATATTTTAAAAACAATGGGTCGTTTAGAAAAAGGGGAAAGTGTCCTTGTACATGCCGCTGCAGGAGGAGTGGGGACGATTGCTGTCCAGCTTGCCAAATTGTTTGGTGCCGGAAAAGTAATTGCGACCGCGAGTTCAGATGAAAAACTAGTTTTAGCCCGTGAAATGGGAGCGGATGTCCTCATTAACTATTCAGAGCCGAACTGGGAGGAGCAGGTTCTTGAGGCAACCGGTGGCAGAGGGGTTAATGTCGCGCTCGAAATGGTAGGCGGTGATGTTTTTAATAAAACAGTAAAATGTCTTGCAACATTTGGACGCCTTATTATTTTTGGGGCAGCAAGCGGGGAACAAAGCCGTTTCTATCCGTCATCGCTGATGGCTAGAAATCAATCCGTTATTGGTTTTTTCCTGCCGCAAATAATGAGAAAACCAGAGTTGCTCCAGCCTAGTTTAGTAGAGATATTGACATATTTAGGGGAAGGAAAACTGAAGCTCACGATTGGCGGAGTGTTTCCCTTAGAAGATGCGGCCAATGTCCATACACTTTTGCAATCGCGGAAAACGCAAGGAAAACTGATTTTAGAGCCATAAATCGTAAGGAAAAAGGTCTTGAATTCATTCAAGACCTTTTTTGCTGGATATATTAATAATCTATGAACAAATTATTAATTTGTCAGGAAGAATGGGGCAGAAGCTTTGATATGAAAGAAAATTCGTATAAACTAAAGAGAAGAATAGTTTCTTGCACTAGGAGATGACCGATTATGAAGATATTAGTGATTGAAGATAATAAAAGTGTTTGTTCAATGATTGAAATGTTTTTTGCTAAAGAGGGGATCGAAGGTGTTTTCGTTAACGATGGCGTAGAAGGCTATAACCGTTTTAAAAGTGGTACATGGGATGCTCTAATTGTCGACTGGATGCTTCCCGGAATGGATGGTGTTTCTATTTGCCGGAAAATTAGAGAAGAGAAGTTTACCGTTCCGATTATTATGTTAACTGCAAAGGATAGTGAATCCGATCAAGTGCTTGGACTTGAAATGGGTGCGGATGATTACGTCACGAAGCCATTTAGTCCACTTACCCTAATGGCCAGGATTAAAGCGGTAACACGACGAGTCCAGGCGCAAGTCCCAAAAGAGGAAGAACACTTCCTAAAAACAGACCATTTTAAGGTCAATAAAATCACGAGAGAAGTATTTGTAGACGGGGTAGACGTTACAAATTTAACTCCTAAGGAATTTGATTTACTCTATTATATGGTGGAGCATCCCCGCCAAGTATTCTCAAGAGAGCAATTACTTGAAAGGGTTTGGGGATATCAATTTTATGGTGACGAACGAACGGTCGATGTTCACATCAAAAGGCTCCGGAAAAAGGTTGAAACCACTGCGCATCCATTCTTCCATACTGTTTGGGGGGTAGGGTATAAGTTCGATGACACAATCAAAACCGATGAAGTTTAAGTATATTTACCAGCAATTTTTTAGCCACATTAGCGTCATCATTGTGGCGTTTCTATTGTTGAGTGTTTTGTTTACCCATTATGTAGAAAATTTAGTTTATGAAAATAAAGCTGATGAACTGATTTCATTCGGACAAGCCATCTTAACCGATTTGAAGGAAGCTCCACTTGCATCTGACCAGATAATTGATCAATACAGTAATGTTTTGGGTGCAAGAAATATGAGTTTTAGTATGTTTGACCAAGACTTCAACCAGTATTTGGTTACTAAAAATGGACCGGCAATTAAGAAATTGCCTCGAAAGCAATGGGATCTAGTTAAAAAAGGGCAACCCATTATTGTCAAAAGTGATTTTAAAAGCTTTGGGCAAGGAGGCGTTACATTAGTCGTATTACCCTATGTAAATAAAGACGTTTTTTATGGTGGTGTGATTTTAACTTCGCCGATTAGCGGGTCCAGTAATATGATTGAACAAATCAATAAATTTTTACTGTATACGATCCTAATTGCCTTTGGGGTTTCCTTCCTACAGAGCTGGTATTTGTCACGAATTCACGTTCATCGGATTAAACGGCTTCGTGAAGCGACATCGCTTGTCTCTGAGGGAAATTATCATGTGAAGGTAAATTCTGCTAATTTTGATGAAATAGGGGAATTAGCGAACGATTTTAACCACATGGTGGATAAAATCAATGCCTCCATGCTGGAAATAGAAAGTCTGGAAAATAGAAGACGGCAGTTTATGGCAGATGTTTCCCATGAAATGCGGACACCGTTAACGACCATTAGCGGAGTAATAGAAGGCTTGAAAAACGATATGATTCCTGAAGAAGATAAAGAGCGCGGAATCAATCTCGTAAGCCAAGAAGCCAAAAGGCTGATTCGTCTTGTCAATGAAAATCTTGATTATGAAAAAATCCGCTCCAATCAAATCAAGCTATTTAAGGAAGAAATTCAGCTTTTAGAAATACTCGAAATTATTCAGGAGCAGTTGAGCTTGCAAGCAGATGAGAAGAATAATCAGATTGTCGTTGAGTCCGCACCAGAGATCATGGTACATGCCGATTATGACCGACTAGTCCAAATTTTAATTAATATTACGAAAAATAGTATCCAGTTTACAACAGATGGAACCATTTGGCTGCGAGGAAGAACAGAACAGAACTTGACAATAATCGAAGTCGAAGACACGGGAATTGGTATCGATGCGAAGGAGATTGAAAATATCTGGCGTCGTTTTTATAAAGCTGATCTTTCCAGAACGACCAACCCATATGGTGAATTTGGGCTGGGACTCTCGATTGTTAAGCAATTAGTTGTGCTCCATAATGGGGAGATTGAAGTATTTAGTGAAGAAGGGAAAGGAACGAAATTTGTGATTCGCTTAAAAAACGAATAAATTACTAGAAGCTGCGGATGATCTCTGCGGCTTTTTTAAATTTTTACATATAATTTCTTACTCTCGTTAAAGTTTGTTAATAATTTGTTAAGATTTGTCGGTTAAAGTAAAGACAAGATAAAGAACAAACTTAAAGGAGATCGATTGTGATGGAATTCAAAAATGAAAATGAATTCGAACAAAATCAACCTAATTCACAAGAGGAAACTGGAAATACAAAAAATGAAGAATTTTCATTGAATAACTATTCGGATGATAGCAAGACAGAGGAACATGTAAATTCTGTGGATGCTACCTTCCCAGTGGGGGCTAACGATTCTGAAGTTGTTCAGGAAAGAATGGAATCAGCGGATTCTGAAGAAACAGCTCCTCCTACTGTTAGGGAACAGACACGTTCGAACAGTCAGTCTGAAACAAAAAAATGGAAAGGTAAAGGGTTTGTTTCAACAATTGCAGCAGGTGTGATTGGGTCGGTTTTAACTTTAGCCGTTCTTCCGCATACTGATTACCTCAAAAACTATTATCAAAATACGGATAATCAGGTGGCGAGCAATACTTCAGCTTCGGTAAAGGCTGTAACTGCTAAGCCTACAATGGCTTCCACAAATTCAATAGCTGATACCGTCGAAAAAATTTCAAAAGCAATTGTCGGGGTTGTTAATTATCAGCAGCAGCAAAATAATAATTTTTGGGGTAGTTCTGATCCATCGCAAAGTGTACAAGCCGGTTCAGGATCCGGGGTTATTTTTCAAAAAAATAATGACATCGCCTATATAGTTACCAATAACCACGTTGTCGAAGGGGCTTCAAAGCTGGAAATCTCCTTATTTGATGGCCAAAAAACAACCGCTGAGGTGGTTGGAACAGATGCCTTAACGGATCTAGCTGTTTTAAAAATTGATGCAAAATACGTCACGGCAACAGCTGATTTCGGGGATTCTTCGACACTTCGCCCTGGTGACCAAGTTTATGCCATTGGGAACCCGCTCGGACTTGATTTGTCAAGAACGGTTACACAAGGAATTGTCAGTGCGACCGAACGCAGCATATCTGTTACGACATCTGCGGGAAATTGGGATACAAATGTCATTCAAACGGATGCCGCCATTAATCCGGGAAACAGCGGCGGTGCCTTAATTAATCCACAAGGACAAGTAATCGGCATCAATAGTTTGAAAATTTCCGAGAGTGGTGTGGAGGGATTAGGGTTTGCGATTCCAAGTAATGACCTGATTCCAATCGTAAACCAATTAATAAAGAGCGGTAAAATTGACCGCCCGTATCTTGGTGTCGGACTTGCAGACTTAGACCAAGTTCCACAGATGTATTCGCAAAACATGCCTGAAAATATGAAAAAAGGTGTCTTGGTAATGAACATTGACCCAAATTCTGCTGCGGCACAGGCTGGTTTCCAACCAAAAGATGTGATTGTGTCGATGAATGGAACGGAGATTGCTAATTCAGCAGAACTTAGAAAATTTTTATATACAAAGGTGAAAACGGGTGACACGATTAAATTCGAAGTGTACCGCGATGGAAAGCAAATGACGTTAACAGCCAAATTAGGCAATAATAAAGGAGCCTGATTCGCGGTAAAATAAGACCATTCCAAATTGGTCTTGAGGTGAACAAGGTGAATCGGGTAGGAAAATATGCAACTAGCGGTACAGTGGATGATATTGAGTTGATGAATATGGTTTTTGAACTCACTGAAAAGGATAAAATGATCATGTGGTCGGAAGGCTATATTGATCATGTGATCGACAAATTACCGGAGTATGCACGTGATATTTTGGAGGATCGTAAAGAGAAATGGGAAGATACGAAAGCTTTTTATGAGAAGCAGTTGAATGAAATTATCAATCAGGAAGAGTTTAAAATGAAACTAATGGGCGAACGGAAAGAGTTCGCCCTTTTCGTCATGCAGTGTTATCCGGAATTTCGGTCATTATTGTTTTTAATTTATGATGGGAATCTAAAGGATGATGATTTGAGGAGGTTTGTTTACCGCAGAAGGTTTTCTTCCCGGAAAAACTACCTGCATTAAGGTTGTTGGCGGAATAAATGGGTAAAATGGCGGAAATAACTCGAGAGTTGGCGAAAAAAATGGTTAAGTTGGCGGAATTCTTTCGAAAGTTGGCGGAATAAAGTTCAAAATCCGCGGAATTAAGTTCCCAACCTTTCGATAAGTCAGATAAATAGGCTTGCAATTGACCCAGGATAAATTTACAATAAAAATAACTTGATTGAAACGGAGGTGGGGAAGAGATGAAACGTTCTATTTTTGCACGCTTACAGTGGCTTGAAGCACTTACTATATATCGTGCAATTTTTCATGAAGTAGTTTTACAAGGGGGGAGTCTGTCCTTTTTTCGAAACTGCATAATGGAAGTAGAACGATAACACATCTCTTTACCCACTATAAATAGGTATGTAGAGAGTGCATCGCTCGCACTCTTTTTTCATGCCCATATTTTAATGCCGCGGGTTATTAAAGATGCCTGCGGCCTATTTATATTAAGGGAGATGTTCATCTAAATTTTCAATAACGAGGAGAATGAACATGATTATTTGTAGTGTCAATCATATAGCCAAGTCATTTGGCAGTAATCTTATTTTTAAAGAATTGTCCTTTGAAGTACAAGAAGGGAGCCGGATTGGACTTGTCGGCCGCAATGGCGGCGGCAAAACGACGTTATTAAAGTTGTTAGCCAATCAGGAAACGGTAGACGAAGGGGTTATTCATTGGAAAAAGGGGCTGAAAATTGGCTATTTAGCGCAGATTCCTGACTTTCAAGAGTTAACGAGCGGGGAAGTTTTAAAAACGGCCTTTGATCAATTGACAATAACCGAATCGAAGCTTCAACAATTAGAGGTTGAAATGGGTCAAGAGATTATTCCGGATCACCTACAAAGATTAATGGATCAGTATGGAAAGCTTCAAGATGATTTTATTCTTAACGGCGGCTATGAGATGGACGCACAATTAGACCGGATTGCGAATGGATTGAATATTACCGGTCTGCTGGAAAAATCCTTTTCTGCTTTAAGTGGCGGTGAGAAAACTAAAGTTGGACTCGGTCTTAGTTTGTTGAAAAGTCCTGAGCTTCTGTTACTGGATGAACCGACTAATCATTTAGATTTAAAGGCGATTGAATGGCTGGGTTCTTTCCTTAAGGATTATACCGGAACGATTATACTCATTTCCCATGACCGTTACTTTTTAGACGAGGTCGTTACAAAAGTAATCGAGATGGAGGATGGAGAAATTGAACTGTACCATACGAATTTTAGCGGCTATGTCAAGGAGAAAGAGGAACGACTGTTACGAGAATTTCAGGAGTATCAAGAACAGCAGCGAAAAATGAAGAAAATGAAGGAAGCTATTAAGCGGCTGCGCGACTGGGCAAACCGCTCGAATCCGCCGAGTGCCGCCCTTCATAAACGGGCAACCAATATGCAGCGGGCGCTTGATCGCATTGAAAAAATTGATCGTCCAAAAATAGAGGTAAAAAAGATGGCAATTGATTTTGAAGCGAATGACCGAAGCGGCAAGGATGTTATCGTCTTAGAGGACGTAACGAAAACTTTTGGCAGCCGGACACTTTTCGAACACGTTAACATGCACATTCAATATAAGGGTCGAACTGCAATAGTCGGTGAAAACGGTACAGGAAAATCAACGCTTTTAAAAATGATTTTAAAAGAAATGGAAGCAGACAATGGAATGATTAAAGTTGGTAGAAACGTCAAGGCCGGTTATTTATCACAGCATGTATTCCAGGACATTGGCGACGAGAAGCTTATCGATGTTTTCCGCTCCGAGGTGGTCGTGAATGAGGGAGAGGCCCGTCATATATTAGCGCGATTTTTATTCTACGGGCCAGCCGTGTTTCGTAAGGTTAACCAGCTAAGCGGCGGTGAGAGGATGCGCTTAAGACTTGCACAGCTAATGTACCAAGATATCAATCTTCTTATTTTGGATGAACCGACGAATCATCTTGACATTGATTCCTGTGAAGTGCTCGAGGAAGCGCTGGATCAGTTTAATGGAACGATTTTAGCAGTTTCTCATGACCGTTATTTTCTCAATAAATTGTTTAATAACATTTATTGGCTTCAAGACGGGGCGGTTCACTTTTTTGATGGGAATTATGATTGGGCTAAGGGGAAGTTAGAAGCAATCGAGGTTAAACAAGCTGCCAATCTAGGAATGAATAAAATAATCACGCCAAAAGTGACAAAGGTAGTGGAACAAGTTCGGACGGAAGAGATTGAGGAAAAAATCGAGCAAATTGAAACGGAAATTCACATCCTTAAACAAAAGCTTGAAGCAGAAAGTGAACTGGAGTTGCTTCAAAAAATTTATTTTGAAATCGAGTTGAAGGAAAACGAACGTGAGCATTTATACTCTCAGCTGGATGAAGTAGTATAACAAATGTTGCACCCGGGGATGCTTCTTGTCGGTAATGTTGGGATTAATCGAATTCGCGCAAACTGTTCTGATTTTAAGGGATTGCGAACAATTAGCTGCCCTAATTACAACCTTTCACAACCTTAAGCCATTTACAAAGTAAAATTCAGATTGGTAAAATGGGGAATCGACTAAAACAAGGAGATTTTTTATGAACCCAATCAGTGATCATCTAAAAGAGGATTTAACTATTTTATTTGTTGGCTTTAATCCAAGTATTCGCTCTGGGGAGGTGGGACACCATTATGCCAACCCTAATAATCGGTTTTGGAAGATTCTATACGAAGCGGGATTAACGCAGCGAAAATATGAGGCAGATGAAGATCGGCACCTTTTAGAAATAGGATATGGTTTTACCAATATTGTAGAAAGACCAACGAAAGCTGCCGATGAAATTACGAAGGAAGAGTATAAGGCGGGGAGGGAGATTTTAAAGCGCAAGATCGAACAGTATAAGCCCAAGGTGGTTTGTTTTGTGGGGAAAGGGGTTTACCAGCAATTTAGCGGTCGGAAGGCGGCCCCATGGGGCAAGCAAAGTGATTCTGTTGTTCCAGGAGTCATCGATTTTGTTGCACCGTCATCAAGTGGGCTTGTTCGGATGAAAATGGATGAAATCGTTAAGATTTATAAGCAACTTGGTAAAGTTATTTAAAAATAAAAACATCGACGGAGAAATGGAGCCGTCGATGTTAAATTCTATGATTCAAATTTTTCCTTATAGTGTGCGAGTGCTAGCAGCGGAAAAATATAGCGGTAGCTGTGGTAGTGAATATAAAAGCCGCCCGCCATCCTTGTTTTGGATTCCCCGTAACCAGTTAACCCTTTTTTGTATAGATGCATGATCCGAGGGTATGCCCGTTGCTAAAACTCCGGTGATGGCTGCCCAAGTCCCGTAAAGATAACAAATCCCCCATCTGCCATACCAGGAACCATCCTTTTCCTGATTTTTAAAAAGCCAACGGATTCCTCTTTTTATTGCGGTGTGATCTTTTGCTAAATTGGTATAATGGCCGAAAAATTCGAGCGTCCGTCCAGTCAAATCTGCACAGGATGGATCTGCCAGTAAAAATTCTCCTTTTTCAATCGGAAGAAACTGCAACAATTTAGAATTTGCATTTTTTTCGAAAGTCGGCCAGCCGCCATCATCATTTTGCATCGACAGAGTCCAAGTGATCGCCTGCTCCCAAGCTTGTTGCTCAGTCGGGACCATTCGAGCAATGGAGCGGAGTGAAGCGGTTGTATCATCCACATCTGGAAGCACCGTATTCACATCAGAAAATCCCCAGCCGCCTGGCATCGTTTTCGGATTATGAATCACCCAATCCCCAAATTTATGATGCTGCCGTTCGAGCAGGTATCGATTTGCCTGGACTACCATTGGATCCTCCGATGCAACACCTGCTGTTTGCAAACCGAAGCCAATTAATGCTGTGTTCCAAACGTTTGCTGTTGTATATTGTATATGAGGTAAGTCATCAATTTCGCACATCATCGATTTAATCCCATCAACAGCCTTGGTAATGGCAGGATCTGTTTTCTTGTATCCGAGCGATAATAGCGCAAAAATCATTAAAAACGTACTGCTGTAATAGCTATAGAATGTTCCATCCGGTTCAATCCTGTCAAGCATATACTTTTTGGCTCGCTCAATGGCTAAATTATGAAGCTGCTCAGGTAATCCTAGTAAATTCGAAACGCCTTCTTCGATAAAAGAAAACAAGGAGCGATATTCGCTGGAACGAATCCATTGGTCAATGTCATTCCGATGCAAATGTAAATGTGAAAGGTCGGGACTGCTTGCTTTTTTCAACGTAAATTTTTTATCTGCAATAATCATGATAGGAGCAAGATTCGCCCTGCCAAACACTGAAAAGGAATAAAAGTTTATCGGAAAATGTAACGGCAGGAGGACTACTTCAATTGGCAGCGGGGAAAAAGCAGGCCATTTATATTGTCCAGTTAACGAAAGCATCACCTTTGTATACATTCCGACTTCCTCTAACCCGCCATTTGCTAAAATAAATTTTTTTTGCAGTCCGGAGACGGGTATCTTCTTTCTGGTAATAACCCGAATATAACAACGAATAATAGGCTTCAACCGTTGCTGTTAGGTTTCCGTCTCCTTCATCATAAAAAAGCTTCCATGCGCCATTTTTCTCTTGTCTGCTTAAAATCCTTTTTGTAAGTCCATGGATTAATTCTTCATCATTTATTTCCAATGTCCGTAATAAAATGATCATATAAGCATCTGTGGAAATTCCTGTTTCAAATGGATAGTCCCATGAGCCATCGGGAGATTGGTCTTTTCGAAGCATATCAATAATCCAATCAATGCCAACCTTCGTATCAATCATCCTTACACCTCATTCCTCTCCCAAAAAAATATACACATCTATACATATTCTCATTAGTGCAGGAGAATTCATAAGGGAGGTAATGAGCTATTTTTTTTACGCGAAATCGTGTGAAAACGCCGCTCCAAAGTATAACGGAGGAATTAAAGAAAAAAAGTAAAATGGCATCTTCAGTCTCAACGCTGACTAGGAATGAAGAAATCATTTTACAAAGGATTAAGAACACGACAATCCAGCATAATCTTAATAATGTCACAAGAACGAAGGCGTATCTTGATTTTTACATGCAACACCCTGAAATCCAATGGGCCTTTCTTGGGCATATGGTATCAAGAAATGGCGGCTGGAACATGACCGATCTTAAGGGGGAATTTCTAACCCGATTGATGGCGAAAAAAGACCGGAATTTATTTTTTCATTTTCTAGAGCGAGGAAACTGGCTTATTTTTCAAGATGTCTACCCGCAATTTTTGCTTTATGAGGAAAGCATACGGCATAGAAAACCGCTCTTTTACTTATTTTCACATTTAAACATTTCAACCTTTATGGAGACGATTTGGAACCAGTTTTGGCAAAATCAAGATATGTATATCCATACAATCGCAATGGTCATTAATGAACAGAGCTACCTTGAAAAAAGAGTAGTTCAAAATCCTCACTATCAAAAAGAGGTAATAAACAAATTTGAGTTTATGCTGCAAGATTGGCTTTCGTTTAACCATATCCTTTTTCCATATGGAAAAAAGCAACTTAGCGGACAAACTCTTCACCAGTTTGAATCATTACATGAGCGGATTTTACTTGGAAAAAGGCTGTATTCGATCCTTTTTAAAAATAAGGAAATTCATCAACAAGTGGTTGATTGGGCAAAAAGCCATCCACATACAGGTTCAAGAAAGGATTATTGGCCCGATATTTTTAATAGTGTAAATGAAGGGATGCCTGGCTTTCCTTATCAGCTTCGCTTGAAATCCTGTCAGCTAAGAGCCGGTGCGAGAAAGATTTATAGTCCTATCCTTGAAAATGTTTGGAAAAATGTCAACCAGGAAGAGGCCGAAAAAGGAGATTGGTTTGAAAATTGGCAGGTGGTTGATTATTTGACAGAAGACGAAGAAATGATTGATGGGGAGATTAAACATGAATACTGTAAAACACTTGAACGGCTCGAGCTTGCAACCCTGGCAAAAAAAGCAATTACCTTTTAGCTATCTTGTTAGTATGGTGCTTGCTTCCCTGCTTGGAACCTATTTAGATCTATATTTCGTTGGGAAACAACTCTATCAGTTTCCAATGAGGCCATTTCCGGAAATTTTCTCGATTAATATTGCATTTACGTTAGTAGGACTGCCCATCCTCGTGATGATTTTTCTGCGTTGTATCTCGCAGCTAAATAAATGGGGGAAAGCAGGTGTGATTCTTTTTGCCAGCTTGCTGATGCCTATTTTTGAAAAATTAGCGGAGGAACTAGGCTGGTTTGTACACGCTAACGGATGGAAGCATCTTTATACCTGTTTTGGTTATTTGCTGTTCTTAACGATTATTACTGTGTTTTATGAAGGGATGGCAAAACGAAATAGCTAAAAACAAAAAGCCGAGACTTTTGTCCCAGCTTTCGTGATGCCTGGAATTTATGGCATCAGAACCCCTTCCGTCCGTACATTGGTTAAGTGTCCCGCAACAAGCGAATGTTCGGAAGGGGTATAACTATTTTATCACAACTGTTGTGAAAATATGAATGGGTGAAGGAATTATTTACGAGTCTAAACTTTCTTTTCTTTATCTAAAAGTGTATGATAATAATGATTTTTACATAAAGGAGTGGTTTTAAATGGCAAAAAAAGGATACATAGTAATGGAAAATGGCGAAAAGATTGAGTTTGATTTTTTTGCTAATGAAGCACCTGGTACAGTAGCTAATTTCGAAAAATTAGCAAATGAAGGTTTTTACGATGGGGTTGTTTTTCACAGAGTAATTCCTGGCTTTGTAAGTCAGGGAGGTGATCCTACTGGCACAGGGATGGGTGGACCTGGATATACAATTAATTGTGAAACGGAAGGGAATCCCCATAAGCATGTTCCTGGATCATTATCAATGGCGCACGCAGGAAAAAACACAGGTGGAAGCCAGTTTTTCATCGTACATGAATCACAGCCTCATTTAAATGGTGTTCATACTGTGTTTGGTCAGGTGACATCAGGACTTGAAGCAGCAAAAGCTATGCGTAACGGCGACAAAATGGTTGAAGTTAAAGTGTTTGATGAAGAATAATATCTTTCAGGAGAGCTTATTATAAGCTCTCTTTTTGTTTAGAATCTTTATGGCTGTAATCGGGCAAATTAAACTCAAAGTAAACAAATTTTGGGGGTAAGTATGAAAAAATGTGCTCTGTTACTACTACTTTTTTTGTTAATTCCACTTCACACAAATGCCTCAGAAGTAAAAAAGGAAACCAAAGAACTCAAGGCTGCCATTATCATCGATGATTTTGGCGGTGGCACCGGCGGAGTGCGGGACTTCTTAGAAGGAGAGATTCCGATTACCGCTGCTGTCATGCCATTTACAGAAAACTCAAAAGCACATGCGGAATGGGCACATAAAAACGGTTTTGAAGTCATGGTGCATTTACCTATGGAGCCGAAACGAGGAAAAAGATCGTGGCTCGGTCCAAAGCCGATTACGGTTGATCTCACACCGGTAGAAGTCAGGCAGCGGGTAGAGGAAGCGATTAAAAGTGTACCATACGCGGTTGGGCTTAATAATCATATGGGGTCACGGGCAGTTGAAGATGAAGAAATTGTTCGAGCTATTGTTGAAGTTGTGAAGGAAAGAAAATTATTTATCATAGACAGTGGTACTAGCCCAGGAAGTAAATTTCCAAAAATAGCATATGAGCTGGGAGTTCCTCTGTTAAAAAGAGATGTATTTTTAGACGATATTTCCTCCTCATCCTATGTTCGAAAACAAATGGTCAAACTTGCAAAGGTAACAGAAATTAAAGGTCAAGGGATTGCGATCGGTCATGTAGGGGTGACTGGAAAGGTTTGCTCGATTGGGATATTTCAATCAATGGAGGAATTTCAAAGACGGAATATAAAAATTGTTCCAGTTTCAAATTTATTTACTGAAAAATTAATCGAAAAACAATTTGTTCCATGAAAAAGGCAGCCACGTGCTGTCTTTTTTGATGATCCAAACCGATTACTTTCCCTCCTCGCCTTAAACTGGTAAAATGTCTCCTATCTATTTAAAAAATTTAATCGATATTTATACAGATAAATAGTTCCGAAAAGGGAGAAGGAATGGTAAAAATGAAACTAGTTTCTTGGAATGTAAATGGCCTTAGGGCTTGCGTCAAAAAAGGATTTTTGGATTATTTTCAGGAAGTGGATGCAGACATTTTCTGTGTACAGGAAACAAAATTACAAGAAGGGCAAATTAGCCTTGAACTTGATGGATATCACCAATACTGGAACTATGCGATAAAGAAAGGCTATTCCGGTACAGCCGTTTTTACCAAGAACGAACCGCTTTCTGTTAGATATGGACTAAGCGGCGATGAAAGTGAAGGAGAAGGTCGAATTCTTACCTTAGAGTATGCCGATTTTTTCTTGGTTAATGTCTATACCCCTAATTCACAAAGAGATTTAGCTAGAATCAGTTATCGACTGGACTGGGAGGATCGAATTCTACAGCACTTGAAAGAGTTGGATGAAATAAAACCCATCATTCTTTGTGGGGATTTGAATGTCGCCCATCAAGAGATTGATTTACGGAATCCAAAATCCAATGTTGGAAACTCTGGATTTACGGACGAAGAACGAGGAAGAATGACCTCCTTACTTGAAGCGGGTTTTGTTGATAGCTATCGTCATTTTTATCCGGATCAGGAAGGCGCTTATACATGGTGGTCATACATGGCTAAGGTACGTGAGCGGAATATTGGATGGCGGATTGATTATTTTATCGTATCAGAAAAATTGGGCGAGCGCCTAAAGGATGCTGATATTCATTGCAATGTAATGGGGAGTGACCATTGCCCGATTGTATTAGAAATTCATTAATTCACTTCGATAACTTTTTCTTATCGGAATCCATAATATACCTGTCATTTTCTTTATAAAGTTCCTGCTTTATAGTTATTTTATAAAGGGAAATTCGGGGGGATGAAAAATGGATCTCAAAAAGGATGTTCAAAAGCAATTTGGAAAAAGTGCTGATTCGTATGTTAGCAGTACCATTCATAAAGATGGAAAAGACTTGCTTAAGCTCGTGGAAATAACCTCCATAACTGGGGAAGAAAAGCTGCTGGATGTGGCAACAGGCGGCGGTCATACCGCAAACGCCTTTGCTCCATTTGTTAAAAAGGCAACAGCAGTTGATTTGACACCTGAAATGTTAGCAGTTGCGGAAAAACTCATTAAAGGGAATGGGCATCAAAATGTCGACTTTGTTCAAGGAGACGCGGAGAACCTTCCTTTCCTTAATGAAGAATTTGATATTGTGACATGCCGGATTGCGCCGCACCATTTTCCTAATATTAATAAGTTTGTTGAGGAAGTACACCGTGTTCTTAAGCCAAATGGACAATTTTTGCTAGACGATAATGTCGTGCCAGAAGCAGATGAGTTCGATCAATTTTATAATACAATTGAAAAAGTACGGGATTATAGCCATTTTCGAGCTTGGAAGAAGAGTGAATGGCTCAGATTGCTTGAACTAAGCGGTTTTGAAATTGAGGAATGGCATCGATTTGATAAAACCTTCCGTTTCGATTCTTGGTGTAATCGTATGAATTTACCTCAAGATGAAAAGGAAAAATTAGTGGAATACATGAATGGGTCGTCAGATAAAATAAAAAACAAATTTAGGATTGAGATCGAGGAAGACCAAATTATTTCCTTTCAAGGAGAAGCCGTTGTTTTAAAGGCAATCAAAAGGTAAAGAAAAAAACCTTTGCACTAAGAGAAGATTCTCCTGTTGCAAAGGTTTTTTTTACAGGTATTAAATGTCGTTCAGGGCAGTCCCATATTCATCGAACTCTGGTAGTTTCTCATTTTTGTTTGAATTCTCAAATTGTTCCTGTTCTATTTTAGTAACAAAGCCTTGATCATCTTCTTTTTTTTGCGAATACAAACTCACTATAGCAGCATCTCCTTTAGGATTAATTTACTTCAGTATTTTTTCCCAGATAAAAATGATCTAAACCCTTTTTTTAATCTCGTCGATATTTATCGATCACTTCAACCACTATTAAATAGATTTATTAACCTGAAATAAATTATTGACGAATGAGAATGGAGATAGTATGATAGTCATTGTCGCTGTTGCGAAATGGACTTTTATGTACAAGTAATTCTAAAAAAACATTTCGAATGATGGTTGACATCATATGAATGCTATGTTAAAATAATAAATGTCGCTAGATTAGTAGACAGAATATTTTAACTAAAGTGATATTGCTCTTTGAAAACTAAACAAACAAAAACGTCAACAAACAATAAATTATTAGCTTCTTATGAAGCTAAGCCAACGTAACTTTTTTGAGCTAATCAACT
>NZ_JBIWDU010000035.1:0-24831 GCF_044762155.1 Neobacillus sp. NPDC097160 | reverse complement strand
AAAAATTATATGTAATATCAAAAGTTTGTCCAATTAACCTGTTTAAAAGTGATGGTTATTTCTATCGTGCTTTTATTCAAGTGTTTTTTGGGTAATCTAACTTAGTGGAATTTATTTTTAAAATTAAGCTCTGAATAGAAAGGAAGAGGTGACCAAAATGGCTTCTAAACTTAAGAACGCCCAGCTTGATGCGAAAGTAGCGCTCGAGGCTGTAGAAGATCAATTTCAAACGCTTCAAATTCTTAATGAACAAGGTGAGGTTGTCAATGAAGCGGCAATGCCTAATCTAACCGATGAACAACTTCAGGAATTAATGCGCCGCATGGTTTATACAAGGATTCTTGATCAACGTTCTATTTCTTTAAACCGTCAAGGAAGATTGGGTTTCTATGCACCAACCGCCGGCCAGGAAGCATCACAATTAGCATCCCAGTTTGCCCTTGAAAAAGAAGATTTTATTTTACCGGGATATCGAGATGTTCCGCAAATTGTGTGGCACGGATTACCATTATCCCAAGCGTTTTTATGGTCAAGAGGACATTTTCAAGGCGGGCAGATTCCTGAGGGAGTTAATATTGCCATTCCTCAAATCATTATTGGTGCCCAGTACGTTCAAACAGCTGGTGTAGCACTTGGAATGAAAAAACGAGGAGCAAAAGCAGTTGCCATTACGTATACAGGTGATGGTGGAACATCACAAGGGGATTTCTATGAAGGAATTAACTTTGCGGGTGCGTTTAAAGCTCCAGCTATCTTTATTATTCAAAACAACCGTTTTGCAATTTCAACTCCTGTTGCTAAACAATCTGCATCGAAGACACTTGCTCAAAAGGCAGTTGCAGCCGGAATCCCTGGTATCGTAGTTGACGGTATGGATCCATTAGCTGTTTATGCCGCAACTCGTGATGCCCGTGAGCGTGCAATTAATGGCGAAGGTCCAACACTAATTGAAACATTAACATATCGTTATGGCCCACATACAATGGCCGGCGATGACCCAACTCGATATCGAACAGCAGACCTTGACAATGAGTGGGAAAAGAAAGATCCACTTGTTCGTTTCCGAAAATTCCTTGAAAACAAAGGACTTTGGAGTGAAGAAAAGGAAAACGAAGTAATTGAACAAGCGAAAGAAGATATTAAAGAAGCGATTAAGCTAGCAGATGCGGCGCCTAAGCAAAAGGTGACAGACTTAATCTCCATCATGCATGAAGATATGCCATTTAACTTAAAAGAACAATATGAAATATATAAAGAAAAGGAGTCGAAGTAAGCCATGGCTCAAATGACAATGATCCAAGCAATTACAGATGCATTACGTACGGAATTGCGTAATGATCCGAATGTGTTAGTATTCGGTGAAGACGTTGGTTTAAATGGCGGTGTATTCCGTGCGACAGAAGGACTGCAAAACGAATTTGGCGAAGATCGTGTGTTTGACACGCCACTTGCTGAATCCGGAATCGGAGGTTTAGCGGTCGGTCTTAGTTTACAAGGCTTCCGTCCAGTTCCAGAAATTCAATTCTTCGGGTTTGTGTTTGAAGTAATGGACTCTATTTCTGGTCAAGCAGCTCGTCTGCGCTATCGTACAGGGGGGAAATTTAATGCTCCTGTAACGTTCCGTTCGCCTTTCGGAGGCGGCGTACATACTCCTGATATGCACGCTGACAGCTTAGAAGGTCTTATGGCACAATCACCTGGAGTAAAAGTCGTGATTCCATCAACACCATATGATGCAAAAGGACTTCTAATTTCATCTATCCGTGACAATGATCCGGTTATTTTCCTTGAACATATGAAGTTATATCGTTCATTCCGTCAGGAAGTTCCTGAGGGAGAATATACGATCCCGCTTGGGAAAGCAGAAGTGAAACGTGAAGGAACCGATGTATCGATCATTACTTATGGTGCAATGGTTCATGAATCTTTAAAAGCAGCAGAAGAACTGGAAAAAGAAGGATACTCTGCTGAAGTAATTGACTTACGTACAGTAAGCCCAATTGATATCGAAACCATCATTGCCTCCGTTGAAAAAACAGGGCGTGCGATTGTTGTTCAAGAAGCACAAAAACAAGCAGGTATTGCCGCTAATGTAGTTGCTGAAATTAACGATCGTGCTATTTTAAGCTTGGAAGCACCTGTATTACGTGTGGCTGCACCAGATACGGTATTTGCGTTCCCACAAGCTGAATCCGTTTGGCTTCCTAACTTTAAAGATGTAATCGAAACAGCTAAAAAGGTATTAACGTTCTAGTAGAATTTCTAAAATAAACGAAAAGTAGGAGATGAATCTCAGTGCCATTTCAATTTAAAATGCCTGACATCGGTGAAGGTATTCACGAAGGGGAAATTGTCAAATGGTTCATCAAACCAGGCGATAAAGTCCAAGAAGATGATGTCCTTTGCGAAATTCAAAACGATAAAGCAGTAGTAGAAATTCCTTCACCTGTAGAAGGATCTGTGTTGGAAGTTCTAGTTGGAGAAGGGACCGTTGCAACAGTTGGACAGGTTCTTGTAACATTTGACGCACCAGGATACGAAGACCTGAAATTTAAAGGCGATGAAGAGGAAACAAAACCACAAGAAACAGCTAAAACGCCTGCAGCTGAAGCCCAACAACAAGCGGCACCGGTACCTGCTGCAAATACAGAAACGGCACCACAAGTGGAAGTTGATCCAACTAGACGGATCATCGCAATGCCATCTGTTCGTAAATATGCACGTGAAAAAGGTATTGATATTCATTTAGTTTCTGGGTCTGGTGACAATGGCAGAATTCTAAAGACTGATATCGATGCATTCGTGAGCGGTGGAACCCAAGCGGCGCCACAAGCAGCAACTGCGCCAGCCGTTGAAGCTGAAGCAGCAAAACCTGCAGCACCACAAGCAGCAGCAATTCCACAAGGTGAATATCCGGAAACTCGTGAGAAAATGAGTGGTATTCGTAAAGCAATTGCAAAAGCAATGGTTAATTCGAAACATACCGCACCACATGTTACGTTAATGGATGAAGTGGATGTAACGAAACTTGTTACTCATCGTAAGAAATTCAAAGAAGTGGCTGCAGCTAAAGGCATTAAGCTTACATTCTTACCATATATCGTAAAAGCTTTAACAAGTGCATTACGTGAATTCCCAGCGTTAAATACATCACTTGATGATGCAACAAGTGAAATTATTCATAAGCATTACTATAACATTGGGATTGCAGCAGATACTGAAAAAGGCTTATTAGTACCCGTTGTAAAAGATGCAGACCGTAAGTCAGTCTTCTCTATTTCTAATGAAATTAATGAATTAGCCGGCAAAGCACGTGACGGAAAACTTGCTCCTAACGAAATGAAAGGTGCATCTTGTACGATTTCAAATATCGGTTCTGCTGGTGGTCAATGGTTTACACCTGTTATTAATCATCCTGAAGTTGCGATCTTAGGTGTAGGCAGAATTGCTGAAAAACCAATCGTACGTAATGGTGAAATTGTTGCTGCACCTGTATTAGCCCTTTCTTTAAGCTTTGACCACCGTATGATTGACGGTGCAACAGCACAAAATGCATTAAATCATATTAAACGTTTATTAAACGATCCAGAACTATTGTTAATGGAGGCGTAAATATTATGGTCGTTGGAGATTTCCCGATTGAAACAGATACTATAGTCATCGGTGCAGGCCCTGGGGGATACGTCGCAGCGATTCGTGCTGCCCAGCTAGGACAAAAAGTAACAATTGTTGAAAAGGAATATGTAGGCGGGGTATGTTTAAATGTAGGCTGTATTCCTTCTAAAGCATTGATTGCAGCTGGCCATCGATATGAAACAGCCCTTCATTCCGAGTCATTCGGAATAACAGCTGAAAATGTAAAAGTTGATTTTTCAAAGGTTCAGGAATTTAAAGCCGGAATCGTCAAAAAATTAACAGGCGGTGTGGCAGGATTATTAAAAGGAAACAAAGTCAATATTGTCAGCGGTGAAGCATACTTTGTCGATGCCAATACACTTCGTGTAATGGACGAAAATTCCGCACAAACGTATACGTTTAAAAATGCGATTATTGCAACTGGATCACGTCCAATTGAACTTCCTTCTTTTAAATATTCAAAACGTGTCCTTAATTCTACTGGAGCACTTAACTTAAATGAAATTCCCGAAAAAATCGTTGTTATTGGCGGCGGTGTGATTGGAATTGAGCTTGGTGGAGCCTACGCAAACTTTGGCAGCCAAGTAACCGTCCTTGAAGGCGCGGATGAAATTTTAGGTCTTGGTGTTTTTGATAAGCAAATGGCTTCACTTGTTAAACGCAGCATGAAGAAAAAAGGCGCTGAGTTCTATACAAAAGCATTGGCTAAAGGTGTAGAAGAAACGGAAAACGGTGTAGTTGTAACTTTCGAAACAAAAGGCGAAGAGAAGAAAATCGAAGCTGATTACGTATTTGTCATGGTTGGCCGCCGTCCAAACACTGATGAAATGGGCTTAGAACAAGCTGGTGTAAAATTAAGCGAGCGTGGTCTAATTGAAATTGACAAACAATGTCGTACGAATATCAGCAATATTTATGCGATTGGTGATGTTGTTCAAGGTCCGCAATTAGCACATAAAGCATCCTATGAGGCTAAAATTGCTGCCGAAGCAATTGCTGGTCATTCTTCTGAAATTGATTATTTAGGAATCCCGGCTGTTGTGTTCTCTGAACCTGAATTGGCTTCAGTTGGATACACAGAATCACAAGCTAAAGAAGAAGGCATTGAAGTGAATGCAGCTAAATTCCCATTTGCGGCAAATGGTCGTGCTTTATCACTTGATAGCGGTGATGGCTTCTTGAAATTAATTACCCGTAAAGAAGACGGCCTTGTCATTGGAGCGCAGATTGCTGGTGCAAGTGCCTCAGATATGATTGCAGAGTTAGGCTTAGCAATTGAAGCTGGTATGACAGCTGAGGATTTAGCTATGACAATCCATGCACATCCAACACTTGGTGAAATTACAATGGAAGCAGCAGAAGTTGCACTTGGAACCCCAATCCATATCATTAAATAGAAAAAAATAAACGTCCTTTTCGTATAAAATCGAAAAGGACTTTATTTTTTTGCAGCGAATTATTAAGGAAATCAAGGATATATAAATTCTAAAAATAGCCTAAGTTATGTGAAAATGAAAAATATCTCTGGCTAGGAGAACATATACTTATAACACTAGATGTCTTTGTTCTTTTTAAGATCAATGGATTTTGAGTGGTGATAAATATGAGGGTTTATGTTGTCATAATTTTGCAGTTTATTATTTGGAGCGGGTATACGTTAATTGAATGGATATCAAAGCATGATCAACTCATTTATAAAGTTATTATGTTCTTTGTGTTTTTTTATCTGGCATTTTTAATCGGGAACCATGTGACGAAATCAAAGCGGAAAACACTTTTTATTACTGTACTTAGTTTAGTCATTTATACTTCCATTCATTTTACAATGACCCAATTCATTCATTAAAAAAAGCTCCGAAACGGAGCCCTTACTTTCTTGGATAAAAATACATGATCCTTTCGTTAAAGAGATGCAGTTCACCTTGGAGCTTTTTAGCAAGGAATTTACAAAATTCATTTGCCTTTCCTTTATCACCATGGGTAGATTGTTCAGGGAGTGTAATTTGTATGTATACCTGCTCGTTTTCTGTTCCATCCTCATTGCGAACTGTTTCTGTATCAACGCCAATTAAAATAGCATTATAGCGTTCATGGTCAGATTGTAAATAAAACCATGTTCCATTGCTTTCTACTTTTTCTTTAATTTCATAAGGAAAGGCAGAATCTCCGTACTGCCAATTCAATTGATCGCCTGTTTTAGCAGTTATTTTTTTATAGTAATGAAATAAGTCCTTTACCTCTTCGATTGTTACCGTTTGTTTAGCAGATAAGGGCACAAGTTTAATAAATGCGCTAACAGCCATCATCATTTCCCCCTATTAGTCCATTGATTATGCAATTCTATTCTAGCATTGATTAAAAAGTCCAACAACACTTACAGAAATAATTCGTTAAGTTTTCTTGTTATTTTTCAAAAAATGAATTATAATAATATTCAAAATATTAAAAGAAAAGGAGGAGCCATATGGAATTATTTGATAAGCTCTATGATGAGCATGAAAATGCAAAAGTGAGGTTCATTGGCTTTACCACAGAAGATACCCGTTATGATTTCGGAATTATTTACACGAATTTGTTTTTCGGCAAACCTCTTGTTGTCTGCATGCAAACAGGCCGTTCAACTCTCCTCGACCCTAAAGACATTGAAGATATTGACTACCTTCAAACCGTGTTCCGTATCCCAGATAAGCAGCAAGCCATAGATTTAGCTGAATTTTTTAGCGTAACACTTCCGTCCATCCCATTTGTCACCCAATATGAATAATGTCCATGAAAAGGCCTAAAAGGGGCCTTTTTTTTATAAATATTTTTAAATGTGACATACAATTTAGGGTTGAAATTCTTAATGTGATATATTATTATTGAGTTAAGGATATTTAAACGCTTTCAAATCTTGATCATTCAATTAAGAAAAGGGGATTGAACAGATGGGTACTCTTGTATGCCAGACTTGTAACTCTACTATTGATCATTTTGAAGATGAAAAAGTTACAGTGCTTTACTCGAAATGTAATTGTTGCGACGACCATCATATTGACGAAGAAGTTTAAAAAAATAGAAACAGGATTCCGAAGTTGGAATCCTGTATTTTTATTTAATGGCTTTGTATTCTTTAATGACGTGAATTGTTTTGATTTCATCATCTTCAGGTCCTTGTACTGGCAGTCCCGCTTCGAGGTTTTCATTAATGTAATGAAGGTTTTCCTTCGTAATGATTTCACCTGGAATAAATATTGGGATACCTGGCGGGTATACCATTACAAATTCAGCAATGATTCTTCCTTCTGATTCTTCAAAAGGAATCACTTCTGTTTCAGCATAAAAGGCGTCTCTTGGTGTTAAGGCAAGCACTGGGATTTCAGGCAGAAGAACCTCTACAGGTTCAATTTTTCCCGTACGATGCTCACATTCGGCGGCAAGCTCTTTTAATGCATTTACCAAAAGGTTCGCTTCAACCTCTGTGTCACCAAATGTGATAATACAAAGGATGTTATATAGGTCAGATAATTCAACTTCGATATTGTGTCGTTCTCTTAGCCACTTTTCTACCTCATAACCGGTCATACCAAGCTCTTTAACCGAAATAATGAGTTTTGTTGGGTCATAATCAAAAGTGGCTTTAGAACCTAAGATTTCCTCTCCAATACAATGAATATGGTCGATTTCATTGATTCGTGTACGAATGGACTGTGCTAATCGAATCGTACTGCTAATTAATTCCTTTCCTTTAGTTGCTAACTGCCTCCGGGCAACGTCTAACGAAGCTAACAGTAAATAGGATGTAGACGTTGTTGTAAGCATGCTTAAAATCGATTGAACGTGCTTAGCAGATACAAGTCCCTCTTTCACGTTTAAGATCGAACTCTGTGTCATCGAGCCGCCAAGCTTATGGACACTTGTTGCTGCCATATCAGCACCAGCCTGCATCGCAGACAGTGGGAGTTCATCATGGAAATGGATATGGACACCATGGGCCTCATCAACCAGAACAGGAACATGATACGAGTGAGCAATTTCAACAATCCTTTTTAAATCTGCCGAAATCCCAAAGTAGGTAGGGTTAATAACTAAAACCCCTTTTGCATCAGGATTCTGCTCGAGTGCCTTTTCCACGGAATCTGTAGTAATCCCATGGGAAATTCCTAATTCTGTATCAATTTCAGGATGAATAAAGACTGGGATTGCTCCGGAAAAGACAACCGCAGACATAATCGATTTGTGGACGTTTCTTGGCACGATGATTTTATCTCCAGGTCCACAAACAGCCATTACCATTGTCATAATGGCACCGCTTGTTCCCTGGACAGAAAAGAAAGTATGGTCGGCACCAAAGGCTTCAGCGGCTAAATCCTGTGCCTGTTTAATCATGCCCTTAGGGTGATGAAGATCATCAAGCGGGCCAATATTAATTAAGTCGATAGAAAGGGCATTATCCCCGATAAACTGGCGAAATTCCGGGTCAATTCCTGCTCCCTTTTTATGACCCGGAATATGGAATTGAACCGGGTTTCTATTTGCATGCTCTAATAAACCGCTAAATAACGGTGTTTGATTTTGTGACAATGATAAATACACCTCTTTATAAAAAATACTCTTTAACTATTGAAAGAAATGGCGCTTCCGCTTTTCTTTCAAAACAAAGGAATTATAGCACTATTCAATGAGGTTGCATAGATTTCTTTTAGCTTTTTTTATTTTTAAATTAACTTCAAGTTAGTTTCCCATTTAGACAGGAAATTTAACCTTTTTCAACGAAATAACAAATTAATAAATTATTAGGAGGAATTTCATTGAATTGGCAAACAAAAGTTACTGAGGTATTAAATATTCGCTATCCGATTATACAGGGCGGCCTAGCCTATTTAGCATATTCTGAATTAGCTGCTGCCGTTTCGAACGCAGGTGGTCTGGGGCAGATTACAGCCATGTCTTTGAGTAATCCGGATCAACTAAGAGAAGAAATTCGAAAAGTAAAACAGCTAACGAACAATCCATTTGGGGTTAATTTTGCAATTGGGCAACACGGCAGACCATTTGCTGACCTCCTCCAAATTGCAATTGATGAAAAAGTACCTGTTGTCTCGATGACGGGAGGGAACCCTGCTCCCATTTTTGAACAGTTAAAAGGGACATCCATTAAAACACTCGTCCTGGTTGCTGCAAGACGACAGGCGATTAAGGCAGAACAACTTGGTGCAGACGCGGTAATGGTTGTTGGGCAAGAAGGAGGGGGCCACCTTGGCAGGGATGATATTGGTACCATGGTGTTAATCCCCCAGGTTGTGGATGCAGTCTCGATTCCCGTTATTGCCTCAGGCGGGATCGGGGATGGCAGGGGATTGATGGCAGCGCTAAGTTTAGGTGCAGAAGGGATTGAAATGGGGACAAGATTTATTGCCACGAAGGAATGCGTTCATGCCCACGAGATATACAAACAAAGGTTAGTGAAAGGAACGGAGTCAGATACGGTGGTAATCAAGAGAACATTAGGATCCCCCGCAAGAGCAATTGCAAATACCTGGACAGAGAAAATCCTTGAAATTGAAAGAAATAATGGTGATTATGACCAACTAAAGGACTTAATTAGTGGAACAGCTAATAAACGTTACATATATAATGGAGATGCCAATGAAGGGTTTGCATGGGCAGGCCAGGTAATGGGGCTTATAAGAGATATACCGTCTGTTGGGGAACTTTTTGAACGGATGATTGATGATGCAGAACAAATTCGTGCAAAATGGGGAAAATAAATGTATGATTCACTTTAGTGAAAAAGTAAGAAGGTGAAATGAATGGAGTATCAATATCCGATTGATTACAACTGGTCAACAGATGAAATTGTCGATGTCATTAAATTTTTTGAGGCGATTGAAAAGGCTTATGAAAAAGGAATTGAACGAGATGTGGTTATGATGGCCTACCGAAGGTTCAAAGAAATCGTCCCAAGTAAGGCTGAAGAAAAAACTATTTGTGGTGAATTTGAAGAAATGAGTGGATATTCGTCCTATCGAACAATCAAAAAAGCAAAAGAAGCCTCTTCAGGCGATAAAATCTTAATGAAATAAGAAAAGCGAAAGGCGCCCGCCTATCGGCGCCTGGAGCTGGCCATTTCTCAAAGTCGAATTTTTTATACTTATTAATAAATAAAACTCCCGAAGGATTCATTCGGGAGTTTTTGTCTATTTACTGTTCTGTGCAATTTTATATAATGGAGACACTTTATTAAATACATCCTCAATTTGCCGTATTAATCCTTCGGAACCTAATTCAATGGTTTTTTCCCGGTCGATGGTATAACCACATAATAATTCTGCTTTTTTTACATTTTGCATCCGCTCAAAGTAAGAAAGCAAATTATCTTTAGATAAATTTTTGTGTGGAATTGTATCCGGCTTCATATGGTCCAAAGACCAGACAAAATCTTTTGGGATTTCTTTAAATATTTTAGCTGCCTTTTTAGTAAATCTTGCCCCCATGATCTCTTTTTGCGGTGCTTCATATATAACGGCAAACCAAATAAATAAATGAGTGTTCCATAAACCAATTTGAAAATGGGGCAGCATTTTATAGCCTCGGGGATTATTCGCAAATGCCACCCAAGTATCCTTTGGTGGATTGATTGTTCGTCGTGCATGTTTGGCCACATGAACAAACATTTCATCCCCTGTTAAAGTGGATAAGGTCGGGGCAAAGTAATCCCCTAATCCTTCCAACTTTGGCCGTATTGCACTTTTTAATGAATCCATTCTTGCCTCTAATCCATCTATTTCAAAAACATCAAAGTCTTCATTTGTAAAGCCATTGAAATCCATTAAAATACCTCCAACAAGCCATTTGTCACTAATTGTAGCATATTGCCGAGACTACAAGAAGTTTGTTGCTTATCTAGGTTAAAGCACATATTTGTTGCAACACATCATGCTGGCTCATAATATAAAGTAAAAAAAATAATCTGAAAAAATAGTTAAATCAAAGGAAGGGGAGGAGAAACGTGAAGCAATTGATGAATACATCTTTAAAAAAAGCAGGAGAAAAAGAAAGAACTGCGGTATTGAGATTGGAAATGGATTATGAGTTGGCAGTATTATTTGAAGCAATTGAGGAAAAGAATGAGAAGAAAATGAAAGAGTGTAAACAAAAATTAGAAAAAATCCGTCAGGAATTATTACGATTAAAAGCTCTTTGATTGATTGCAGATATTTTTTAATCAAAGGAGTAATAAAATGAAATGAACCAAATAAGGATAATTTATAGACTTATCTAAACGGACTCCAATGAAGAATGAGAGGAGTTCGTTTATTGTTGTACATATATGTGATTATTTGAACTATAAAGCAGGCTTAAAGTTGATGTGTAACAGCAATTTGATTAAGCTATAAGTACATCAAATTATTTGTCATGCTTCATACTACATATGTTGGAATCGAATAAGTCTACAGGGAAGTGGAGGACTAATATGATATGGGAAGATATTGATACCCATGCAAAAGAATGGGTTAAGGAAGCAGGAGACAGGATCCGTTTATCCTTTGAGAAGACTTTAAATATTGAAACAAAATCAAATCCTAATGATCTTGTTACAAATATCGATAAGGAAATTGAACAATTTTTTATCCATAAAATTAGGAGTGTTTATCCTGATCATAAAATAATGGGGGAAGAAGGCTTTGGTGATGAACTGAAAAGTCCTGAAGGAGTTGTCTGGTTAATCGATCCGATCGATGGAACGATGAATTTTATCCATCAACAGAGGAACTTTGCCGTATCCATAGGGGTCTATGAAAATGGAATCGGTCAGATTGGTCTCATTTATGATGTTGTACATGATGAACTCTACCATGCAATACGGGGCAAAGGTGCCTTTTTAAATGGTAAACCAATCCCCGCACTAAAAGAAACAACAGTGAAGGAATCGATTATCGCCCTTAATGCGACATGGGTAATGGAAAATCACCGTATTGACCACAATTTAATGATTCCGTTGGTAAGAGATGCAAGGGGGACAAGATCATATGGGACGGCAGCCCTTGAAATGGTATTCGTGGCAACAGGAAGGGTAGATGCATACCTGTCGATGCGTTTATCACCTTGGGATTTTGCAGCCGGAGCAGTTATTGTAGAAGAATTAGGAGGAATTGTTACAAATATAAAGGGAGAAAAACTCGATTTTCTTTCCAAGGATTCACTTTTAACTGCAAATCCAGGATTGCATCAAGAGATTATAAATGAGTATTTAAAAGTAGGACAATAATAAAAGAAGCCTAGGCTTCTTTTTATAATTGTCCATTTTCACGCATTCTTCTTTTAGTTTTAAAACCTAACCCCATGATGATAATAACTGCCAAAATACAGCTGACTGCTCCAACGATACTTTTTTCACTAATTGCAACGCCAATTCCCATAATGCTTGATGCGGCCAGAATGGCATAAATAAGTAATGGCCATTTTACATTGCTCATTTTTTCATATCCCTTCCTAATTAAACGGTTTCATTAATCAGATTTTTAATATATTTCTTATTCTACATAAAATCCTTATAGGTTTCCACTTTAAGTATGGTATAATACTTTAGTTGTATTTGGGAAACTAAAAATAGCTTTTATTTTTATAAATAGGTAGGAGTGGAATTTTGAAACTTAGAGAAGATGTACGTAATATAGCGATTATTGCCCACGTTGATCATGGAAAAACAACTTTGGTTGACCAATTGTTAAAACAATCAGGAACGTTTCGTTCTAATGAGCATGTGGAAGAACGGGCTATGGACTCCAATGATATCGAAAGAGAACGTGGAATCACCATTCTTGCGAAAAATACCGCGATTCAATATAAAGATACAAGAATCAATATTTTGGATACACCAGGACACGCAGACTTTGGCGGTGAAGTAGAACGAATCATGAAAATGGTTGATGGTGTTTTGCTTGTGGTCGATGCGTATGAAGGCTGTATGCCGCAAACACGTTTTGTTCTAAAAAAGGCATTGGAGCAAAAGATAACTCCGATTGTCGTAGTAAATAAAATTGACCGTGATTTTGCCAGACCGGCTGAAGTAGTGGATGAAGTCATTGATTTGTTTATTGAACTTGATGCAACAGAAGATCAGCTTGAATTTCCTGTAATCTACGCATCAGGTATAAACGGTACTGCAAGTACAAATCCTGAACAGCAAGATGAAAACATGCAATGTCTATATGATGCAATTGTTGAATATATCCCTGCACCTGTTGATAATCACGAAGAACCATTGCAATTCCAAGTAGCTCTTCTTGATTATAACGATTATGTGGGCAGAATCGGGATTGGCCGTGTTTTCCGTGGAACGATGCATGTAGGACAGCAAGTCGCCTTAATGAAATTAGACGGCACCGTAAAGCAATTCCGCGTGACCAAGATTTTCGGTTTCTTCGGATTAAAACGTCAGGAAATTCAGGAAGCAAAAGCCGGTGACTTAATTGCTGTTTCAGGGATGGAAGATATTAATGTTGGTGAAACAGTTTGTCCTACAGAACATCAAGAAGCATTACCTATTTTACGAATTGATGAACCAACACTGCAAATGACCTTTGCCGTAAACAATAGTCCATTTGCAGGACGAGAAGGAAAATATTTAACTTCTCGAAAAATTGAAGAAAGACTTCTTGCACAATTGCATACGGATGTAAGTTTACGGGTTGAAAACACAGATTCGCCGGATGCTTGGATTGTTTCCGGACGTGGTGAACTTCATTTATCCATTCTAATTGAAAATATGCGCCGTGAAGGGTACGAGCTTCAGGTTTCAAAGCCAGAAGTAATTGTTAAAGTTATTGACGGAGTACGTTGTGAACCAGTGGAAAGAGTTCAAATTGATGTTCCTGAGGAACATACTGGTTCTGTAATGGAATCGATTGGTGCCCGTAAAGGTGAAATGCTTGATATGATTAATAATGGTTCGGGTCAAGTCCGCCTAATTTTTAATGTACCAGCACGTGGTTTAATTGGGTATACAACTGAGTTTTTAACGATGACTCGTGGATATGGAATTATTAATCATACCTTTGACAGCTACCAGCCTATGCTTCAGGGACAAGTTGGCGGAAGACACCAGGGTGTCCTTGTGTCAATGGAATCAGGAAAAGCCTCAACATATGGTATAATGCAGGTAGAAGACCGTGGTACGATATTTGTTGAACCTGGTACCGAAATTTATGAAGGTATGATTGTTGGCGAAAACACTCGTGAAAATGATATAACCGTCAATATCACAAAAGTGAAGCAGGCAACAAATGTCCGTTCAGCCAACAAGGATCAAACGTCAGTCATTAAAAAGCCACGGATTATGACATTAGAAGAGTCATTAGAATATTTAAATGATGACGAATATTGTGAGGTTACGCCTGAATCCATTCGTCTAAGGAAGAAAGTTCTTGATAAAAATGAACGAGAAAAAGCAGCGAAAAAGAAAAAGTATGCTGAAATGAGTTAATTAAAGGAGTGCACGAAAAGATGGAAGGATTCTCCCCTAGTCTTAGATTTTTCATTGAGCTAACAGATGTAAAAACTGCTGTGTGGTTACAGTATTTATATATTGTAATTTTGTCGACAATTGTATATAAGTTAGGCTTTGCAAAAAAACTTCCTATGTTAAAGAACATAGTAATTTATCTATGCCTCTTAATCGGATGCTTTGTAATGCTTATTTTTTCTTATGCATTACCAATTGCTGAAGGATTAGCTGGTGCGGCGATATTGCTAATAATTTATAAAATACGCTTACATCAATCGAAAAAACAGCAAACAGAGGCAAAGTAACGGGGGTAGAAAATGAATTCCTTACAAGACGCACTTTATAATTGGCTTACCATTAAGGTTGTGTGTGATGCCCGCCCTGATGATTTGGCAGCGAAAGAAACGCGAAACTTTTTTGAAGAGATGTTAACAGCTGAACATCATGTATCGAAGATTGAGATAACGACGGATAATGTAATGTACTTTGTTTCATACCAGCATGGTGAAGAAACAAAAAAAGCACGATATCCTCGTGAATTAATTGAAATCATGCTGAACCAAATTAACCAAGAACCTAATAAGTATGAGGACTATCCAATTGAAGATTAAAAAAGTGCTGGCTTGTTAACATAACAAGCCAGCACTTTTTTCTACCATTCATCTTTTTCAGATTTCGTCCTATATAAACGAAAATTACCTGTTTCGATTCGAGCATTTGTTTTTTCCGTTATTCTGGTGCTGCAAGATTTACACATATATGTATGAATGGGACGATTACGAAGACGCTTGGCCGTTACGGATTCATCTTCAATCGCTTCAATTTCATCGCAGATTACACACTTTACTCTCATTAGGGCACCTCTTCAATTCTTTCTAATGTATTTAGTATATCATGAGTGCACACCCATGGTAATCAATTGGTTAGAGTTGATGAAAAAAAGGGATAGTAGTAATATGAGAATATCTGTTTTTAAACAGAACGAAGGATCATAAAGGGGTTGTAAAGATGGCAAATCAAGTAGAACCAAAACTAATTAAGCCGTTATATGACGAAATGCAAAAAGAGCGTTTTGTAACGTTAGCAACAGTTGATCATGAGACAGGCGGGCCAAATGTTAGTGCTATTTCCTGGGTATTAGCCAAAGATGACAGCACCATCTATTTTGCTGTCGATAATCGTTCTCGGATTTTAGAGAATATGAATAAGAATAATAAGGTAGTCATTAATTTGATTGCGAATGAATCTACATATTCGATTCAAGGGGAAGCACACGTAAAAGAAGAAAGATTATCGGATGTTCCTCTCAAGCTCGCCCTGGTTGAGATAACTATTAATCAGGTTAGAGATGTGATGTTTTACGGATCCAAAATTGTTACAGAAGTCCAGTATGATAAAACATATGATAAAAATGCGGCTGAAAAATTGGATCGACAAGTGATGGAAGCAATGAAAAAAGCTTAGATATTCTAAGCTTTTTTCATTTATAGTTTTATTTATGATGATTGGATTGGTCTTCTTGTTCCTTGTTTAGTTTTTCTTGTTCATTTGCCGGTAGCTTTTGATTAGGCTTTTCTGTCGCATTTTTTGGGCTTGGAGTAATTAAATCACCTGGAATTTCCGGCATTAATCTACCTGCTACATCCGCCAGCTCCTCCATAATTCCTTGTATTGGTCTGCCGTTTTTGATATCTCCCTGTATTTCTTTTAGCCGCTCAGTTGTGTCCGCATCCGCAACCACCACAGCATTGGCGCCATAAGGATCTTTTTTCAAGCTCTCCGCGACTGAATACTTTATTGAACCAACCTGAGACCGGTCGATTTTTGCATTTACATCAATCCCAACGATGGCATATTTCCCTATAACGACTGCAGTTGCATCATTTACATTTGGAATACTGGTTGCGAGCTGAACTAAACGCTGTGAAATTTCCTGCCCTGTTTTCCGATCGACACTTTCGATATAACTGTTTTTTACATTTACTAATGATTGGTTGTCACTCTTGGCAATCTCTTTATGATTAGTGGTATTACAACCTGCTAAAAGTAAACATATTACCAGAGTGAATAATATATTTTTCATTTAAACCCTCCTCCAAGAAGATTAATTATGTTGTCTCATTAACAATTATTGTGTGAAGCGCCTTCTATCTTTATTCCAATAAACATATATTTTACCAAAGTCCAATCTAGCAAAAGGATTGTTGATGTGATTTAACAAGCCTGACACCAAGTAAAGCAGGAGGCGTCGCTTTGAGTAAAATATACGTGTTAGATACAAATGTCTTATTACAAGACCCGTATTCCATTTTTTCCTTTGAAGATAATGAAGTTGTTATTCCTGCAGTAGTTTTAGAAGAAGTGGACTCAAAGAAAAGATATATGGATGAAGTGGGAAGAAATGCAAGGCATGTATCAAGATTAATTGATGGCCTAAGGGCATCAGGAAAACTCCATGAAAAAATCCCGTTAGAACGCGGGGGAACCATTAGAATTGAATTAAATCATCGTTCATTTCATGAGCTCCAAGATATTTTTGTTGAAAAAACTAATGATAATCGCATTCTTGCGGTGGCAAAAAATTTATACTTAGAAGAACAGGCAAAGGAAAATGGCAAGCCGGTTATAATAGTAAGTAAGGATGCATTAGTTAGGGTAAAAGCTGATGCAATAGGATTGACTGCTGAAGATTTTTTAAACGACCGCGTGGTTGAAATAGAACATATATATACTGGTTTTTTTGAGTTACTCCTTCCAATCGAAGTACTAGGCCGTTTTTATGAAAAGGGAGAGTTATCACTTTCGGAAGTTGCTAACCACCCATTTTATCCAAATCAATTTTTATTAATGAAAGATATACTTGGCAGTTCCGCTTCAGCAATAGGAATGGTTGATAAAACTAGTAAGAAAGTAAAGAAATTAACATTAAATCAAGAGCATGTTTGGGGCATTCATTCTAGAAATGTTCAGCAGACAATGGCGATCGAATTATTATTACGCAAGGACATTCCGCTCGTCACTTTAACTGGGAAAGCAGGGACAGGTAAAACATTGCTTGCATTAGCTGCGGGATTAATGCACACGGAGGATTTCGGAGAATATAAAAAGCTATTAGTCGCAAGACCAATTGTACCAGTTGGTAAGGACCTTGGATTTCTCCCAGGTGAAAAACAAGAAAAACTCAGACCATGGATGCAGCCAATTTACGATAATTTGGAATATCTTTTTAATACAAAAAAGCCTGGCGAACTTGATGCGATTTTAGCCGGGATGGGGTCGATTGAAGTGGAGGCATTAACGTATATTCGCGGCAGAAGCTTACCGAAGCAGTTTATTATTATCGACGAAGCGCAAAATTTAACGAAGCATGAAGTGAAAACCATCTTAACAAGGGTTGGGGAAGAAAGTAAGATTGTGTTGATGGGTGACCCGGAACAAATTGATCATCCATATCTTGACGCCTATAACAATGGATTAACCTACGTCGTAGAAAAATTTAAAGATCAAAATATTTCCGGTCATGTAAAATTATTAAAAGGGGAAAGATCTGGACTCGCAAGGCTCGCTGCAGATTTATTATAAGAAAAGCGCAAGAGCCCTGGTCAACAGCGTATGGCCTGGAGCTGGACAATTCTCAAAGTCAAAATTTATACTTTCTTATTTTATAAATAATAGAACGGGCGCCATAAGGCACCCGTCTACTTTAATGTAAAGCCAGTTACATTTTTAATAGGGTTTTTATGATTTGTACCATCACCATTATAGACGTGGACTGGTCCATCAGAAGTTAATGGCTTGCCGTTATTTGAAAAACCTAAAATGAATCCATAAGCCTTTTCAATGGTAAATTCATATTCACCATTTGTTGTTTGAACAACAAGTGTGGCTGCGTCACTCGCTGGCTCGGCATTTAACAAAAAAGGCATAAAAGGAATTCCGAAAGTCCCAGTTAGCACCTTTTCTTTTTCAAATTTCTTCTCGGTTTTTAATGTTGGAGGAAATATTGCCCCTTCCATTATTTCACGATCCCAATGTTTTGAAACAGCTTTTGTATATGCCTCTACTGAATTTGAATCCTCTTTTTTATTTGAAAAGTAAGTAGTTAAATCAATGCGGCGGTCATCAAAAATCCAAACACCGGGTTCTAGCGTAATAGGATATTTTACTTTTCCTGATATGCTCATGATATTTTCCATCTTCCATACCCCCTAAAGTCTAACATCATTAAGTATAGCTTTTTTTATCGGGAATGTCATAATTGTAACTCATGTTTGGTAATATCCTTCACTAGTTCTTGCAATTTTCCTTTGTAAACGGTAAAATTTATAGATAAGTTGAATTTATCGCTCTGAAATGGGGGGATCAATGTTGGCGTCTGAAATGATCGTGAATCACCAGGAAAAGGCCTTGGCATTATTGCAGGCTGACGCTGAAAAAATATTAAAGCTTATCAAAGTGCAAATGGACAATCTCACGATGCCTCAATGCCCTCTTTATGAAGAGGTGTTGGATACTCAAATGTTTGGCCTTTCAAGGGAAATAGACTTTGCTGTTCGATTAGGCTTAATAGATGGTAAGGATGGAAAAGCGATTTTAGCTCAATTAGAGAAAGAATTATCGGCACTTCACGATGCATCCTTGAAAAAATAAAGACATAAAAACTCAAACAATTCATGGAAGTTGTTTGGGTTTTTTATTAATCCTTTGTGATTTCTGAATATTCTTTATTAAAATATTATAACATATGAACTTTTCCTCAAGTCATATCATTGATTTTCTATTATAATAGAGTGGTATATATCAATTTTGAAAATGAGGACGTCTAAATGGTTAAAAAAATATTGAAATCTTATGATTATACTTTAATCATAACCATCATCCTTTTGTGCGCTTTTGGATTAGTTATGATCTACAGCGCAAGCATGGCCTGGACTGTTCAGTGGTATAATAAGCCAAGCGATTTCTATTATCAAAGACAAAAATTGTTTTTGATAGCGGCTTTATTCGTTTTTATTTTATGTGCTATTATACCTTATAAAATTATGCAATTCACAAAATGGTTTCTAGCACCAATGGTTTGTTTATCCATTTTAGGCCTTTTAGGCTTGGATGTATTTGGTCATGTTGCTGGTGGTGCGCAAAGCTGGTATCAAATTGGCCCGTTTAAATTCCAGCCGTCTGAGTTTGTCAAGCTTACTATGATTATATATTTAGCAGCAGTTTACGCAAAAAAGCAGAGGTACATAAATCACTTTAATAAAGGGGTATTACCTCCATTAGTATTGTTATTTATCGTTTGCGGGTTAATCATATTGCAGCCGGATTATGGTACTGCGGCTATTATTGCTTTAATTGCCGTGACGATTATATTTGCTTCTGGAATGAACTTTAAAAGTATTTCAAAACTAATGATCATAACGCTTATCATACTCCTGCCACTTGTTTTTGTTGCAAAGGATAAAATTTTTTCTGAAAAGCGTATGAGTCGATTTACAGTTTTAGAAAATCCATTTGCTGCTGATATTGTTAACAAAAGTGGCTTTCATCTTGCTAATTCTTACATTGCGATTGGTTCAGGTGGCATTAATGGACTAGGATTAGGGAAGAGCATCCAAAAGCTTGGTTATTTACCTGAAGCACATACTGACTTCATTATGGCTATAATAGCCGAAGAATTGGGGATTTGGGGAGTAAGCTTTGTCATTATTTTATTGGCATATTTAGTTTTAAGAGGAATTTATATTGGTATCCAGTGTAAGGACCCATTTGGAAGCCTGCTTGCTATTGGGATTTCCAGTATGATTGGTATTCAATCTTTTATCAATTTAGGTGGTGTTTCAGGGGTTATTCCTCTTACAGGTGTAACGCTGCCATTTATCAGCTACGGAGGATCTTCGTTGCTTGTGCTAGCTGCAGCGACTGGGATACTCGTTAATGTGTCGATGTTTGTGAAATATGAAAAGAAATATACTAATAAACAGGATCAAGGGAACAAAAAGCAAAAAACGGAAGATGGAAAAGTGTTTTACCTTTAATGAAAACGCGGGGGACAAGCATCCCTTGCGTTTTTAAAAAATACATAGAATAGAAGGTGCTTTACGTGACACGACAGATAAATAAAGTATTGGTTGCCAATCGGGGAGAGATTGCAATAAGGGTTTTTCGCGCTTGTACGGAACTGAATATTCGCACTGTTGCGATTTATTCAAAAGAGGATTCTGGAGCCTACCATCGTTATAAAGCGGATGAGGCCTACATAGTTGGGGAAGGGAAAAAACCAATTGATGCTTATTTAGATATTGACGGCATCATTGCCATCGCCAAAAAAAGTGGTGTGAATGCCATACATCCGGGCTATGGCTTTATGTCAGAAAACATTCATTTTGCCAAGCGGTGTGAAGAAGAGGGAATTATTTTTATTGGCCCAACGTCCGCACACTTGGATATGTTTGGTGATAAGGTAAAAGCGAGAAAACAAGCGGAACTTGCCAATATTCCTGTTATTCCGGGAAGTGACGGACCTGTTAATGACGTAAATGATGTGGAAGAGTTTGTGGATGTTCACGGATTCCCTATTATTATTAAAGCTTCGCTTGGCGGTGGCGGGCGCGGGATGAGAATTGTCAAAACCCGAGAAGAAGTGCGAGAGGCATTCGATCGGGCAAAATCAGAAGCAAAAGCGGCTTTTGGAAATGATGAAGTTTATCTTGAAAAGTTAATTGAAAATCCAAAGCATATTGAAGTTCAAATCATTGGTGACAGCTGCAGGAATATTGTTCATCTTTTTGACCGTGATTGTTCCGTTCAAAGGCGACATCAAAAGGTAGTTGAAGTTGCCCCAAGTGTGTCCATTTCGGATGAATTACGTATGCAGATTTGTGATGCTGCCGTAAAGCTGATGAAAAATGTAAATTATTTGAATGCAGGAACAGTTGAGTTTCTTGTTTCTGGAAATGACTTTTATTTTATTGAAGTAAACCCGCGTATTCAGGTGGAGCACACGGTTACAGAATTAGTTACAGGTATTGATATTGTCCAAACACAAATTTTAGTCTCAGAAGGTCATGAGTTACACGGGCCAATCATTAATATACCGGCACAAGAGAATATCCGGTTGAATGGCTTTGCAATCCAGTCCCGCGTCACAACAGAAGACCCGCTTAATAATTTTATGCCTGACACAGGAAAAATAATGGCTTATCGCTCTGGTGGCGGATTTGGAGTTCGTCTTGATGCGGGGAATGGTTTTCAAGGGGCAGTTATTACTCCATATTATGATTCGTTGCTTGTGAAACTTTCAACATGGGCATTGACTTTTGAACAGGCAGCCTCAAAAATGGTTCGTAATTTACAGGAATTTAGAATAAGAGGAATTAAAACCAATATTCCCTTTTTAGAAAATGTTGTGAAGCATGAGAAGTTTAGAAATGGCGAGTATGACACCTCTTTTATTGATACAACCCCAGAGTTATTCATTTTTCCCGTAAGTAAAGACCGGGGAACAAAGATGCTAAATTATATTGGGACGGTAACAGTAAATGGTTTCCCGGGAATCGAGAAAAAGAAAAGACCGGTCTTCTCCCAGCCAAGGATTCCAGTATTACAATATGACTTACCATATCAGGATGGAACGAAACAAATTTTGGACAAAGTTGGACCGGATGGACTTGTCAAATGGATTAAAAATCAAAAACAAGTTTTATTGACGGATACAACCTTCAGAGATGCCCACCAATCATTATTAGCGACAAGGATGCGGACAACTGATATTATGCATATTGCTGAGCCTGCAGCAAAATTATTACCAGATCTATTTTCATTTGAAATGTGGGGCGGGGCAACATTTGATGTTGCATATAGATTCTTAAAAGAAAATCCGTGGGATCGATTAATAACACTGCGTGAAAAAATTCCAAATGTTCTATTCCAAATGCTCATTCGCGGGGCGAATGCGGTAGGTTATAAAAACTATCCTGACAATGTAATCCGAGAGTTTGTAAACCAATCCGCTGCTGCTGGAATTGATGTTTTCCGAATCTTTGATAGTTTAAACTGGGTAAAAGGAATGGAAGTCGCGATAGATGCGGTACGACAGACAGGTAAAATAGCGGAGGCTTCGATTTGTTATACTGGTGATATTTTAGATCCAACAAGGTCAAAATATAATCTGGAATATTATAAAGAACTTGCCAAAGAACTAGAACAGCAAGGTGCACACATATTAGGAATAAAGGATATGGCCGGCTTATTGAAACCGGAGGCTGCCTATCGTTTAGTGTCCGAATTAAAAGAAGCCGTTGATATTCCAATTCATCTCCATACCCATGATACAAGTGGAAATGGAATATTTACTTATGCACGTGCTATCGATGGCGGTGTTGATATTGTTGATACAGCATTAAGTACGATGGCAGGTTTAACATCCCAGCCAAGTGCGAATTCATTATTTTACGCCCTGGAAGGTACGGATCGGAAACCAAAAGTAAATATCGAAGCACTTGAGAAATTATCGTATTACTGGGAGGACGTCCGCAAGTATTATCAGGACTTTGAAAGTGGAATGATATCACCACATACGGAAATCTATCAGCATGAAATGCCTGGAGGACAGTATAGTAATCTCCAACAACAAGCTAAGGCTGTTGGACTTGGTGAGCAATGGGAAGAAGTAAAAGACATGTATGCACGAGTGAATAACATGTTTGGTGATATTGTTAAAGTGACACCTTCTTCAAAGGTTGTCGGGGATATGGCATTATTCATGGTTCAGAATGAGTTATCGGAAGAAGATGTGTTAGGAAAAGGACAATCACTCGATTTTCCTGACTCTGTTGTGGAATTATTCGAGGGGTACTTGGGACAGCCATATGGTGGATTTCCGAGTGAACTTCAAAAAATAATTTTAAAAGGCAAGAAGCCTCTAGAGATTCGCCCTGGTGAGCTACTTGAGCAAGTGGATTTTAGTAAGCTTCAGGAAGAACTTTATGAAGAGCTTGGAAGACAGGTCACGACACATGAGATCATTTCCTATGCTTTGTATCCTAAGGTGTTTATGGAATATATGAAAACGGTTGATCTCTACGGGAACATTTCCATGCTTGATACACCAACATTTCTTTATGGGATGAGGCTGGGTGAAGAAATTGAAGTGGAAATTGAAACGGGAAAAACGTTGATTGTGAAGCTCGTTTCAATTGGGCAGCCTCAGGCCGATGGCACAAGAGTTGTCTATTTTGAACTAAATGGTCAGCCGCGGGAAGTGGTAATAAAGGATGAAAGTATCAAATCCACTGTGATTTCAAGATTAAAAGCAGATCCGAAAAATGAACACCACCTTTCTGCCTCTATGCCTGGAACAGTTATAAAAGTAGTCGTTGAAAAAGGAGAGAAGGTTGAACGCGGAGATCATTTAATGATTACTGAAGCAATGAAGATGGAAACGACAGTTCAAGCCCCTTTCTCCGGCATTGTAAATGATATTTATGTATCAAGCGGTGACGCAATCTTAACAGGTGACCTATTACTCGAATTAACAAAAGGATAAAAAAAGCTGCCGGTGATTCTAGATTCACCGGCAGCTTTTTATTGATGATTTCTCTTTGATCTTGAATATAACAAAAGGAAATAACTAAGCACCCCAAACAAGCAAGTAATAAAGAAGGCATGGAGAAGGGCGATATACAGATTTAGTCTGCTAAAAATAATGAATGCACCAGCAATCACTTGTAAGGTAACGAGGATGAAGGAAATCATCCACCCCCAATAAAGTACTTTTTGATGTTTGTAATGTCGAACTGCCAAATAAAAAATATAAGCAATCCAGATAAAGATAAGGCCTGCAGCCACCCGGTGTCCCATTTGCACCCATTCATAAATGTTGGCCGGTAAGGAAGGGGCATCATTTAGGCATAAAGGCCAATCTCGGCAAACGAGGCTTGCCTTCATATGCCTTACCAATGCACCTGTGTAAATAACAAGGTAGCTATAAATGGAAACACCGACGATATGAAAGCCCATTCGTTTATCAATGTAGAGCTTTTCAGCATCAAATTTCTTATCAATCTCAAAAATCAGCAGTGTCAATAATAATACAGCTGCAAATGAAACGAGAGAAATACCAAAATGTAAGGCAAGGACAAAACTTGATTGCCCCCATTTTACAGCTGCTGCCCCGATCAATGCTTGTAATAACAAAAAGAAAAAGGAAAGTAATGAAAGAAATTTGGTTTCACGGATATGACCGATCGCCTTCCATGACCAAACGGAAAGGGCCAGAACCATGATCCCTCCTACACCGGAAACCAGCCGATGGGCAAGCTCAATGATTAATTCAGGAGTAATTTCCAAAGGAAGAAATTTTCCATTACATAATGGCCATGATCTCCCGCAGCCCATCCCAGAATCAGTCTTAGTTACTAATGCCCCGCCTATTAAAATAAATATCATTCCGATTGTAGTTGCAACAGCCAACCACTTCAAAGAACGTCGCAAAAAATTCACCTCTTAAAAAAGTTCAATAATTTGTCATTGGATAATCCTGACAGTATAATGGATAAAAAAGTTATAGGATTTAAAAGTCCCTACTTATCATAACGAAAAAAATAGAAAAAGAACAGAATTTCAGTAAGATTTTTAGATAACTTTTGATAAACAAAAAAAGTAGATGAATAATAAAAAATTTTCACTATTATTATAGTGAAAATAGT
>NZ_JBIWDU010000034.1:0-26480 GCF_044762155.1 Neobacillus sp. NPDC097160 | reverse complement strand
AATAAATTAATTCACTACTATGAAAGAACGTAATTTTCTTATATTTTTTGTGGTTAGGCTCTGCTTCATGTTTGGCTAACGGGGCGATACTCCAAGTGGCGCTTTTTTATTAAGCTAAAGAACGCCTTTAGTTGCATTTTAAAAAGCCGCCAATAAAGGCGGCCTGATCTTAAAGCAAAGCACCCGTCAGCTGAATAAAGGATTATTTATTCTTTGCTTAATTTTTCGAGTTTTGTTATTGACCTTTTAGCAGTATTTCTAATCCAAGTTATTTCGTGATTAACGAATGGCATTATATAGGGTATCAATTCAGGGACTTTAAATCTTGAAAGGGCTGATAGTGCGTGTCAAAAAGGTAATTCCTGTTTTGGTAAGGGCTATTAGAGGATATAGATGTTCAAGTCTTTAAATTTGTCTAGTCCATCCACAATCATTTGTCTTGCCGTACCGTGTTTCTTATCTGTTGCAATCTCCAAAAGGTCATTTAATGAACTTTTATCGAGAATTAACGATAAAGAATTGCCAATTGCCCATTTATAAGTGTAATTAGACAAGTTTTTAAATTCATTGATTAACCTCGGTAATTCGCGATAAGTGCCTTAGTATAATCGGAATGACATCTTTATTTTTATTATCAATTTTCTTCAATTCTTCAATTGAAGAGATACTATATCCTAAATCCCTTTTCTCTGAGATAAGTAGTTCTTTGTTTAATTTCTCCACCCTCGTTACCCCCATCTAAAACAATGCCTAATATATACAAGATTTCACCACTTCTTATTGAACTAAACTGCCACGTTAGCTCAATAACAAAAAAGGATCGCCGCAGCAATCCAAGTTCTTCAACTCTTGCTACCAGTTAGCAAAATATCAAGTAAATGTTAATTTAATGGGATTTAATCTTTTCATTTAATTCCTCTGCTTGGTGCATAAAGGAGTCCATATTTGCACTTATAGTAATATTTAATCCTAATCCTACTTCACGAAGTGTTTCCCGTAGATATTCAAAATTCTTTTTATCCTCTTCGGTTAAATCAACAAAGCTATATAATTCATCAGTAGGATATTGATTTAGTTTAGAATACAAATGTTCAAGAATTTCCTTGTCACTTTTAGAAAGCGTTCCTATTTGCTTTCCAGTAGTCATACCAAGCCAAATACCATTTAATATATCCCCTAATTTAGTTGTCACCAGATTGGGGTTAGACCAATTATCATCAATCTGATTTGCAATTAAACCTTCCAATTCGACTAAATTATTTTGTACTTCTGTAACGAGAACCTGTTCTTTAACAAAGTTCATCTTTATTATTCCCCAAGCTACAATTGCGATAAATAATATGTTTAAACCTATTGAAATACGAAACAGCACTTTTCTCTTTTTACTCAATTTTATCTCCCCCTCCACTAAGATTTTACCATAAAAGCCCAAACTCTTATTTAAGTATTCGTACCCTTTAGATTAAGTGCATTCCTTCACAATCTTCTTAAACACCAAAGACTTTACTAAAATTTAACTCTTGATATTATATGAGATCTATGTACAATATAAGTAATTGTATAATTAAAATGTTTTCTAGGGTTCCGTAACATATTGTTAGTCTGGTCCGAGAGAAAACTCACAGCATTGCTGTGTCACGGAGGGATAAAAGCCTGGGAGATAACTGTTAAACAGTTTATCCCAGGCTTTTTTTGTTTTTTGGCAATAATAAAATTGGAGGTGTCGTTTAGATGAACACAGATTGGATTAAAGTATTTGTTGCTGCTCTTTTTGAAGTATTTTGGGTTATTGGATTGAAACACGCGGATGACTTTTGGTCTTGGACTGGAACAGTTATAGCCATCATCATCAGCTTCTATGTAATGATTATGGCAGGAAGAAAACTCCCCGTAGGAACGGTTTATGCAGTTTTTGTGGGATTAGGCACAGCAGGAACTGTTATTTCCGAAATACTTTTCTTCGGAGAAACATTCAAAATGAGTAAAATACTATTAATTTTACTGTTGCTAGCAGGTGTAATTGGTTTGAAATTAGTTACAAAGGATAATGTTCAGAAAGGGGCTGATTCCTAATGGCGTGGATTTCTTTAATTTTGGCAGGCTTATTTGAAATGTTTGGTGTTGTTATGATAAATAAACTTCATAAGGACCGTAATTGGAAATCACTTGTTCTTTTAATTCTTGGATTTGGGGCAAGCTTTATATTTCTAGCATATGCAATGGAAACACTGCCTATGGGTACAGCTTATGCAATTTGGACAGGAATTGGTGCTTCTGGGGGAGCAATTTTAGGTATGATCTTGTATGGAGAATCTAAAGACTGGAGAAGACTTATTTTTATAGGAATGGTTTTAAGTGCTGCAATAGGTCTTAAACTCGTTTCATAGATAATTAGCTAATTATCTTCTTTATTTTCTATTCTTCTTCAACTCCGACCCGTTATCTTAAGAAGATTTCCCTTTGCTCTTCAAATGCTTTGATACCAATCCTTGAAAAACAATTACAACTGCACCAAGAATTAAAATGAATATTGGTCTTTCACTTTGACCAAAAAAGTTAAAAATAAAAAACGCGACAGTTATCCAAGTAAAAAAAGAAATAATAGCTATAATAATCTTTGTTAGTTTCAAGAAAATCCCCTCATTTTCATCCCTTTATTTTTAAGTGAATTGGTAACTTAGAAAAATATATTCGATTATGGTTTTTACTTCACCTTCTTTTACTAAACTGCCCGATCGATTAACATAAGGAAAGCGTTTGTGGAGAGTATCGCCCCTCAAGGTTTTGATTTTTGCTATAATAACCATTATGTAGCTTTAATTTTTAATAATAGGTGAGTGGAATATGGAAAATAACGTTTTTGAACAGATGGCAAAAAGATATGATACAGAAGAAAGAATTGAATTGGCTAAAGTTATAGTTAAGGAAGTAAGACCAGAATTACGAAATTGTAAATCAAAATCTTTAATAGACTATGGGAGTGGTACTGGTCTAATTAGTTTAGAATTATCAGATTTAGTAGATTCTATTTTGTTGGTAGATTCATCAAAACAAATGTTGAAGGTTGCGAAAGTTAAAATTTCTCACAAAGGAATTACCAACTCAAAAGTGCTTTATTCAGATTTTACTCAAGAAACTCCTGAACTTAAGGCAGACATAGTTTTAATGTCACTAGTCCTTCTTCATATTCCGGATACTAAAAAAATTTTACAAGAATTGTTCAATATTTTAAATAATGGTGGCAAGCTAATTATTATTGATTTTGACAAAAACGATAAAATAAATCATCCGAAAGTTCATAACGGTTTTTCGCATGAAGAACTGAAAAAAAGATTATCCGAAGTTGGATTTAAATCAATTGAAATTAAGACATTCTATCATGGTAATCGTATTTTTATGAATCAAGATGCCTCAATGTTTATATCCAGTAGTAAAAAGTGATTTCTTTTTTTATTTCATAGTTCACACAATCTCTAGGAAGAACCATTCAAATCAAGGGGGTTGGCCTTTGACCTTGTGAAATGTCATTGGCCTAGTTTATGCTTATCGTGTGACATAACTCCCCCATTTCTCATTCTTTAATTGAGTGGCATCTAAAAATACTAATAGTGATACTCCTTATGTAGACTTTCATGTAACATTTTTTTGAAATTGTAATTAAGTGGAGAGATGAAAATTCTCTCCACTGACTAGATTCTATTCAGTAAACGAAAGGGGGGATCCAGTTGAAGTATGCTGATTAACCCAGTCAAGAGAGACTTTTGAAACAACTTGCCAGTCAGATATTTGTGATTGATGTTGTTCCACCCAACTCATACAATATTGCGGATCTATATTATGTTCTAGGCATTGTTTTAAGAATAATTGGATGTTTGACTCCGTACAATTTTGCCATGTTCCACATGTAGTATTAAAAATATTTTCCATATTCTTTTGTATAGAAAGATCATTAGGACTAGACATTGTGCTCCTCCTTTTGTTAAAACACAAATGGTAATTTTAGCTCTGCCAATATGGTTACCCTTAGACCGTATTAGCTAGGATCGTTTTCATCCAAAGATAAAACAGTTACATTTGTCGATTCTCCCTTCTCGATTTCCACCTGAGTGGCATCTCTATTTAGCTCATCCTCTGTATTTATCCCCTCCGCAATAGTTGGTTCTCCTTTTGAATATGTACCTTTTTTCATGTCAGACAACCTTTCAATTTGTTTTGTGTTAAAAATAACACCAATTTTATTGTTTACAAAAATAATTAATTTATTTCCATTCATTATGGTTGTTGATTAGTAAACATCAATCGGCTGCGTTTCATCTTTAGAAGGAAACGTATTTTACAAACGAAGCAGGATTATAAAATATCCAAATAGAAGAAGGCGATGACTAAATTCCACAGTTAATCGGCTTGGACAAAACTCCATGGAATGGAGTGATCGACATGAGCGGTTTCTTTCTTAATGGTTTTCCCACAAAAAACCGTCCCTATGGACTTCTTAAGTATCAAATTGTATGGTATTATTTTTAATAAAAAAGAGGTAATCGTATGAATTTAACATTCTCACCGACAGGAACAACTAAAACAAGAGCCATTGTCATCAATGCGCTTTTCATCGCACTAACTCTTGTAGCCACAATGTTTATCAACATAAAGCTACCAATAATGGGTAACGGAGGCCTCATCCATCTGGGTAACGTCCCTCTTTTTATAGCAGCCTTGGTTTATGGCAAAAAAACAGGAGCCGTAGCAGGTGCATTTGGAATGGGCTTCTTCGATCTGATTTCTGGCTGGGCATTATGGGCACCCTTTACATTTATCATCGTAGGTGCAATGGGCTTCATAGTCGGACTTATTTCCGATAAAGTACCCGGTAATAGAGTCTTTGTTAACACTCTGGCAATTGCAACTGCACTGATTATAAAAGTTGTTGGCTACTATTTTGCCGAAGTGATCCTATACGGTAACTGGATACAGCCGTTCGGCTCCATCCCCGGAAACATTATGCAGGTTGTAATAGCAGGTATCATTGTAATACCTCTTGCGGGACGCTTAAAGAAAAGAGCCTGACAGATATCAAAAGAAAATGGAAGTTTAATATAAAAGTATAAAGAGGATTTCCTAATTCAAGATAAATCACATAGAGAGGACATTTCCTCTCTTTTTTTCATAATAAAATTATTACGGTTAAAAAATGGATTTAGGTGAATTTTCAGGAAGAACCCAACAAGCTTCCAGACAGGCAATCGCTCCATTTTCATACGTTACGGATTCATTAGAAGATTTCTTTTATGAAAGTAAAATTATTAAGAAGTTCACTTTCATTGATCAATATCCTAGTTGTTAAATCTTCCGTTCTCAATACATACTCTTTAATTCCAATAAATTCTGATTCACTAATCAAGTAAAACTGTGTTCCTCTTTTATAGCCATTAAACTGCCTTTTTAGTCTATATACCTTCATTGATTAACCTCTAGTGATGAATTTAATTGTTACGACTTATATACGGGAGTTTCAAAATATCCCGGAGACCGATTTATTCCATATTTAGTTGCGAAAAATGGGATCAGGCCCTTGATGCGGTAAACCTTTAGTCACCGGGGGACTGACACCGGTAGCTCGGTAGCTATACAAAATCAAAGTACTAAAAAGTATTGAATTTGATTTGAAGAGATTGGTGTAATGGCCATTATGCGATAACCAATACTTAGTAATTGCGATAAAGTTTCCGCACAATTGTGACGCGGCGGCTCAATCGGGGCGTGAAAACTTTTATAAATATTAATCAACTGATTATTGTTTGTACAGTGGAGCAAGACAACATGTCTTCCGGTCCAAGCTTGCCCAATTATAGGTTGTATTTGTGTCTGCGTTATGTTTCTCATATTGAACACCCTTAAGAAATGATACCATAGTTTATGTATGGGACCTTGTTCGATGTTCTTTGAACCTATTGGATCCCAGGAATATTGTTTTCCTTCCAAACTAAATGATAATAAGGCTGTATTCACAGGTTTCTTTTGTTCAGTTGAATTGAATATCTTGTAACTTTGTTAGTATCATAATACCACAGAGACGGTTCCTATGGCTTTTAGTAGGGATTATAAATGCCACAAGAACCGTCCCCATGGCGACCCCATTATAGCTATTCAAGTCAATGAATAAAAAAACGACATATTCAGGATTGAAGACTGAATATGTCGAAAAATTTATTTTGCTTAAACTTAAGGACTTTGAGAAGACTTTAGTCGTCAACATTTATGTCTAAATCCACCTGCTTTAGCAAGTGGTCGTTTAAGCCGTGTTAACGGTTTTATTGATGTGGCTGCATTTCTTTATCGTTAATTTTTACATTTCTTTGAGCAAAAACTTTTTTAACCACCTTTAGAGCATTCAAGACACGCGGGAAGCCTGTATAGGGAATCAAGTGCACAATAGTTCCAACAATTTCCTTTGGAGTTAATCCAATTGTAAGTCCTGTGTTGATATGCAATTCCAATTGCGGCTCCGTACCTTGAGTGACAAGAGAAGAGATTGTGGCAATCGTACGTTGCTTATTAGTTAAGCCCTCTCGTGAATAAATATCTCCAAAAGCAAACTCAACAATAAAACTCTCTAAATCAGGTGCAAGTTCTTTAAATTCGTCTACAATATTCATGTGTGTTCCAATTTCCTTGTTATCTGTTAAAGTATACTCCTTTATAATATCTAAACCTTGTTGGTAACGAGTTTTTTCCATGTTATTTTCCCCCTAATGTCATTTGTATTGACAGAAATAACTATAATGCAGTTTCCACTATTCGTAAAATATATATAATTCATATAATATATTCCTTATTTTCATGATTCAGGGGGTAATTCAGCTGAAATATACTGGATAAATTCACGAACTGCAGGTGAAGCGTACTTCTTTTTTTTAGAAATAAATCCTAAATTCCAAGGGAAGGTTGGATTGACGATGGGAATCACCTTGATTAAATCCTGATCGACTTTTTTGGCAATCGGTCTTGGGAAAATTGAAATCCCTAAGTTTTCGCCAATCATTCCACTAATAAAATCCCACTCAGAACTTTCATAAGCAATTTCCGGACGAAAACCAGCTCGTTCGCATTCTTGAATAATGAGTTCATGAATAGCAAACTCTTTCTTAAATAGAATAAAGGTTTCATTTTGTAACTCTTTCATTTCAACTTTTTCCCTTTGTGCTAATGGATGGGAATGATGGACGAAGAGCGACAGTTCTTCACTAAAGAAGGGTACAACATCAAAATCCTTTTCATCCACCGGTAGCATAACCACACCAAGATCTAATATTCCGTCTCTGACTTCCTGTTTAACCTTTTTTGAATCATCTTCCAAGAGTTTTATTTTAATATCGGGGTAAAGAGTATTGAATCCTTTAATGATTTTTGGGAAAAATAAGAAACCAATTATTGGCGGTATGCCAATTTTTATTTTTCCTTTTTTTAAGTTCATTAAATCATATAGGTGGATAGATAAATCATTTAGCGATTCCATTATCATTTCCCCTTCCGCTAAAACGATTTCACCTGCTTCCGTTAATTCAATTTTCTTTGCGGAACGGTCAATCAGTTCTACATTTAATTCTTCTTCCAAACTTTTGACTACTTTACTTAGTGTTGACTGTGACAAATGAAGGGATCTTGAAGCTTTAGTAAAACTTTTGTATTTAGCTACTTCAATAAAGTAAGTAAGGTGACGTATGTCCATGAATATAATCTCCAATCTATGAAATATATACATATGTTTTATTCCTATAATTCATTTTACTCATATCAAAAGGAGATGTATACTAAATGTGTACAAAATGTGAACAAAAATTAAAATTATAATGATTTAGGAGGAATTATTAATGAGTAAAAAAATTGGATTTGTAGGATTAGGAACGATGGGCTTCCCGATGGCAGTTAATTTAAAGAAAGCCGGTTTTGAAGTAATCGGTTATGATGCTTTTAAAGGGGTTTATGAGAAGGCAAAAGCGTCTGGAATCACAATGGTAGAGACCTTAAAAGAAGTGGCGGAACAAGCTGACGAAGCGATTATTTCAATGGTTCGTGACTATACCCAAAATGTTGACGTTATTTTTGGTGAGGGAGCTCTATTATCTGCTCAACCTAAAGATAAAACAATCATTGTCATGAGTACACTTGACCCTGATACCATGAATCAATTAGGCAAAAAAGTTGAAGAAGAAAGTGATTTTAGATTAATTAGCGCTGCGGTAAGCGGTGGTGCTTCAGGTGCTCAAGCTGGGACATTATCGATTATGACATCCGGTTCAGAAGACATTGTGAAATCTTTCCGACCATACTTTGATGCGATTGGATCCAATATATTCTACTATGGTGAGGAACCAGGCAACAGCCAAGTAGCAAAATTAGTTAATAATATGATTCTAGGAATTAACATGAATGCTCTAGCTGAAGGACTTAAATTAGGAAAACACTATAACTTACCTCAACAAGAGTTATTAAACTTGTTACACGTTAGTACAGGTGATAGCTGGGTAGTTAGAAATTGGAGCGATGTTTCTGAATGGACAGCAGACACTGCCTTGGCTGTTTTACTTAAAGACTTAAAAGCGGCTTACAACGAAGGGCTTAAACACAATGTAACGTTACCATTCAATTCCTTATCCTCTACACAATTATTTGACTCTATGGGAAAAGAGAAATCAGAATCCAAATAATTGAATAAAGGTACCACTCAATTGGTTGATTATACAATCTCTCTAATAGGAAAGTGTTCTGTGCCTGAACAGAATGCTTTCCTTATTTGTTTAGCGTTTCCGTTCACTTTCATTCCATGAAATATTGAAAAAAGCTCCCGTTTGAATAAAGATTATTAAAAACGAGAGCGTTCAATGTGAAAGTAAATCGCGATTAGGGATATATTTTTAATCAAATTTATCCCTAATCGCGATTAATTAGGCGATATCTCTTTTAACCGTATTTCATTATTATTTAAAATTAAATGGTCTTTCCGACCATGTAAGAATAGATAAAAAATTATTAGGACAAACATAAAAATACCTAACCATACATACAAATTGCTGTAGCCAAGGAACGGTACTAAATATCCTAAGAAATAAGGGCCGAAGCCAAGTCCTATATCTAAACCAATAAAGTATGTGGAAGTAGCTAATCCCATTTTTTCTGGCGTCGTTACTTTAATCGAAAGAGCTTGAAATGCAGAAGAAATATTACCAAAACCAATACCAATGATAGCGCCTGAAACTAATAGAAGGAAGGCACTATGCGAGATACTTAAAAGAAGTAAACCTACTCCAAATAAAATGGCACATGGATATACAATATAGTTAGCACCTTTTGTATCCATAAGACGACCTGTAAATGGACGTGTGAGAAGAACTGCTATAGCGTATGCTAAGAAGAAAAAGCTAGATGCACTAAGTAAATCACGTTCTTCTGCAAAGAAGTTAAGGAAAGAAATAAGGCTTGCATAGCCTAATGCAAAAAATAACGTCAAAATTGAGATAGGAAGTGCTTTACCATCAATAAATTGAGAAATATGAAAGCCTTTTTCTTCTTGAACCGTATGTGCTTGGATTTTCGATATTTTTGTAAATAAGGCACTGACGAGCGCTAAAATGGCAAAAACCATACACAACATGAAAATAACAAAATAAGTAGTGTGTTGGCTCAAAAACAAACCGAAGAACGGTCCGATGGCTGTTCCAAGTGTTGAACTCATACTGAAGTAACCAATTCCTTCTCCTTTACGAGAAATTGGTAAAATTTGCGCTACAACTGTACTAATAGCTGTAGAAGCAATCCCAACTGCAAAACCATTTATCAGACGGCTAATGATCAATACGATAATCCCCGCTTGAATAAAATAGAATGACATGGTTATAGGGAATAGAAATAAACCAATCATTAATATTTTTTTCGGGCCGACTTTGTTAATAATTCTACCTGTAACGATTCGACCTATTAATGTTCCGACAATATAAATTCCGGCTACAAGACCAGCTTGTGAAACAGAAGCATGAAACTCTTTTACAGCGTATGAAGCCATTGTAACCATTAATAAATAAAAAATAATCATAATGATGAAGTTAGTGATGGACATAATAATAAAATCTTTTGTCCATAGTTTTTCATTTGAATTACTCACTTAATATCCTCCTGCTCTCTTAATTAAATTCTACTGTATTTTTAAAATATATGTGCATTTATTCACAATCTCAAAGAAATAAATCACCTGCGTTAGCAGGTGGTCGTTTAAGGCGTGTTAGGTGTTTTATTGCTGTGGCTGCATTTCTTAATCGTTCATTTTTACATTTCTTTGAGCAAAAACTTTTTTTACCACCTTTAGAGCATTCAAAACAAGTGGGAAGCCTGTATAGGGGATCAAGTGCACGACAGTTCCAACAATTTCTTTTGGAGTTAATCCAATTGTAATTCCTGTGTTGATATGCAATTCCAATTGCAGCTCCGTACCGAGAGTTACAAGAGAAGCGATTGTGGCAATCGTACGTTGCTGATTAGTTAAGCCTTCTCGTGAATAAATATCTCCAAAAGCAAATTCAACAATATAACTTTCTAAATCAGGTGCAAGATCTTTAAATACGGCAACAATATCCATGTGTGTTCCAATTTCTTCGTTATCTGTTAAAGTATATTCCTTAATAATATCTAAACCTCTTTGGTAACGATTTGTTTCCATGTTCTTTTCCTCCTAAGACATCATTTGTTTCGATAGAAATAACAATAACGCAGTTTTAGTTATTCGTAAAATACATATAACTCATGCAATGCATTCCTTTTTTTCATGGTCATAGAGGTAATTCAGCTTAAATGTTTCCTTTTTTTAAGTTCATTAATTCATATAGGTGGATAGATAAATTCATTTTCCATGATCATTTCTTCTTACGCCAAAACGATTTCGCCTACTTCCGTTCATTCAATGTCCTTTGCGGAATGGTCAATTAGTTCTACATTTAATTCTTCTTCCAAACTTTGACTACTTTACTTAGTGTAGACTGTGATAAATGGAGGGCTTTTGAAACTTTAGTAAAACCTTTGTATTTGGATACAATAAAGTAAGTGAGGTTAATATATTTCCATGAATATTATCTCCAATCCATGAAATATATACATATGTTTTATTAATGTTATTCATTTTACTCATACCAAAAGGCGATGTATACTAAGTGTGAACAAAAATGTGAACAAAAATGTAAATTATTATGATATAGGAGGAATTAATCATGAGTAAAAGAATCGGATTTGTCGGATTAGGAACAATGGGCTTCCCGATGGCAGTTAATTTAAAGAAAGCTGGTTTTGAAGTAATCGGTTATGATGCCTTTAAAGGTGTTTATGAGAAAGCAAGTGCTGCTGGAATAACAATGGTAGAAACTTTAAAAGAAGTGGCGGGACAAGCTGACGAAGCGATGATCTCAATGGTTCGTGACTATGCCCAAAATGTTGACGTTATTTTTGGTGAAAACGGTCTATTATCTGCTCAACCTAAAGATAAAACAATCATTGTCATGAGTACACTTGACCCTGATACCATGAATCAATTAGGCAAAAAAGTCGAAGAATAAAGTGATTTGAAATTAATTAGCGCTGCAGTTAGCGGTGGTGCTTCAGGTGCTCAAGCTGGAACACTATCTATTATGACTTCAGGTTCAGAAGACATCGTAAAATCTTTTAAGGCCTACTTTGATGCGATCGGATCCAATACATTCTACTATGGAGCGGAACCAGGCAACAGCCAAGTAGCAAAATTAGTTAATAATATGATTCTAGGTATTAACATGAATGCTCTAGCTGAAGGACTTAAATTAGGCAAACACTATAACTTACCTCAAGAAGAGTTATTAAATTTATTAAAAGTTAGTACAGGTGATAGCTGGGTAGTTAGAAATTGGAGCGATATTTCTGAATGGACAGCAGACACTGCCTTAGCTGTTTTACTTAAAGATTTAAAAGCGACTTACAACGAAGGGCTTAAACACAATGTAACTTTACCATTCAATGCCTTATCATCTACACAATTATTTGACTCTATGGGAAAAGAGAAACCAGAAGCCTAATAGAAGCCTAGGGACGGTTCTCGTGGTTTTTAGTGAGTTAGTACCGACGACAAGAACTAGCTTAATGCCGCAGGAATGCCGCAGGGACGGTTCCGATGGATTTTAGTAAGTTGGCCCCCGCCACAAGAACCGTCCCATTGACTTTTATCCCGATTTAAAACAAGGAAACTTCTCTCTCCTTATCATCTTCAATTTGAATATTAATCTTTCTTGGTTTGAATTTTTCCGAAGAGTAATGCGTTAAAATAGGTTTCTTCCATAAAATAGTGATCCCTTAATTCTCCTTCTAATTCATAGCCATTCTTTTCGAGGATCCTTGCAGAGCCAATATTTGCATCCACCACACTAGCATGGAGTTTGTGCAAATTAAGGGATTCAATTGCGAAATCACTCATCAAAGCCACACACTCAGTACCATAGCCTTTACCCCAATGGTCTCGATGAAAAACATAGCCAATTTCTGCTTGGTTTGCTTCATGATCAAAATTGAATATCATCGCTGTCCCGATAATTTCTTGAGTTGATTTTTGAACAATGGACGCATATAAATGCGTACCTGCTGCCTCACGGTTTACCATCGTTTCAATGTGTACTCTAGTATCATCCAAACTGGTCATTAAACTCCAGCCAATAAAACGTGAGACTTCTTTATCTGATGCATAGTTATGGATTTCTTCTGCATCAGTTGTGCTTAGTTCCTTAAAGGCGATATATTTACCTTCCAATGAATGAAATAAACTTTGCTTCATTATTCTCTACACTCCCCAAACCATTAATCTCGATAAACTTTCTAGCTACTTTTTAATAGCTCTTGTTGCATAAAAAGTGGGGACATTTGAATTCATGAAACCAGAACTTCCTTTATGATTAAAGGAGTAAGTACATCTCAAATTGTTTCAGTTCCCCTTTTTTAAAACCTTTTTTCTTTAAAAATCCCTCGAGAAGGCTGTTATTAGGAAAACCTGCCGACATTCTGGAGAGATTGAGGTCTTCAACGGCTGTTTGCAAAAGCTGTGTACCTGCTCCATTCCCCCTTTGCATCTTATCGACCATTAAAAAATGTATCGTTCCGGCTTTTGAAATGGCTAAACATCCTGCCAAGCGGTCTTGCATCATGGCACTATAAAAATAGGTATTACTTGTTTTTTCGATATAGTCGAGATCATTCTGCCAATTAATATGATAGTCCCACTTTCCCGCTACTTGCTTGAACTCTTCGAAATCGATTCGATTAATAAAGAACTCAGAGCGAGGTTTTTCCAACAGTGAAAAATCTTCATGCGTATAGTAGACAAGATCATACATTTTCTCATATCCTAGCTTTTCATAAAAACGGACCGCCCGATCATTGCCGACAATCACTTCAAGAAATAACTGCTTACAACCGTGTTTCACTGCCTCTTCTTTATGAAGTTCAAACAATCTTTGACTGATTCCCTTTCCTCTGTATGCTGGATGAACCGCTAGCGTTCCGCATCTCATCGTTTGGATGCCTTCATAAATCTTCATCCCACCTAGAATGACACCTACCGGTTCATCCTGATCAAAGGCAATAAAGGAATTCTCTCTCCTATTCCCTTCCGGACCAAAGAACCTCGCGAGGAATACATCCTCAGGAATATCCATTTTAATAATATAATCAGAAAAGCCAGTATGAAAGGCTTGGTAGATAAACCGATCCTCAACTTCTGTACAACTGTAATACTGAATGTTATTTTCTAATGTCACTTGATCCAGTTCTCCCCTCGAAATCGTTATTGGAAAAAGACTTAATATAGAAGAAACCCTTGAGTAATATTTAATTCGATGTTTCTTTTAAAATCCCTACCATGAATTTCAATAAAATCACTAGATGGAGGAACGATCATGAATGACAAACTAACGGAGAAAGAGTTACAAGAATTATTGAAAGAAGAAGCACAGGAAAGACAAGCTTTGCTGATTTGGCCTCGTATGATTTACTTATAGCTAGAAATACATTGGATTTGCAACGGAGAAAGCCCCCGGTCCATTCATGACCAGAAGGCTTTGTTTGTTGGTGGAACGGAAGTCTCTTTGCTGATACTACGGTTGCTCTGCTGGGACGTTCACTTGGAAAGTAACACCGAATTTGTCCTTTACTTGCCCATACAATGGACTCCAATCCGTCTTCTGAAGGGGCATAATGACTTGTCCGCCGTCTTCCAAAGCGGCGAAGATTTCTCTGGCTCTGTCCTCTTCTTTTGGATGGATGGCCATCTGAATCGTATTACCAGGCTGATAAGGCATGCCTTCATATGTATCGCTGAACATGAGATCTGCTTCTCCGACTTTCAAATGAGCATGCATAACGCGATTCTTCATGTCATCCGTTAATGGATGATTCGGGTCCGCCGGCATATCTCCGAACGTCATGATACCCATCACTTTCCCGCCAAGCGCTTTCTCGTAAAAATGGACAGCTTCTCTCGTATTACCGTCAAAAATCAAATACGGGTTCAAACTAATTGACATCATTCAACAGCTCCTTAGTTCAAATTTTTTTACAATCCTAAGCAATTTCCATGTGGAAATAACCACCAACTATTATGACCATAAACACATTTTATGATACAGAACATACGTTCGTCAACAAATCAAATCATAATCCTCTGACACTATTTTTTTCTTTTCGCTAAGAATCCTAAATCGAGATAGGAAATCCCAACCCTGTTGATCATACAGTAACTGATTCCATCGGTTCTCTTCCAAGCCGTTCTTTTCCTTCTACTCAGAAAAAAGTAAAAAGATGACACCTTTAAAGGCATCACGCATTGGATTATACAACCTTGGATAAACGAACAGACTTAAATTTTATTCCTGATTAAACATGTAGAAAGGTAAACACCAAATTAAAGGAGTGCATTAGCAATTAGTTTATCAAACTTACGAATATCAACACCTTTTTTAAGATTTACCTTAATGTGGCCTGCCCTGGTCCATAATTCAACCTCCGCATTTACATCAAAGAAACTCCCCGCATTCTCCGTTGACCACATATTGATTGATGAATAGGGCAAGGAATATATCTCAACCTTTTTCCCTGTTAAACCTTGAGCGTCTCTTACTATTAATCTCTTATTAGTGAAGATAGCACTATCACGGATTGTTTTGTAAGCAGCGATTGCCACTTCACCATCCACTAATATTTCATTCACATCATTTGGAATCGGACATTCGGAGATGAAAGTCCATTGCAGAATTGCCTGAGTTGCAGCCATAATTAACGCCTCCTACGTAAATTTTTCTTCTTAATAATGAAATTCTGTAAATATTTGATAAAACCTTTTTATTCATAAATTATAACACTAGGTAGGTTAAAACATTGACTCGTTTACTTGAGATTGAACACTGCAAGCTTACACTAAAAAATTTTTCCGGTGATCTAACTGTTATTAGCTTGCATCAGTTCATATATCTTACGCGCGGTGTTGACATTCCTTACCGTAACTTGTTTGTATATAGTTGATCCAACGATCTTTGACATTCCGCTTTTGGTTACATTTTTCTTGTCAACCGACCAAAGTATCGCACCGGGGACATATTTCACTGTATCAATATTTGGTTTAACAACCAGATGCTTAAGCACCGATTCATCATCAATTTTGTCCCATAAAAACATAACATCACTTTTCATGTCTTTGTCGTTTTTCCATGTGTCGGGAATAGCATTAATGATTCCTCTGACATCATCAACACTACGAACTACTACTTTAATTTGTAATCCGAAATCATTTTGTATCGCATCTTCCAAAATACATGAAAGTTCAGTTTTTGAAAGGCCCTTGTTTGAAAAAATAATATTGCCCGTATTGATGTATGTCAACACATCATTCATCCCAGCTTTTTCAAACGTTTGTTTAAGCAATTTCATGTCAATTTTATTATTTCCACCCACATTAATTCCTCGAAGAAGGGCGATATAAATCATAACCATTCTCCTTTCATTTTTTTACTTACCCTCAAGGTTCTGTAATAGATAAACCCCTAGAGTACTAAATAATTCGGTGTTTCTTTTAAAATTCCTATATGAATTTTGAGAAAATCGTTATCATTTCTCATAAAATAACAAAAGGCCACGAAAAATGACCTTTTAATCCTTTAGTAATTCATCTATATATGTTATTGCCCCTTTAAGCCGATACTCGTAATCTCCTAGTAAGATTTTATAATGAATGTTTTGTTTGTTTAATAATGTCTTTAAGTGTTGATTATTCTTAGCTCTTGTTTCATCTTCACCATGAACTCTTAGACCATCATCGACCCACTGCACGTCTGGTTCAAAGAAAAGCCAAAGATCATAGTCTTGTCGTTTAGCTATTTCATCTAATACAGGCTGGTTCACTTGATTATATAAATTGGAGTAAAATTGTGTTACGATTGCTTCCGTATCGATAAACACCAGTTTATTCGCCTTTTCAATGGCTTCTAGTTCCTTCATCATATGACCATAGGCAATTTGAAGATAGTCCTCGTCTATAATAATGCCATCGCAGCCGCCTAAGTCTTCACAAACCGTTCGATCATATTCCTCTACGTAGGTCGGCTTTTTGGGCAGAATAATCCACCTGAGCCTCTAACTCAAGGGTGGATTATTTTTTTGATTTAAATGACAGTATCGCTATGACTAGACTAGCAAAGCCAATCGCAAACATTAACGATTCAAAAACTGTCATTCGGCATCACCCCCCTTCACAAAGTCACTCCCCTTAGAAAAATCTGCTGACTTGAATTGTTTACTCAAATCATGACAAGTTTCTTCAAGAAATTCTATTCATTTCTCTGGTTCATCTGAACCTTCTAAAAGTAGATGATTTCCATGTATTCATTCTCTTTAATGGAAAAAAGTACTATAATAAATATAGTAAACTTATAAATAAATAGTTCAACATACTAGACAATAAGGACCAGAATAATGATAAGGGGTAATAAAGTGAAAAAAAGGTTATTTAGCATAGTGAGCAGTATCCTTCTTGCCAGCTCTTTAGCTGCCTGTCAAAGTACGACAGAGCCTGTGAAAACAGCTGCGACCACGGACATAACGCCAGCGAAAGTGACGAGTGGGGAAGTCAAAAAAGAAACCACTGCCCCAGCGGAACAGACAAATTCCACCGCAACAGGAACGATGCAGGTTTATTATTTAGATGTCGGCCAAGGTGACAGTATCTATATAAAGACGCCTAACGGGGACGATATTTTAATTGACGGTGGGAATAACGATCGAGGTGATGATGTCGTTGCATATCTGAAAAAATACCATGTCGACGATTTAGAAGTCATGATCGCGACGCACCCTGATGCTGACCATATTGGTGGATTGGATACCGTTCTCCAAAATATGGACGTCAAAGCGGTTTATATGCCAAAAGTTACCCATACCACGAAAACATTTGAAGATTTCGTTTTAGCTGTTAAAAATGAAGGGTTAAAACTGAAAGAAGCGAAAGCTGGCGTGTCATTAGCTTTAGCAGGCGTGGATGCGGAGTTTGTGGGGCCAGTTACCAGCTACGGTGAGGATTTGAATTCTTCCAGTACCGTATTAAAAATTACAAATGGTCGAAACACTTTTTTGTTTACCGGAGATGCTACGGTAAAAGCCGAACAGGATATGATTGCTTCAGGTGAAAACCTTCAAGCAGATGTGCTGAAATTAGGCCATCATGGGGCCAATACATCTACAAGTGAAGCCTTCTTAACGAAGGTACAACCGAAATATGCGATTGTTTCGGCAGGAAAAGACAATCAATATGGTCATCCAACCGTTGAAACTCTTCAAAAGATGCAGGCGCATCACATTCAAGTTTTCAGAACGGATGAACAAGGAACGATTATTGCGACTAGTGATGGATCAACCATTATGTTCAATACGGATCCAGCCAAAATTGAACAGAACACCGTGAAAAACAATGCGACTGCCACTCCTGCTAACCCAGCAGTCACACAAGCACCGCAGACAACATCAAGTCAAGCGACCGCCACATCTTTAAGTGCAAAGGTGGATAATCCGACTCCTGGCCAATACGAAACGATTCATTTAGATGTAGCCGGTATATCTGGTGCACCGTTTACGGCTGTTTTTCACTATAAAAGCAAGGACACCACGTATACCGGGACCATAGGAACCACCTTACCAGTTAGAATCAGTCGAGCGGCAGCGGGTTTTGAAGTGCTAATCGATATTACAGTTCAGTCTGATGGGAAACAATATCAAACACAAACATCTTTTATTCCGAAATAAGGAGTGAGTGAAGTGAAACTGATCATTGATCGATTTGAAGGAGATCTAGTCGTTTGTGAAAAGGAAGATGGCACGTTTATCGATTTAAGAACGAACCGTCTTCCTAGTGACGCAAAAGTAGGCGATATCCTAGTGGTGGATGGCGAGCATATTTCTGTTGATGTGCCGGGAACTCAGGAGCGACGAAAGCAAATGAGTAGGTTAATGGAGGATATGTGGGAGTAGGTTATAAAATAAGCCATTCCTATTTTTTTATGGGCGTCCTTGTGCCGGTGCCTGACCCCCACTGCGATAACGCTTTAACTTATCGGGGGTTAGGCACTGAAATAAGTGTCATTGTGAATTGTCTGTAAGCAAATTGTTCAGACTTTACTTTATTGATTAAATTCTTCTATATCCTTTAATCGTATTTTTTCATCCTTATCAAATGATGTTGCATATTTTACATAGCCTCGGTCGTCCTTGTCACTGCCATATTTGTTGTCGAATCCATTTCCATTAATGTTGACATGACTATACCTATACCCATTTTCATCCACTATCTTTTGTATTTTTTTTGCATCATTAAACACATCTTCCTTCGTTTGATTCGTTGAATCCAGCAGAATATCGATCCACATAGGTTTCTGCAGTTTTAATTCTTTATTCCAGGTTACGGATGGGTCAAAATCCCCTTTTTGGACCTCAATAAAAACATCCACCCCTTTTAAAGAACTTATTTTCTCAGAAAGTAGCTGTTTAAGTTCTTTTGAAGCCTCTTGGCTTAGTTTTTCCATTAACCCTTCATCCAAATTTGCGTAATAGATGCCATCCCAACTGATTGTTGGCTGAATAAAACCTTGAACAATGATCTCATATTTTTCTTGTCCTCCAGCGTTGGATCCAATTTCAATTATTTCAAATACATATTCAGAAAACTTAAAGTTATAAAAACCATCATTAATATGAAACTTCCTATCCGGATATGTTTCCGTTAAATAGTCTTCGAGGACTTTTTTCGAATAATATTTACTTATCGGATTTCCATTAAAGGCGTTGTAAAAAAACAAGACAGCGCCAATTAGCAATACTAACAAAACACTGTAAATTGCCTTCTTTTTCTTCATATGATCAACCTCTTTCCCATATCTTTCGAATTAATAAAGCAATCAAGTTTCCAACAAAGGCAAATCCATAATGAATCATTGCCAGCAGTATTGAACCTCCTACAGACTGAAAGAAAAAGGAAACAAACTGAACTGAACGGTCAATATGACCTGCATAATAGTCTGATAAATTGCCCCCTAACGACCAGATAAACACCGGAATAAAGGAAATATAGAAAACAATCTTTATATCTTTGTAAAACAAGTAGGTCAGTAACCCTAGTACCGCATACCATAAAATGAAGCCAAAGCTTTCATTTAAAAGCGATGTATGAATGGCTAGGAAAAAGGATATGCCTACAAAAATAATTTGGTAGATGGAAAGTCTTCGCTTGATCCCTTTAATCATCTTGTCATGCTCAACTGGAGACTCGATTTTTTCCTTTTCCAATGGTATATTTGTTTGACTGACAAGCCTTGCGAGTTCCTCACTTTTTTCCACCTGCTCTTCTAACCACTTCGTCGTGTATTCGCTAAGAAGTCCTTCATTATATAATGGGAGTAAATCCTCAATAATTGAACGAACATGCTTATCCATGATATCCCTCCATTTCCGTTTGAAGTTTCAGCTTTGCCCGGTGAAAAGTAATCCTTGCGTAATTTTCAGTCTTTTCAAGTAAAATGCCAATCTCTTTAAAAGACAATTCACCATAGATGCGTAAGATGACTACTTCCTTTGACATTTCATCCAATTGATTAATTTGCTTGATTAAGCTGGTCTGCTCTTCCTTTTTTACTATATGTTCTTCCGGTGTGACGGTTTTATTTTCATCTTCGGACAGCATCTGAGTTAGGTTATTCTGGTATTTTTTTGAGCGATAATAGTTTCGCAACCGGTTTTTTGCAATCGAAAATAACCAGGTTTGAATGCTTGATTTATTGGAAAAAGAATTCAACCCTTTTATCGCTTCGTAAAATACCTCCTGTGTTAAATCCTCGGCAGCTTCTTTGCTAGAGGTTCTCACAAAGAAAAAGGCATATATTCGTGGTTGAATTTCTTGGTATAAATCCTTTAGCTCCAAATCTTAACACCCCTTGCTTTTTACCACTTTTACGAACTTCACAGGTTTAGTACCTTGGATTGAAGTTTCGTTACAAACGTTTTTAAAATTTTCCCAAAACAATTTACCTTTGCTAATAATATCACGGAAAATATGATGATTTGGCGTAAAAAAAGAAGCACCAATTATTTTGATTAAAAGGTTCGGAATTTCCATTCATTAAGTTAACATAATATTATTATAAATTGAAAACCGGTGCCTGACCCCACTGCACCATTTGACGAGCAGCCGTAAAGTTACCTATACTTGTTAGGTAACTTTACGGCTGCTTATATTCAAGGAGGTTAAACATGGATTACATTTCACCGAAAGAGGCGGTGTTAAAGATGAAACGGTGGCCTAAAGATCCCATCGCGGCCGGTCGTCGTCATACCGTTGGGCTTAAATCTGACGGCACAGTCACGGCTGTGGGGGATAATAAATCTGGCCAATGTGATGTAAACGGCTGGCGCGACATGGTGGCGGTCGCGGCTGGAAATGTTCATATGGCGACGAACACGGGTAATGCTCATACAATCGGTCTTAAATCGGACGGTACGGTGACGGCTGTGGGTTGGAATATGCATGGCCAATGCGATGTAAACGACTGGCGGGATATTGTAGCGGTTGCGGCGGGTTGGCGGCGTACCATTGGGCTTAAATCGGATGGCACGGTGGTAGCAGTGGGCCGAAATAATGAAGGTGAATGTGATGTAAGCGGCTGGCATGATATGGTGGCGGTCGCGGCGGGTGACTGGCATACCATCGGTCTTAAATTGGACGGCACAGTGACGGCTGTTGGTAATAATCGGTATCGCCAATGCAATGTAAGCGGCTGGTGCGATATTGTGGCAGTCGCTGCAGGTTATCTTCATACAATCGGGCTTAAATCGGACGGTACGGTGATGGCTGTGGGTTTGAATAAACATGACCAATGCGATGTAAGCGGCTGGCGCGGTATTGAGGCCATTGCGGTGGGCAGTAATCATACCATCGGCCTTAAATCGGACGGTACTGTGGCGGCTGTGGGTTGGAATGAGTATGGCCAATGTAATGTAAGTGATTGGCGCGATATTGTGGCGATTGCGGCGGGTTGTGCCCATACCGTTGGGCTTAAATCGGACGGAACGCTGGTTACTGTGGGTGATAATGAATATGGCCAATGCGATGTAAGCGGCTGGCGCGGCATCAAACTGAGCGGCAAATAGTTTTTAATAACAACAAGCCAGAGAATCATTGAACGAGTTAATAAGCATTGCTTCAGAAATAAGGCTATTCTATTAAAGGGCGCATTTATGGAAGATTATAAGCCTAATTCCTCGATAAAAAACATGGAGGGATTAGGCTTTTTCATATTTCAAAATCATAGAATGTATCCTATTAGTAATTGTGTCATTGAAGCTGGGATCATTTTAAAAAGCACAAAAGGTATTTTAGGCCACAAGAACCGTCCCCGTGGTCTTCTTAAAAGATTTCTTTTATGAAGGTAAAATTGTTAAGAAGTTCACTTTCATTGATCAATATCCTATTTGATAAATCTTTCGTTCTCAATACAAACTCTTAAATTCCTATAAATTCTGATTTACTAATTAAGTAAAACTGTGTTCCTTTTTTATAGCCATTAAACTGCCTTTTTTAGTCTATATACCTTCATTATTATTTAAAATATTTAAGATTTCATGACATCATATCAGATGAGATTTATCAAAACGGTGAGAAGAAAATAATCTTAAGGTTAAGAATGGAGAAAATCAATAAGCGATAAAAAGAGTTGGCATTTTATTATGCATCAGCTCTTCTCCAATTTTTAAAATGAAGGAGGTTTATGCCAAAAGGACATTTCCTTTTTAACCTCCATCTGGCAGAAGATCACAGACCTTATGTAAATGCTAAATTCAATCACTTCTACTGATGAAATATATGAAATTAGTGTACAAAAAAGGATAGAAAAGGAATTAAGTATTCCCGCTCCCTACCCCCTTTAAAAATAATTCTATTTTCTATTACATTACTTAATTAAATTTAAGAAGTTTTACTGTCTCCATAGGGGATTGGTACCTGGGACGGATCCTTCAATTTTTTTTTCATCAATACATAATAGAGGACGGATGGAACCACCAATCCTAGTATCCAGGTTATATCGGCTCCCCCCATTGCTTTCGCACCAGGGCCTACATAAAAAGAGGTGTTCATAAATGGAACTTCAGCAATAATAGAAACGAGGAACGATATTGCGGTAATTTTGTTTACTTTTCCGTACTTTCCATTTAAATCAAAAATATCTTTAATACTATACTCCCCGTGACGCAGGACGTAAAAATCTATGAGGTTAATGGCTGTCCATGGAATTAAAAAGTAACTAATAAATAAGATAAAGTTGATAAAATTTGACAAAAAATCCCCCTGACCCCAAATAGCCAGTAAAGTTCCAATTGTTCCAATTCCAAAAATAAAATACATCCTTACTTTTGGGGTTACTTTTATTTTTGAAAAAGGCTCAACAGTTGATATGGTTGACATAAAGGCGCCATATAAATTAAAAACATTGATGGAGAACTGACCTAGGATGATAACAGCAAATAAAAGAAACGAAAAACTTCCAAACTGATGAGCGAGATTCGTGCCTGAATTACTTAGGAAATTCGGAATGGCAGTAGTCAATAAGACTCCTAAAACCATCATCCAAACAGTACCTAAAACGGTCCCTGCATACGTATACCAAAAGGTTTTTGAGTAATTGGTATCAATCGGCAAATACCTAGAGTAGTCAGCGACATATGGTGCATATGAGATCTGCCAGGTTGCTACCACACTAACACTTAACATGAAGATTGGTAGATTGAACTCAGCTGGAGACCAGCTTCCTGAAGGAACGGGTAATTGGAAGACTATAAACGTAGCAACTATGAATACAAGAAAGAACACCCATGTCAAATACTTTTGCATTTTATGAATAAGATCATGACCAATCATGGTCACGATAAAGGTGATGATATTAAGAACAATGATACTTAAAGTTAAATTTAGGTTTAAGGCACTGCTCAATACTTGTGCACCTAACAAACCACTGCTTGCAAAAAAACCCAAGTACATGAAAATAACTAGAATTAAGGGAATCACGGCACCAATAACACCAAATTGTGCACGGCTTTGAATCATTTGAGGGATACCGAGTTTAGGTCCTTGAGCAGAATGTGAAGCCATAAAAATGGCTCCTATTAAATTACCAACGATAATAGCTACAACACTCCAAAAAAGATTTAAGCCAAATGTGACACATAGCGAACCGGTCACAAGTGTGGTAATATGCATATTTGCAGCAAACCAAACTGCAAACAATCCTCTTGGTTTTCCATGACGTTCATTGGCTGGAATATACTCAATGCTTCTTGTCTCAATTTTCATAGACCTGCCCCCTATAATATAGTATTTTGGTGCCTTATCTTAGGAGTGAACCTCTTCCTTATTTAACCTGCGATCGTCTATGTTCTCTTTTTCCTTTAAAACAAAGCTGAGTAAATCCAAGGCAAGCCGTGCACCTACTTGACCGGTCATTCCAGCTGGGTCATATGGCGGTGCTACTTCGACCAAATCAAAGCCAATCACTTCTCCTCTTTTAGCAATTCCTTCAAGCATTTCATTGACTTCATCGTAAATAAATCCTCCTGGTGAAGGGGTACCTGTTCCGGGTGCTACTGAAGGATCCAAACCATCAATATCTAAGGTAATATAGTATTTTTCTCCTTCTGGAAGTAGCTCGATCACGCTTTCAATTCCCATTTTCCTAATTTGGCGCGGTGATAAAATAACACTTCCATATTCTCGTGCTGCATCCACATCTTCCTTTAAACTGCTGGAAATTCCTCGAATTCCAAATTGGAAAATTTTCTGAACATGGTCCATTTCAGATAAACGACGGATACAGCTTCCATGCCCATATCTTTGCCCAGAACGATGATCCGCCCAATCCAAATGTGCATCGATTTGAATAACATGAAAAGGTCCTAACTCCTCTAAAGCTTTACCGACTGGAATGGTAATGGAGTGATCTCCGCCTAATACTACCGGCATGGCTCCTTTTGAAACAATCTTTCTAATGGCTTCTTCTGTGTTATCATGACATTGCATCATATCTCCGTGAACCATGTCCACATCTCCACAATCTACTACTTTCCATCTTGGTCCCAAATACGTAATATCTTTTTCAATATCGTAAGCACCCTTTAATCCAAAACTGTAAAGTGTAGATCCTTCACGAATCCCTCTTGGACCCATTCTTGCTCCAGATTTCCATTGAGTCCCCATATCATTTGGAACACCAATAACGGCTACATCCGCATCTAGTTGGTTAATATCTGAACAAACAGGATATTTCCCAAAAGTGCAGATACCAGTAAAAGGTAAATTCAAAAATTGCTTTTCATCTTGATTTGACATACAATTGCCTCCTTTAGATTTCTATTATTAAAGAGTGCAATTTTCATGCCAACTAATAAAGACAGTATTTAAGAGACTTAATAGTCAATAACGACTACCTTTGCTCAACATATTTTTGTATTTTCCGATTTGCCGTAGATTGGCTGATTCCCAAAATTTCTGCAAGTTTAATGCTACTGGGATATTTATGATACATTCGCACAATATACTCCTTTTCTAGTGTTTCTATATAATCGTTTAACGGAATTTCTTTCGTTGACTGGGTGAAGGAATCCTTTTTTGTTTCCTCTTCTCCCAAATCAAGGTCTATTTCGTTCCCACTAGATGTGATGATCTTCTTTTCAATATAGTTTCGTAATTCTCTGACATTTCCCGGCCAATTTTGCTGACTTAGCCAAGCAGCCATTGTCGGGGTAAAATATGTATTCAATTGATATTTATGATTTACCTGTTCAGTAATCTCGTAAATTAATGGAATGATTTCTTCCTTTCGTTCCCTTAGTGGTGGAATCTCTACTTTTACGACATTGATTCGGTAATAAAGATCTTCTCTAAATTTTCTTTCTTTGATCATCTTTTCTAAGTTTTGATTTGTAGCACAAATAATTCTGCAATTCACCTCAATTTTTTTTGTTCCTCCAATTCTCATAAAGGTTTGATTTTGCAGAACTGACAATAATTTTACTTGAAGATTCAATGGCAATTCACCAATTTCATCTAGAAAAAGAGTTCCTTTTCCCGCTATTTCAAAGTAGCCCTTTTTACCCCCTTTTTTAGTCCCGGTAAAGGCTCCCTCCTCGTACCCGAAAAGCTCTGATTCAAATAACGATTCAGGTATTGCACCACAGTTTACTTCAATGAAGGGTTCAGCCTTTCTTGATGACATTTGATGCATTTTATAACCAATATGGTTTTTACCAACCCCGGACTCACCCTCGAGTAATACTGTAATGTTTATATCTGCTACCTTTGACACAACTTCAAATACTTTTTCCATTTTTCTATTACTGATAAAGAATGGTTGAGTCGCTTGTTTTCGTAACTTTTCATTTTCTTCTTGAAATTTTAGTAATGCTCTTGCTACCTGCTCATTTTCTTTTCTTAAGGACTCAAATTCGGTTATATCTCTTGAAAAACTCGTAGCACCTATTACTATTCCTGATTGATCATAAACCGGATATCCGGAGATAATTAGTTTTCTATTATGATTTGTTTCTTGAATAAGCGTTACTTCCTTGTTCGTTCTTAGCACGCTTGCAATGACTGATGGAGAAAAAAGCCCTTGTTTTTCAAGTTCGAAAATATTATGATTAACGATTTGTTCACATGGAATACCAAAGACAGTTTCAGTGGATTGACTTGCATATAAAACCATTCCCGTTGCATCCGCAATAAAGATTTCATCAAAAGAATGTTCTAAAATATGGGTTAAAAGGATCGAATCATCGCTGCTTTTATTCATTTTCATCACCTAGTCATTTTTGATTTAATCATAATCAAAAATTACTTATAATTC
>NZ_JBIWDU010000033.1:0-27708 GCF_044762155.1 Neobacillus sp. NPDC097160 | reverse complement strand
ACCCGTTCCCATACCGAACACGGAAGTTAAGCTTCTCAGCGCCGATGGTAGTTGGGACATGCGTCCCTGTGAGAGTAGGACGTTGCCAGGCTATACTATATATGGAGGATTAGCTCAGCTGGGAGAGCATCTGCCTTACAAGCAGAGGGTCGGCGGTTCGATCCCGTCATCCTCCACCATATTTATATTTTTTCAAACTATTTGCCGGGGTAGCTCAATTGGTAGAGCACGAACGAATAAGCTTCCTGAATAAACATCAGCATACTGACCGAGCTGCTGCTTGCATAAGCTTCCTGAGGTCAGGATGACGGTAACAAAGACAGCGTGTACAAACTTAACATTATTCCAAACTATTTGCCGGGGTAGCTCAATTGGTAGAGCAACTGACTTGTAATCAGTAGGTTGGGGGTTCAAGTCCTCTCGCCGGCACCTTTTTATTCATTTCCACTAGTTTACTAGAATTAAATATGCGGGTGTGGCGGAATTGGCAGACGCACCAGACTTAGGATCTGGCGCCGCAAGGCGTGGGGGTTCGACTCCCTTCACCCGCATCATCTTTTTGCGGAAGTAGTTCAGTGGTAGAACACCACCTTGCCAAGGTGGGGGTCGCGGGTTCGAATCCCGTCTTCCGCTCCAAAAGTGCCGGGGTGGCGGAACTGGCAGACGCACAGGACTTAAAATCCTGCGGTAGGTGACTACCGTACCGGTTCGATTCCGGTCCTCGGCACCATTCGTTTTCGGGAAGTAGCTCAGCTTGGTAGAGCACTTGGTTTGGGACCAAGGGGTCGCAGGTTCGAATCCTGTCTTCCCGACCAGGAGAAATTTTTTTATAATTTTGGCGGTGTAGCTCAGCTGGCTAGAGCGTACGGTTCATACCCGTAAGGTCGGGGGTTCGATCCCCTCCGCCGCTACCAAAGTAGTGTTTTTTTTTGAAAAAATGGAGGAATACCCAAGTTTGGCTGAAGGGATCGGTCTTGAAAACCGACAGGCGGGTTAAACCGCGCGGGGGTTCGAATCCCTCTTCCTCCGCCATTTTTCGATTATCATAAGTGGAGGGGTAGCGAAGTGGCTAAACGCGGCGGACTGTAAATCCGCTCCCTCCGGGTTCGGCGGTTCGAATCCGTCCCCCTCCACCACTATAGGGGCATAGTTTAAAGGTAGAACTAAGGTCTCCAAAACCTTCAGTGTGGGTTCGATTCCTACTGCCCCTGCCAAATAGTTTTTTCTTTCATCCTGTTTATTTTCGGGATTTTTAATTCTAGTTTTGCCGATGTGGCGGAATTGGCAGACGCGCACGACTCAAAATCGTGTTCCGTGAGGAGTGTCGGTTCGACCCCGACCATCGGTATCAATTTTTAACTAAACCCGCTTTTTTTTGCGGTATAACAAGGATTGTGAGTTTAGTCTTAGTGACTTGACACGCAATCCTTTTTATTTTTTTGTATCTTATAAATTGTGACCAACTATAGTTGTTCGTGAATCTTGCAGCAAGTTGAAGTAGAAGAATGAAGGATAACTCAAATTAATATACATCATAGAGGAACGTATTTTTTAAATGAATCAGGAATTTCTTTATATTATTATAATCATTGCCTTAGGGTATCTATTAAAACGTTTACATAGTTTACAAGAAAAAGATGGAGAAGTCATTTCGAAAATTATTTTTAAAATTACCCTCCCTGCCTTAGTTCTTGTAACATTTGATTCTGTAAAAATAGAAACTTCGTTAATATTGTTACCAGTTATTGTTCTCGTTTATGGAATCATAACTGCATTTCTAGGCTTCTTAGTTTTTAAAAATGAGGAAAGAGAACTTAAAGGCTCTTTTCTGATGCTTTCTTCCGGATTTAATGTTGGCTTATTTGCATTTCTTTTAGTTTTTGCCATATGGGGGATGGATGGATTAACCTATTTTAGTATGTTTGATGTCGGGACATCATTTGTCGTCTTTGGAATTGCCTATATTTTAGGAAGTTATTTTTCAGAAGAAGGTCTTAGTCTTAAACCAATAGAAATTCTAAAAAGACTCGGCAAGTCTATTCCGTTAATGACTTATCTTATTGCTAGTATTTTAAATTTTAGTCATATCCAGTTACCCGAAACGATTATTCATGTTAGAAAGACAATCTCTGGGGCAAATATTCCGTTATCATTATTATTATTAGGACTTTATTTAAATTTTAAATTCGAAAAACAATTTATTAAACCTATGGTGAAATTTTTAACCTTCCGGTATGGTTTAGGTCTACTGTTTGGATTTGCTTTATACCTTATCCTTCCCAACGATCAGATGTTTCGATTTACAATCTTGATTGGGATGTTACTACCTGTTGCAGCCTCCGCCTTAACCTTTGCAGTTGAATTTAAATATAGCACCAGCAGCACCCGTTTAATTGCTACTATATCAAATATAACGATTTTAATTAGTATTGTAATTTTATATATTTTTGCAAAATTTATTTTATAAAGTTTTAAATTAAAAACAACTCAACTTTCAAAATAAAGAACATAATTAAGAACATTAAAAAATTATTGTTTAGAATTTGTGCTGGAGAGGTGAGACTAGCAGACTCTCACTTTTCAGGAGATGATATTTATTTAAGAGCGATTGAATACTCAATAAGTTAGAGAGAGCAGCAGAAACTTGCACAAGAAGCCGTGGAATATTACTTTTTCAAAGTCGGTGAGTTATCTCACGAGGGCAAGCAACATAGTAGCCGTTCTATTGAAACAGAAAAGCAAATATTTGGGACGAATCGGGCTTTTAAATCCCCGGAAAAATAATCAAACGAGGGAGCATGATTGCTCTCTTGTATGTTTAATATTTCAAGAATCAATTAAATCCAGTAAAGAGATTGCTCTGGTTTTTAGATGAATCATGGAACAATTTCAAAAACAGTACCTTGGTTAAAATCAGTCACTTTCATAGAGCCATGAACACTTAAATAGAGTCTGGTTTGATCGAGATTCGTTCCCAAACTAACATAATATGCTGATTGAGACCCAAAATTATAATCGGTATCAATAACACTAAAATCATTTAGGTTACCATCTGTTCTGACCCTGGTATAAGCTAAAACCCCTCTAACTTGAGTTTGAGATTCTCTCCGAGCAAGATCGATAAACACAACGCTTCCCGTTAAATCGGGGATTCCATTCCCCATATAGGCTTGCACTCCTGTAAGTGCAGTTCCTCCAAACTTATCTGGTCGGGGATCATTATGAAAATAACTAGTTAAAGGCTGAAGACGCCTCACTGAAGTTATGACTGCTTCATTGTAATAAGCCATTGGTTTTTCATCTAAAGCCGGATTTTCAGAACAGCCCCTTATAATCGAAGTAGGAAAAGCACCTTCCCACCCTCGCCAGCCAAAGTTAATAAATCCTTCTTGGTTAGGTTCAGTATTCATTAAAGAAGCTTGAACAAGCTGAGGAACTGGTATTGGTTTATAATGAACGAATGAAAAAATTGACTCTACAAGATCCTGTCCGACATTTCCCACATATTTGATGTACTGATTATAATACCTTTGAAATGAAATGCCTGGTAAATTTCGGACCCCTTTGGCCATTACCGTAAGCGATTCCTGAATAGGTGAGGGAAGTTCATTAAAACGTGTGACTACGGGTGGAGTAGAGAGAAATGTATTCTTATCTACGTCAATTTCAATTATTTTTCCGGCTATTTCCATATTATCCTGGCTTAAATTAAATGGATCATAGCCTGATCCGCCATCTCCGGTTGTTAAAACAAGTTTTCCTGTTTCAGGTGAAAAGTTTAAGCTATTGACACCATTATGATTAAAAAATGGTCTTCTCAAGTTAAGTAAGGTCCGTCGTTTTTGAGGTTGACCATTTGATTGTAAAATCCATTCTTCAATTGTATCAATATGATCATATTGAGTTTCTCTATTTATCCATTTTAGGTTTAACGTTTTGGGATCACACGGTTTAGGCTGAAAAGGCTCAGAAAGAGCACCTGGACCTTGTGTTCCAGCTACTGAATAATGAAGATAAAACAGACCGTTATAATAAAATTTGGGATGAAACGCTAGCCCTACCAATCCCCGTTCATCATATCCACCACGAGAAACACCTAGTTCAGAATCACCTAGTTTTATGATTCGCGGGCGAATATCTAAAAAATTCCGTATACCTCCGTTGCCTATGTAAAAGATCTCTCCTACCTGGGTTGCGATAAATAATCTTTCAATTGAGTCTCCCGGAAGTATAGTTGTTTTCAAAACAGTGGGTAAATTTATCTTAGTAACAATGGGCCGTAAACTAACCTTAACTTTGTTCACCTAACTTAACACTCCTTCCCATTTGTTTCTTTAATAAGAATATGAGTAGAACTGTTCTATTAGTACCAAGTTAGGGCTCGGAACCTGATATGGCATAGTAATTTTAGGGAAAGTCCTCCAGCGAACTAAAGCATTAACGCGCCGGGGGACTGACCCCCTATCCCAGATCCTTCTGGTAATTGTATATTTTTGCAAATTTAATTCTATACTATGTTTAACTTTACATCTTAGCTGGAGGATAATTCTGCAATGCGAAAAAAAGAGGGATTTAAAAATACAGGAATAGATATTATTCAAATTATTGGTCATATGTAAACCTTCAGCGGGGGATGACTAGTAGAAGAATGTGCTATTAGCCACAGAAATAGTTCCTATTGTTCGGAAAGAAACAAGTAAGTAAAAAAAGAATAGGAGTGTGAATAATGGGTTTTTTAGACAAACTATTTGGGAAACCAATCAAGGAGGAAGAATCTATGACAACTGAAAAATTAAATATTGGAATCATTTTAGGTAGCACACGCCAAGGGCGTGTAAGTCCACAAGTAGGTGAATGGGTAAAAGGAATTGCTGACAAACGTGGAGATGCCAATTATGAAATTGTAGACATTGCTAATTTCAATCTTCCGTTTTTAGGAACAACCGATGGAACAGAACCAGGAATTGCAGCTTGGAATGAGAAACTTGCGAGCTTAGATGGATTTGTATTCATTGTCCAAGAATACAATCATAGCATAACTGGTGCATTGAAAAACGCAATAGATTTCGCCCGTGAAGCCTGGTACAACAAAGCAGCTGGAATCGTAAGCTATGGATCAACTGGTGGAGCTCGTGCAGCTGAACATTTACGTGGAATCTTTGCAGAACAAAAAGTAGCGGATGTTCGTACACATCCAACATTGAGTTTATTTACAGACTTTGTCAATGGGTCAGAGTTCAAACCACAAGAATTGCACCTTGATAATGTAAATGCAATGCTTGGTGAAGTTGTAGCTTGGAGCGGTGCTTTAAAAACTTTAAGATAAAACTAAATCTGGGGATTTATATGGTGAATTTGTTGATGTTATGGCAATGGAAAAATTATTATAACCTTCAAGAAAAAGATTGATAGCTACGGTTATCGATCTTTTTTCTTTACATTAACTTTACATTTATCTTCTTGAATTTAATCCATAAGTGATTTATTATATAAGCAAATAATTATATGTAATTGTTGGATATGGTAAGAATCACTGAGCCATGTATAAAGTTTCTGATATAACAGAGGCTAAATCAATTAATTTCAGTATGAAATGCTAATAAGTATATTATTATTTACTTATTCATTAGGGGTTAGGAGGGGAAACCATGTCAGAATCAACCGTTGAATTAGAAAGCGTAGCAAACATCTTAAAATTGTTAGGTGATAAAACCCGTTTAACGATGATCAAAATTCTTGATTCTCACGATGCGTGTGTATGTGAATTCGTTGCCATTTTTAAAACAAGTCAACCCGCTATTAGCCAGCATATTCGTAAGTTAAAAGATGCTGGATTAGTCAGGGAAACAAGAAGAGGGCAGTGGATTATTTACTCTTTAAGTAAAGACAGTCCTTATTATCCATTGGTTCAAGATTTACTTCTACATCTTCCAAATCAAGATTTTAGATTGAAGGAATTGGAAGAACAGGGTCTGCGTATTTCATGTGAATAATTGGAGGTTTCAACATTGGTATCAACCATACTTGCATCATTGATTTTTTTAATAACACTTATTTTGGTCATATGGCAGCCTAAAAATTTATCGATTGGTTGGTCTGCCTGCGGGGGGGCGATAGTAGCGCTCTTGGTTGGAGTCGTTGATTTCCATGACGTTCTTGAAGTGACCAAAATTGTATGGAATGCTACTTTTTCTTTCATTGCAATCATTATTATATCGTTAATTCTAGATGAAATTGGTTTCTTTGAATGGGCTGCATTGCACATGGCACGAGCAGCAAAAGGAAACGGAATAAAAATGTTTGTTTATGTAAGTATTCTAGGTGCTCTCGTCGCAGCATTTTTCGCCAACGATGGGGCAGCTCTTATCTTGACACCAATCGTTTTAGCGATGGTTCGGAATTTAAAGTTGGAAGACAAAATGATTTTCCCATTTATCATTGCTAGTGGATTTATTGCCGATACCACTTCCTTGCCACTTGTGGTGAGTAACTTAGTAAATATTGTTTCTGCTGACTTTTTTGGAATTGGGTTTGTTCATTTTGCATCAAGAATGATTATTCCTAACTTCTTTTCTTTAGTGGCAAGTATCTTTGTTCTATTTCTGTACTTCAGAAAAAATATTCCAAAACAATATGATTTATCAAAATTAAAGAAACCTGCCGAAGCGATTCGGGATGAAAAAATGTTTCGTTTATCCTGGGTGGTATTAGGTATTTTATTAGCAGGTTACTTTATTAGTCAATCCCTTCACGTTCCTGTATCAATTATTGCAGGTGTCGTTGCCATCTTCTTCTTATTTATGGGAAGAAGAAGCCATGCGATCGAAACAAAAAAGGTCATAAAAGGGGCACCTTGGGCAATCGTGTTTTTCTCGATTGGAATGTATGTGGTGGTTTATGGCTTACGAAATGCTGGATTAACTGGCGTACTTGCGGATGTGATTCAAGCATGTGCCAATCATGGATTGTTTATTGGAACCATCTCCATGGGCTTCATTGCAGCGATTCTTTCTTCCATTATGAATAACATGCCAACTGTGATGATCGATGCACTTGCCATTGCAGATATACATACAGTAGGTGTGATCAAAGAAGGACTCATTTATGCGAATGTCATTGGTTCGGATTTAGGTCCGAAAATCACACCAATTGGTTCACTTGCCACGTTATTATGGCTACATGTTTTGAAAACAAAAGGAGTTAAGATTTCGTGGGGAACCTATTTTAAAACAGGTATTGTCTTAACCATCCCAGTATTGTTTATTACACTTTTAGGGTTATACCTATGGTTGTTAATAGTCTAACTAAAAAATATCATCATCAGAAAAAGGAGAAAAATGACTATGTCTAAAAAAACGATCTATTTTCTTTGTACAGGTAACTCTTGCCGAAGCCAAATGGCAGAAGGTTGGGCTAAAAAACATTTAGGTGATGAGTGGGAAGTGAAAAGTGCAGGAATTGAAGCACATGGACTTAATCCCAATGCCGTAAAAGCGATGAATGAAACTGGAATTGATATTTCCAACCAAACATCCGATATTATCGACCCTAAAATTTTAAACAATGCCGATTTAGTTGTTACATTATGTGGTGACGCTGCTGACAAATGCCCTGTTACTCCACCAAAAGTAAAACGAGTTCACTGGGGATTTGATGATCCAGCTAAAGCGCAAGGTACAGACGAAGAAAAATGGGCATTCTTCCAACTTGTGCGTGATGAAATCGGAGACCGCATTAAGCGTTTTGCTGAAACTGGTGAGTAAGAAATAAATAGGCAGGACCTTTTTGTCTTGAATTCGAGATAACTATATAAATAAAATTTCCAAAAGTCAACCCGCCCTAATTGGTGATTCTTTTTATGGTGTGATTTTATTTTTTTTATGAGATAGTAAGGGTTTTGTAGAAAGATAGCAGCTTTCTTATTTTTTAATCAGTTTGTCCCTAAAAAAGTAGTTGAAAATAAATGCATTTTAATACAAGATAAAAATGTTATGATAAATGGATTGTATAGAAAAATTATTAATATCCTATTAACCGAAGAATTGAACGAGTAAAGGAGAGAGGACATCATGAAACATTTAAAAATCGTCGTACCCATTATGGTTCTTGTAGCGGTTATAGCGATATGGATGCTAGGAAAGTATCATGCAGACGTACAACTTCCAGTACGCATACTGATAGCAATAGGAGGGGCACTTCTATCAGGAATAGTGACCTTTATCATGTTGAAGCTGGATGTTGATCGAGTCGATACAAAAACAAATAAATGAAATAAAAAAATATATAAGAGAGTAGCCATATTATATAATTGGCTACTTTTTTGTTGCTGTTACAAAAGTAGGCTATGATATGCCAAGATATTCAGCATTCAAAAAAGTTTCTCACAAGTTAAACCTGATAGTAGAATTAAACCCTTAATGGACGAATTGTAAAATACAGAATATTTAGTTATAATAATAACATCAATGAAAATATCTCACCTTGTTGAGTGGCTGTTTGTTGTACTACTAAAATATCAACACATTAATCTCAATTTCATATCTTTAGTCGGAAGACAATCTTTGGATATGAGTCATTGAAACGCACAATGTTAGGCTTTTTTTGTTTCAATGATCTTTTTTAGAATTATGGGTTGAAGCGCTCACATTATTGCAAGAATCATTGATTTCAATGAAAGGTGTGGTACTAATAGTAAATAATTATATTAAAACCTTTATTTCCCCACTAAGGATGCTCATTGTACTGGCTCCTTTTTTTTTATTTGCTCCTACTGCTTTTGCAGAAAAAACTACATATAAAGTTGCCGGTGAATGGGCACTTCCTCCCTTTTCCTACACAAAAGAGGACGGGAAGCTAGCAGGCATTAGTATTGATTTAATGGAGAAAGTGGCAATTGAGAACGGGCTTACATTTGAATATGTTCCAATGAGCAAGAGTGAAGCACAAATAGCATTAGAGAACGGGACGGTTGATGCAATAGCGGGAATTGCCTATAGCACGAAAAATGATAGTTATTTTGATTTCTCGGAACCGTTTTTTACGATGTCTGATTCTCTTATTATTCCTAAGGATAAAAAAAGCAGGATAAAGGGAATCGGAGATGTGCGCGATCTTCATGTAGTACTAGAGAACCGGACACCTGTTGTTGAAACCCTTTTAAACATGCGTAATACAAAGTTAACCCTTTCCACCAATCAATTTTCCGGACTTCTTGCTCTTATCAAAGGAAGGGCAGATGTTTTTATTGGAAACAAGTGGACGGCAAAAGTGTATTTACAACAATTAAACCAAGAAGAAAACTTTGTCATACTTGATGAAGTGATTGAACCAGCTGACTATACAATCGCGGTTAAAGAAGGTAACGACGGGCTGCTTCGAATGATTAATCACACCTTGACCACCTTAAAAGCGCAAGGGGAAGTAAATACAGTCATAAATAAATGGGTGCTGACGAAGCCGGATGCTGTCATTGCTAGGTTGGAGTATTTTATTTTACTATTAACAGTCGTACTCTCGACGGTTGCGCTGATCCTTTTGTTTATTTATATTTGGAATCACCGTCTTAAAAAAGCTGTCAACCTACAAACACGAACGCTTCGTCGACTAAATGAAAATCTCCAAGAACAGCGCCAAGAAATCGCTGATAATTATGCCTTTAAAGAACTAATTTTGAATAATATCGATACCGGTATTGTAACCTTTGCTCCCGATTTTACGATTACAAGCTCAAACTTAAAGGCAATGGAAATGCTAAATCTTTCAACAATTACACCGTTGCATCTTCAGAAGTCCTCACTGCTTGAACAAATGTCCCAATTATCCAAGCATGATTCAGCGGGTCCTTATATCCTTGAGATCAATGAAAAGGGTCATAGAAAGGCTTTTTTCTATCGATTATTAAAAATGTATGACTCCCAACGAATGCAGACTGGATATTTACTATCCATTAATGATGAAACAGAAAAGAAGAAGCTGGAACAAAAATTGATCACGCAAGAGAAGCTTCATGCTCTTGGCCAGCTCGTGGCAGGGGTTGCGCATGAAATCCGTAATCCTTTAACTGCCATAAAAACTTTTATTGAATTGCTTCCAAGAAAGTATGACCGACCTCAATTTCGCGAGATGATGATGGAACATGTACCCGCAGAAGTAAACAGGCTTGAGATGATTGTAAGTGATTTAGTTGATTATGCACGGCCAAGGCCGCCTAATAAACAACAGTGTACAGCAAGCGATCTTACCTCTCTGCTTGCATTTCTTCAGGTTACATTTGAGAAAAAACAAATTATGGTGAATCCTTCGCTTAACGATCAGCTAATTTTCTATATCGATCCTCAGCAAATTCGCCAGGTGTTACTTAACTTAATATTGAACGCAATTGATGCTGTAGAAGAAACACCAGAGAAAAACCTAACCATTACTATGGAAAAAGAAAATGAACATTCAGGGCGGATTATGATTGCCGATACTGGGAAAGGAATGAAGCAAGATGAACTAAATCGTATTTTTGAACCCTTTTATACAAGTAAAGAGAAGGGTGTGGGTTTGGGACTTGCTCTTTCTTACCAGCTAATTAAAGAAAATGATGGTGATATTCAAGTGTTCAGTCAATACAATAAAGGCACTATTTTCACTGTCACGTTACCTTTGTATCAAAAGGAGGAGACTAATGATGAAGCCGCATGTACTAGTCATTGATGATGAACAAGCGATTTGCGCATCGCTTAGCTTTGCCCTTGAAGATGATTATCAAGTTACCTCGACAACGGATCCAGAGAAAGGGCTACTCCTAATAAAACAAAAGCACATTGATCTTGTTCTGCTTGACCTGAGCCTCGGTAGTCGCAGTGGGCTAGATGTATTACAAGAAATCAAACAAATCGACCAATCTGTTACTGTTATTATGATGACGGCCTATTCCTCAATCGAGTCCTCCATCAATGCGATAAAAACAGGTGCGTATTATTACATCGAAAAGCCAATTAATATAGAGGAACTCGAACTCCTATTAATGAGAGCGACAGAGTTTAAGAGAATGTCATTTGAGATCGAGACTCTTCATGAAGAACTTGGGCAGAGACGCAATAATGACAACTTCCTGGGTAAGAGTAAAGCGATGGAACGTGTATTCTCGATGATAGAACGGATCAAAAATATCGATTCCAGTGTTCTTGTTACAGGTGAAAGTGGAACAGGAAAAGAGCTTGTTGCACGAAGCATCCATAACACTGGTAAAAGAAAAAATGGTCCCTTAGAAATTGTTAATTGTGCAGCCATACCTGAAACACTGCTGGAATCGGAATTGTTTGGCTATGAAAAAGGTGCATTTACCGGTGCAACTCAGAGAAAAGAGGGGAAATGGGTGGCAGCAAATGGGGGGACATTGTTCTTGGATGAAATTAGCGAAATGCCGCTAGCCCTTCAGGTGAAGTTGCTTCGTGTTCTGCAGGAACGTGAACTTACACCACTGGGCTCAAATAAAAAGATTTCGTTAGATGTTCGTATTATTGGTGCTACCAATAAAAACCTTGAGCAAATGGTGGCTGAAGGAACGTTCCGGGAAGATTTGTATTTCCGACTCAATGTTATCCCGCTTTCCATTCCTCCACTAAGAGAAAGGTCGGAAGATTTACCACTATTGATTGACCATTTTTTACAAAAATACTGTCGGGAAATGGACATGGGGAAGAAATTTTTCTCACCCGATGCTCGAAGGCTATTACTTGAATATAGATATCCTGGTAATGTTCGTGAAATGGGAAACATCATCGAATATTCGGTGGCGTTATCCTATACTGATGAAATAACGGTTTTAGATTTACCAAAATATGTTCAGGATAAAAGGCCAGCATTTTCAAAAACTGGTCAAATGGACAGTAGCGACAGCCTTCAAATTCCGATTGGTATTCCAATGAAGGAAATCGAAAAAAAAGTGATAGCTGCAACGCTAAATCACTTTAGCAGACACCGCCAGAAAACGGCTCAAACGCTGCAGATTTCTGAACGAAGTTTACGTGATAAGATCAAGCTTTATGCGATAGAAGATCAGCACAAGAATGTTTAAGCGATCAAATAAATCTTCATCGATCGAATTTCACTGGTAAATGTACAAGTCGGCAAAATTTGCCTGTTCAATACAGCAAATTTTGCCGATTTAGTTTTTAAACGAAATTGAAGGTTTGAAAGCGCGTACATTTTCGATGATTAGAATTTTGGCACGAAACTTGCATTTATTCTTTTATGAAAGGAGATTCGAGAATGAAGATCCGAACACTCTTCACAGGAGCCATGATTTTTGCCTTTCTGGCAGGATGCAATATGGAAAATGGGAGGCAAGAAATCCCTTCGCCGGCTACTGTGCATTCTCATCAGGAACTGCAGCCCTCAATGACCAACGATGTTCTTATCATTGCAACAGGTGATATGTCTGGTGTCTATTTCTCTCTCGGTCAGGCAATGGCTGATATGTATGAAAAATCTAATGAAATGGCATCAGGGACTCAAGTAACGAATGCTTCTTTTCAAAATATTAAGTTAGTCAGCCAGAAGAATGCCGAACTGGGATTTGCAACCGCTGACGCACTAGGTCTCTTAGAAAAGCAAAAATTAAAAGGAGAGAACCCTCAAGAGACGCTTCGAGCCTTAACCGGTCTTTATTCCAACTACATTCAAATCGTCACCACTGAAGAAAGCGGCATTGAATCATTAATGGATTTAACCGGTAAGCGCATAAGTGTAGGCTCAATTGATAGTGGTACAAAACTGATTGCAGAACGGACGCTTCTAGCAGCAGGCTTGAGTAGTAATAAAATTAAAAAATTTACCCTTTCATTTTCACAATCCGCTGATGCTTTAAGGAACGGAACCATTGATGCTGCATTTTTTGTGTCAGGCGTGCCGAATCCGGAAATTTCATCCCTGTCAACAGAGATGCCAATTAAACTCATTCCAATTCCTGATGAAATCGTAAATCGTCTTCAGGATCAGTTTGGCTACTATTCAGATGCAGTAATTCCATGGAAAACCTACCAAGGGCAGCAAAAAGACATATCAACGTTCTCTATCAAAAATGTCCTGCTCACAAATAAAGATATGTCCAATAAGGAGGCTTACACTCTCGTTAATACATTATATGAGCATTTATCCGATCTGGAGAAAATTCACCCTGCTGCGGGTGACATTAAGCTTTCTGAAGCAAGAATAGGTGTTCCAATCAAGTTCCATCCCGGAGCGGAAAAATATTTTGCAGAACATGGAGTCAATCAATAAAAAGAAAAATATATGGGGTATAAATCAATGGAAGAGAGAAAGGAGTCCTGATCATGCAGGCAATCCAAAATGATGTAGAAATAAAAGGCGCTTTTAAACAATTTGGATCAAATGTCGTCCTAAACGGTATAAATCTAGATGTTAAGCAAGGAGAATTGCTTACCTTGCTTGGACCTTCCGGCTGTGGAAAAACGACAACGTTAAATCTAATTGCCGGCTTTCTTGAAGCGGATGAAGGCGATGTATTTATAAAAGGAAAAAAAGTCACGAAGACACCGCCGTATAAACGCGATTTAGGGATGGTGTTTCAAACCTATTCCCTTTTCCCTCATATGACAGTCTATGAAAATCTTGATTTTGGTCTAAAGCTCAGAAAGGTTGAAAAATCGGAAAGAGGAAGGAAGATTGCACAGGCACTTGAACTTGTCAAGATGTCAGGGCTTGAAAACCGTTATCCGCGTGAATTATCCGGTGGTCAGCGCCAACGTGTAGCGATTGCCCGAGCACTAGTAGTTGAACCAGAATTGCTTCTTCTGGATGAGCCTCTTTCCAATTTGGATGCGAAATTACGGCATGAATTGCGGACAGAAATCAAGCGGTTACAAAAAGAAATTGGGGTTACCACGATTTTCGTGACACATGATCAGGAAGAAGCACTATCCATGTCGGATAGAGTAGTTGTAATGAATGCAGGAAAAATCGAACAAATCAGTAGCCCAACATCGATTTATAATCATCCTGAAACAGAATTCGTCTTTAATTTCATTGGCAAATCGAACAGCTTCGAAGGAACGATTGCTTCGATAGACAGTCGGAAAATTTCCGTCCTCGTGGATGACGAAATCGCCCATGTCGACCTGGAAAATGTGATGGGGAGTTACAGAGCTTGCCGCATGGGAGATCAGGTAAAGCTGTATATTCGTCCCGAAAAGATACAAATCAGTTCTTCTGAAAGAACTTCTTCCTCACTAGAGTTTCACAAAGTGAAAATTACCCAAATGAACTATTTGGGAACTTCATGGGAGGTTGATGTTTCATTGAAGGGAAAACCTCTCCAAATACTGACACCTTTCTTTGATACGACTTGGAGGCAAGGAAGCGAGGTGTATATCGGATGGAACCCATGCGATCTTATGCTGATCAAGAAATAACACAAAAACATAACCCCATTAGTACAGAACCTCAGAAGAAGTTTAAAAATAAAGCAAAAAGAAGCTGGACACCAGGACTACTACTTCTTCTTCCGATTCTATTGTTCATTTTTGGCTTTTTCATTGTACCGATGCTGTACATCCTTTATTTAAGCTTTATCTCAGGCGACAATTTAGGCGGCACCGATGCAGCTTACAGCCTTAAAAATTACGTCCAATTTTTCACGGATAGTTATTATCTATCCTCACTTTGGATAACGGTAAAAGTTAGTTTGTATACGGTAATCGTTTCCCTAATACTTGCCTATCCCGTTGCGTTAACGATGGCAAAAAGCTCCCCTCGGGTACGCGGTGTGATTGCTTTATTGATTGCTTCACCTCTTCTAGTGAGCATTGTGGTAAGAAATTTTGGCTGGTACCTGTTATTACTGCCAAATGGGACGATTAACCATACTTTGATTTCGCTAGGGATTATTGATACTCCGCTTAAGCTTTTATTTTCAGAGGTTGGAGTGGTGATAGGTCTCTCTAACGCTTACCTTCCGTTTATGGTTCTTGCGATTGCGACAAGCCTGTACAACATCGATCCATCTCTGGAAAAAGCGAGCGCTATCTTAGGAGCGAGCCCGATTCGCAATTTCTTTTCGATTACACTTCCGCTCAGTTTGCCAGGGATTGTGTCTGGGTGCGTGTTAGTGTTTAGCTTATCGATGAGCGCCTATGTAACACCTGCCCTAATGGGTGGTGCCAATGTGCCAGTCATGCCAGTGGTCGCATACGATCAAATTAATAATCTACTGCGCTGGACGTTTGGATCGGCGATTTCATATGTTCTTTTGGCAACGACCCTCATTAGTGTCACCGTCTTTACTCGTGCGTTTGAACGAAGTAAATTCAAGGAGGTTTTCCGTTAATGAAAAGTATCACATGGTTGCGCACAGCTGCAGCGATCATAACGATCATTTATATACTAATTCCGCTTATAGTGGTCATTCCAGCTTCCTTCACAAGTGCAAGTTATCCAAGCTTTCCGCCTGAGGGATTTTCCTTTCAGTGGTATACAAAGCTTCTGGATCGCCCAGAGTTCATGGAAGCAATGATGAACAGTGTGAAATTCGCTCTTTTTGCCGCCTTCTTTTCCGTTTTGTTTGGTACGCTCGGAGCAATGGCGATTGCCAAGTATGACATTCCTGGGAAGACCTATATTACTGCACTGCTAACATCACCGTTAAGTGTGCCTCAGCTCGTTCTTGGAATCGCACTATTGATTTTTTTTACTCCATTAATGCTTGCTGGAACATCTACGGGATTTTTACTGGCTCACATCATCATTTGTATCCCATATGTTATCCGGCTTGTCTTAACAGGACTAAGCGGGTTTGACTACAATCTCGAACGTGCAGCGTCCATACTAGGGGCAAATCCATTTGTCGTATTTTGGAAAGTGACACTGCCGCTCATACGCCCAGCGATCATCTCTGGAGGCTTGTTTGCCTTTCTCACTTCGTTCGATAATGTAACGGTCTCAATGTTCATGATATCTCCAGATATGAGGACGCTTCCAATCGAAATCTTTTCCCAGATGCAGGATGCCTATAATCCGATCGTTGCGTCCGTTTCCAGCGTCGTCATCTTCATCTCGGTCATTTTGATTGTGATTCTTGAAAAAATGCAGGGCGTCGGTAAAGTATTCGGCGGCTCACATTCGTAGGCGGAAGGGGACAATTTCCTATTAGAGACGGAGGAAAACGAACTTTGTACGATTACATCATCATTGGCGGCGGTATTGTTGGTCTATCAGTTGCCATAACACTATATAAAAAATATCCACGCGTAAAAGTGGCCGTGGTAGAAAAAGAAGCAGGTCTTGCCTTTCATCAAACTGGCCATAACAGTGGGGTTATCCATTCTGGCATCTATTACAAGCCTGGCAGTTTAAAAGCTCGATTAGCAAAAGAAGGCAACCAGTCTATCATCTCTTTCTGCAGGCAATACGGCATTCAGTACGAACAATGCGGCAAAGTTATTGTTGCAACTTCTGAAAATGAACTTCCCTTATTAGAAAATCTATTTCAACGTGGATTACAAAATGGTCTTGAAGTAAGCAAAATTGATCAAGAGAGATTGTTAGAACTAGAGCCAAGTGTAAACGGGCTTGAAGCCATCCATGTTCCAATGGCTGGGATTGTGAACTATAAAAAAGTCTGTGAAAAGATGGGAATGATTATTCGCGGCAATGGCGGAGAGATCTTTTTAAATACGGAAGCAAAGAGAATAAAAGAATCCGAAAAGGAAGTCATCATTGAGACGACTCACCAGGTTCTGCGTGGCTCTATGCTCATAAACTGTGCCGGTTTATTTAGTGATCGTATGGCAAAGTTAACGGGTTATAAACTAGATTTAAAGATTGTTCCGTTTCGTGGAGAATACTATCAACTCATACCAGAAAAAAGACATTTGGTCAAAAATCTCATTTATCCTGTACCAAATCCTAATTTCCCTTTTCTCGGGGTGCATTTTACCAGAATGATAGACGGTACGGTGGGTGTAGGGCCTAATGCCGTATTAAGTTTAAAACGAGAAGGTTATAAGAAAACGTCTTTTAATTTTCATGATGCAGCAGAAGTACTTTCCTACTCAGGATTTTGGAAACTTGCAAAGCTTTACAGGAAGGAAGGGATGGAGGAGATCATTCGTTCCTTTCATAAAAAGAAATTTTTAGAAGAGGTTCAAAAACTGATGCCAAGTATAACAGAGGGGGATCTCATCCCGGGATCCTCCGGTGTACGCGCCCAGGCGTTACGATTTGATGGTTCCTTAATAGATGATTTTTATATTGTAAATGGCAAACGTTCTATTCATATATGCAATGCTCCATCTCCGGCCGCGACGGCCTCGATGGAAATTGGTAAAGAAGTAGTCGAAATGCTCTCATCGTACTCGCTTGTAACGTAATGATTCCATCAAAAATTTTGAAGGATTTTTTCAAAGGACAAGATCCTATTAGCGGAGACCTGTGGGTTTGAATAATCCGCTTACTTTAGAAATAAGAAGGTGACCGATTTTATGAATTTGGGCTTAAAAGGGAAAGTGGCACTGATAACTGGGGCAAGTAAAGGAATAGGGTTGGAAACGGCTCTTAATTTAGCTCATGAAGGAGCAAATGTTGTGATTTGTGCCAGAAATGGAGAATACCTACAAACGGCAGCGAAAGTGATTACGTTTCTCGTGTCGGATGCCGCCTCCTATGTAACGGGGACATCCGTGAATATTGACGGCGGGAAATCTGGTGTTCTATGAAAATCGGGCTGATTCACGCAACAACGACGGCAGTAAACCCAATCGTCAAGGCATTTCAGGAGGAATCTACTCCTGTTGAACTCCTTCATTTTATGGATACTGGGCTGCTTCCAATGATCGAGGAAAGTGGTTCTCTTACACCAGAGATTATCAGGCGATTTTCCTTATTAGTGAACTTAGCTGTTCAATCGAGTGTCGACTGCATTCAACTCAGTTGTTCTGCTTTTAATAACGTAACAAAAATCCTGCAGCCTTTATATCCTATGAAACTATTTCGATCAGATGAAGCGGTTCTCGATGAGGCTTTAGCCTATGAAAGAATTGGATTAATTTCGACCGTAAAGGAAACGCCGATTGCATTAATGAGTTATTTAAAAGAAAAAAATCCAAAAGTTTCAGTGGAATCTTTAGTAGAACCCGGCCTTATTCATTTCCTGATGAAAGGGAATAAAGAACTGCATGATAGACGGGTGAGAGAAATGGTTCATCAATTAAAAGGGAAGGTAGATGTAATTGTCCTTTCCCAATATAGTATGGAGCACATAGCGGCACAGGTTCAGTCAACTGTTCCCTTATTAACAGCACCAAGAGCTTCCGCTAAAAGATGTCTTTCCTATTTACGCACTTTAACATCCATTTGAGGGACCTTAAACCATAAGCTAGGAGGTATGTCCGATGACATTGCCATTAGAAGATATTAAGATTCTTGATTTATCGAGGATTTATGCCGCACCTGCAGGCTCCATGATCTTAGCGGATTTGGGGGCAGATGTGATTCGTATCGAATCTCCCCAAGGAACGGATAGCATGCGGGATTGGTCTCCTTTTGTAGAAAGTGAAAGTACGTATTATTTTACCGCTAATCGAAATAAACGTTCAGTTACCATCGACTTGAAGAAGGAGGCCGGGAAAGCTTTATTTTTAGAACTTGTTAAAACAGCAGATGTCGTTCTGGAGAACTTTGTTACAGGAACACTGGACCGGTTAGGGATTGGCTATGAGCAACTTAAAACCGTAAATCCGAATATCATTCTTTGTTCCGTTACCGGGTATGGGCAAACCGGACCGTATTGCAAAGAACCAGGCTTTGACCCTGTAATCCAAGCGATTGGCGGGTTGATGGATGTTACCGGCTTTATGGATGGAGATCCAACAAGGGTCGGAGTACCGATTGTCGATATTATTTGTTCATTATACACAACCGTAAGCATTATGACTGCGATTAGAGCGAGGGATAAAGGCGGCGAAGGGCAGCATATTGATCTATCTTTGTTAGATGTCCAAATAAGTTCACTTGCCAATATTGCCAGCAGTTTTTTAAACACTGGCTATATTTCGAAAAGATTGGGCAATCAGCACAATAATGTCGTTCCCTATCAAGTATTTCAATGTAAAGACAGGCCGATGATGATTGCTGTGGGAAATGATAAACAGTTTAGGAAACTCTGTGAAATCCTTAATCGACCTGAATGGCTCACCGATGAGAAATTTAGCACAAACAGCTCGAGGGTTGCCAATCGGGTGGAAATGACAGAGCAGCTGGAACAAATCTTTATCACGAAAACGGCAGACGAATGGTTTAAGCTTTTTTCGGAAAAAGGGATTCCTTCTGGACCTGTCAACAATGTGGAACAAGCGTTAAAGCATCCTCAAGTGCTGGCAAGGGAACTGGTGGAAGAGGTACCACATCCTACATTAGGAAAAATTAAATTGGTTCGAAATCCGATTCGTTTTTCCAAAACACCAATAACGATTCGCAGGCACCCGCCACTCTTAGGGGAGCATACGGTTTCCTTCTTGCGTGAAGAATTAAAACTTGATTTACAAGAAATCGAGAATTTAAAGTCCCAGGGAATCATTTAAAGGATTTCTATACAAGTCTATTAGAAAAAATAGAAAGAAAAGGGTGGGAAAATGTCTGATTTACTTTTTGAAGTACAGAATGGAGTTGCAACCATTACGCTGAATCGTCCCGAGGCAAGAAATGCATTTAGCCTGCAAATGATTGAGTCATGGATTAAGGCTCTGGAAGAAGTCAGGCATAATGATGAAATCCGTGTGTTGGTGTTAACCGGGAATGGCAAAGCTTTTTGTGCCGGCGGTGATATTAAAGCAATGAAGAACGGATTGGGTTTCTTAGATCTATCGGGTCAAGAAGATCAGGATTTTTCTACTACAGGATTAGCGCGAAAGAATAGTTTATGGAAACATGTCCAAAGAATTCCCTTGTTAATGGAGGAAATTGACAAACCAACGATTGCCGCCATCAATGGAGATGCGATTGGAGCAGGCCTTGATATGGCCCTGCAATGTGATTTGCGCATCGCTTCTCCCAAGGCCAGATTTGGGGAAGGTTATGTCAAAGTGGGAATTGTCCCAGGTGACGGGGGCGGATACTATTTACCTAGATTAATAGGCATCGATAAAGCACTTGAATTGTTATGGACAGGGAAAATCATTGATGTGGAGGAAGCGGCTGCCCTTGGATTGATTACAAAACAAGTGCCCCATGAAGGTTTAATGGAAGAAGCTTATAAGTTAGCCAATCAACTTGCCCGGGGTCCGCAGGAAGCGATTCGATTAATTAAACGTACGGTCTATCAAGGTCTTAGGACTGATTTAAGAACTTCACTGGATATGGTGTCTTCATTTATGGGGCTGGTGACCGAACATCCTGATTATCAAGAAGGCTTAAATGCCATAATTGAGAAGCGAAAGCCTGAATTTAAATAAGAAGATGGGCCTTACAAATAATTCGGAGGTGAAGGATTTTGGTAAAGAGTTTGGAGTTAGAAACCATACAGTTGACAGAAAAAACAGAAGAGCTTCGACAGGAGATTCGTCAATTTCTGAAAAATGAAATAGAAGAGGGAGCATTTCTTCCTCATTGTGATTCATGGTTAAGTCGATGGGATGCAGAATTCAGCGGTAAGCTTGGACAACGTGGATGGCTAGGGATGATCTGGCCGAAAAAATATGGCGGACATGAGCGTTCCGCGCTAGAGCGATATGTGGTGACGGAAGAGCTGTTGGCTTTCGGTGCACCTGTAGCCGCACACTGGTTTGCCGATCGTCAGACAGGGCCTCTTTTCCTGAGATATGGAACGGAGAAGCAACGAAATGAATTTCTCCCACGCATTGCCCAGGGTGAAATCTTTTTTTCCATTGGACTAAGCGAACCCAATTCGGGTTCAGATCTTGCCTCGATCTCGACGAATGCGAAGAAAGTAGCCGGCGGCTGGAGACTAAATGGCAGTAAGGTTTGGACAAGCGGCGCACATCATTCGCATTTTATGGTGACCTTATGCCGTACCTCCACGAAAACAGAAAACCGGCATGAAGGGTTAAGCCAACTAGTGGTCGATTTATCTGCCTCTGGCGTAACCGTACGTCCGATAAAGTTAATGACGGGTGAACACCATTTTAATGAAGTATTTTTTGAAGATGTCTTCGTTCCCGATGATATGGTGGTCGGAACGATTGGGGATGGATGGAAACAAAGCATGGCTGAACTAGCCTATGAGCGAAGTGGACCAGAGCGATTCTTAAGTACCTTTCCACTGTTTGTGGAGTTAATTCGCGTTTTAAAACAAAAGGAATCGAATGAGCATGTGAAAATCACCATTGGTAAATTAGCAGCACGCTTGACCACTTTACGGGAAATGTCGCTAGGAGTGGCAGGCATGCTTGAAAAAGGAGTTTCACCGGATGTTACGGCTTCGTTAGTAAAAGATTTAGGAACAAAATTTGAGTTTCAAATTGCCGAGGCAGCCAGGGAATTAGTAGCTTCCCAAACTCAAGTATCGAATGTCCGCTTTAAATCATTGTTAGCGGAGGCGTTATTGCATGCACCAGGTTTTACACTTAGGGGTGGAACCACAGAAATATTGAGAGGCATTATTGCTAGGGGGGTAGGAATCAGATGAATAAAATTAGTCAGATTATTCAGGAAACAACCGAGAAAATCATGAAGGATTTGTGCACGAAAGAAGTGGTTGAAGCTGCTGAACAAGGCATTTTTCCCACAGAATTATGGCAAACACTTGTGGAAACCGGGATGACCACAATAGGGATTCCAGAAGAATCAGGCGGTACTGGGGGAAGCTTAGCCGACGCACTAACGTTTTTAAGGATTGCAGCGCAATTCTCGGCATCTATTCCGATTGCGGAGACGTTTGTGGCAAATTGGCTGCTTTCAAAAATCGGCTTACCTTTATTGGACAAAACCACCACGATCGCATCCTTTCAATATGGGAATCTAATCACATTCAATGAAGCTTCTGGCGGATGGACGATTTCTGGCTCCGCCCATGATGTACCATTTGCACGTTACGCGGAGGCAATTCTTGTCATTGGGCAGTCCGAGCAGGGTAACATGGTAGCGATTGTGGATCCGGATACATGCAGTATCGAAGAGGGGAAGAATTATGCAGGTGAGGCAAGAGATCATTTGTATTTTAAAGATGTTCCAGTAGAAAGTGATAACGTATCTAGCCTTAGCGAAGTGAATGCTAATGAGTTTTACTATCTGACTGCTCTAATAAGGGGGGTTCAAATGTCTGGGGCACTTGAACGAATTCTCGAATTGAGTGTGAAATATTCGAAGGAACGAATCCAATTCGGACGCCCAATCTCCAAGTTTCAAGCCATTCAGCAGCATATCGCGATACTGGCAGGTGAAGTTTCAGCAGCAAAAGCGATGACGGAATTAGCAATGAAGTCTTTTGAAGCTGGCAGTGGAAAGAACCAGATCATTTCTGCAAAAATCAGAGTAGGAGAGGCCGCAAGCATTGCCACTCCGATTGCCCATCAAGTACACGGTGCGATTGGTTTTACGGAAGAACACGCCTTGCAGCAAAGCACGAGACGACTTTGGTCATGGCGTGATGAATATGGAAATGAAAGTCATTGGGCTAAAATACTTGGCGAGGAAGTCTTAACTATGGAAGCTGATGATTTATGGCCCTTCATAACATCGATGAACAGCAAGATCTCCAGTTAACCATTTTACTTAGATATGCATCTGTAAATACACCAAAATTCAATTTGCTAGGGAGGAAAGTGTGATGAAAAAATCGTTAAGTTTGTTTGTAATTGTTTTAATGATAGCGGCCCTCTCCGCTTGTGGAAATCCTACTCCACAAAAACCAGGGGATGCAAAGTCCGCAGCCTCGACAGAAAAAGGAGGAGCGAAACAAATCACGATTTCGGGTAATGGCGGTAAGATCGAAAAAGTAATCCGTGATATCATCGCTCCTAAATTCAAGGAAAAAACCGGTATTCAAGTGAACTATATCTCAGGATTATCGGGTGAAATTTTGTCCAAGGTGGAATTGCAAAAAAATGCACCGCAAATTGATATCGCCTTCTTTGTACCAATCGATGTCCAAAGAGCCAATGAAAAAGGACTAATCGAAAACATTGACGAAAAAATGGTTCCGAATATGAAAAATGTCGATAAAGATTTCGTAGCGCTTCAAAATGTAGCGGCTCCTGCATTTGGCTTGGTGATTGCACCAGCTTACAACACAGAAGTATTTAAACAGAAAGGTATCGCACCTATTGAGTCATGGAATGACCTGATTCGTCCTGATTACAAAGGAAAAACAGCTTTTGCTGATATTGGTAATGACTGGGGCTTTAACATCTTATATAACTTGGCAATTGTAAACGGCGGAAGCATAGATAACCTGGAACCTGGACTTAAGAAGGCAAAAGAACTTGCCGGTTATTCGTCTACTTTCTATAAAAATTCGACACAAATGATGCCGGCTATTCAACAGGGAGCTGCTGACGTTACCGTAATGGGAAGCTATGTCATTGCAGACCTGGCAGTAAATTCCGGAATTCCACTGAAAATGGTGGTTCCTAAAGAAGGCGTGAACAAGAATGCCTTTAGTGCCGCAGTGGTTAAAAACTCGCCACATTCAAAAGAAGCAGCTGAATTTGTTAACTACTTAATTAGTGAAGAATCACAAAAAGCCATTTCAGAAGAAGGTTTTTATCCAGTGGTGAATGGAATGGACATCCCAGATAAATATAAAGATATCATTGGGTTAAAAGATACGGATAAAACCTATACCGTGGACATTAATAAATTAGCAAAAATCCGCGGGGAATGGACAGACAGATGGACGAAGGAAGTAACTCCGGAATTAGGAAAATTGTTGAAATAAAAAGATAAAAGTAGTAACCAACGAAAGGTTATTGTCGTAAATACTGCTGCCCCGGTACATTACCGGGGTACTGTAATTTTTCATTGGTTCGTAGTGAGATAGGAAACCAAACAGATTTTTCTTTATTTAGTGGAGTGAAAAAAATGTTGCAAACGAAAATGATGGCTAGAAGTAAAGAACCGGTTCAGGCGAAAAGCACGTTAATACTTTCGATGTGCTTTGCATATATTGTTCATTATTTAACAAATTCCAACATTTTTGATCTTTTCCTTGTAGTTTTATGTGTTGTTGTATTTTTATTAAGCATCGGTGTCGCTAGACCACTACCCCGGTATTTTAGCATTGGTATGTTTATAACTGGAGTGGTTATTAACGTTTTAAAGGGTACCCCGATAGAGGGGACTGCAAATGGTATTTTGGCAAACATGCCTGTCATGAGTCTTGTCATTTTAGTACCGCTGTTAACGATTCCTTTTAAGATTGACGGATATTTTGATTCCATTCATTTTTATATGGAGAAGTATTCGCACCGATCCAGGAAGATATTTGGAAGTATTTCTCTATTTATATTTTTTCTTGGTCCGATATTTAATATAGGTACGATCCGTATCCTTCATGAAACGATTAAGGATATTAAACTTGCACCCGTCATTCTTGCGAAATCCTACCTAGTAGGTTTTTCCACTGTGATCTTATGGTCTCCTTATTTTGCATCAGTTGCCTTGGTTCTTTATTATCTTGATGTTCCCATTTTGCATTACATACCGATTGGATTGCCTCTTGCGGTCTTTCAATTTGTATGCGGAAATTTACTATTTTGGATCTGGCTAAAACAAAATAAGCTCAGCGACGAAGTGAGCCGCATCGATTCATTCCATGAAAAAGGGAATGTAGTACTTGAAGCCTGCCAAAGGAAAAAGATGATTCAACTCATTTTACTATTAATCTGTTTAATCGGTTTGTTATTTCTGTTTGAATTTTTGACGAAATGGCCGATGATGTTTTTGGTTAGCTCCATTTCCATTGCCTATCCAGTCCTTTGGTCACTTACTACACAAAAATGGACCGAGTTTATCAACCATTTCAATACCTTTAAAAAATTCTCGGTTCCTCTCATGAATAATGAGATTGTGTTATTTATGAGTGCTGGACTTTTTGGAAATGCACTGACAGGGACTGCCGTTTCACATGGGATTAAAATGTTTTTGAATCGAACAGCATCCATCTCTTTTCTGCTTTTCATTATCATGATTGTCGGTATAGTACTGGTATTTACCTTCATTGGTGTCCATCAAATTGTCGTTGTTACCGCTCTCGTGACACAAATGGATGCAGGTATGATTGGTACACGGCCAGAGGTGCTGGCATTATTGTTAATGATGTCCTGGTCCATGTCAGCTGTGATTAGCCCGGTCAATCCGATAAACCTACTAGTCAGCGGTTTATTGGAAAAGTCAGGTATTTCAGTAGGACTTCGCTGGAATGGTGTATTTTTACTTGTTATGCTGATCATAGGTTCAACATTTGTCTACCTAATACATTAAAGGATTAAAACATTAATCGGACTCACCATTACGGTGGTTCGTTTTTTGCTGTAATCTAGTTTTAATGTTTGTCTTTGGATCAATAGAGCATCGCCTCCTACTGCCTGCAAAGACCGTTCTATGAAATGCCTAATAGTTACCTTCCTTAAATTGACAAATAAACTAACCAAAAGAAATAATAATAGCTTGGTTTGAAAAGGCTTTAAAAAATATATAAACATATAAAAATACCAATTCCAATTTAAGTTGTTATAATAATAAAATAAACCTAAAGTAATAATCACATTGATAAATTAGGGAAATAAAGGAGAAATTCAACATGGAACGACTACATATCGCTAACCTGCCTACTCCGATTCAAAAATTGGATCGTCTCGGGGAAGAACTGGGAGTAAATCTATATTTGAAACGCGATGATTTTACAGGTATGGAAGTAAGTGGAAATAAGGTAAGAAAACTAGAATTTTCTGTTGCGGATGCACTTCATCAAGGTTGTGACACACTTATTACTGCTGGCGGCATCCAGTCTAACCATTGCCGGGCGACAGCTGCTGTCGCGGCAAAGTATGGATTAGGCTGCGACCTTATCATCAGAGGAGAGATTCCGAATCATTTTGAGGGAAATCTTTTCATTAATAAAGCACTTGGTGCCCGTGTTCACTTGATTTCACCCGAAGAATCCAGAGAAGAGAAAATGGACGAAATTGTCGAAAACTTGAAATCGCAAGGACATAAACCTTATTTAATTCCTATTGGCGCATCGAATGCCGTTGGGTCTTTAGGCTATGCTTCGGCTATTGAAGAAATCACCCAACAGGAGAATAAACTGGGAATACATTTTGATACGGTTGTCATTGCAGTTGGCTCTGGGGGAACCTATGCCGGACTTTGGTATGCAAATCAAAACCAGGGAGCAAAACGAAAAATCCATGGATTTGCTGTTGACCACAGTGCCGAAACTTTTATGGAAACCATTACTGATATACTCAAGGAAATGTACCTGAATGATGGTTTGGAAGCACCTGAAGAGTATAAAGATATTTTGATTAATGACCAATATATCGGCACAGGTTATGCGAAAAGCACACCGGAGGAGTTGGCTTTCATAATGAAAACCAGCCGAGAACACGGATTTCTGCTAGATCCTGTTTATACGGGTAAGGCGTTCTACGGTATGGTTTCAGAAATACAAAAAGGTCATTTTAAAGACGCAAAAAACATTCTCTTCATCCATACTGGAGGTCTTCTAGGATGGACACAGGCCCAAAGAGATATGGCGCTGAAATCAATCTAGGATTGTTACACTTATATGGTGATTAGGATCAGTCCCCCGCTGTTTTATCGGAGGACTGATTCCTTTTTTCGGGTCTGTTTATTTGAAGTAACTTCATTGAATTTACAAATCTAACAACAAGAACGTATTAATTTTGTTTACGTAAAATGGAGAAAAACTGAAGTGAGGACTCAAATGTTTTATATTCGAGAAACCTTTCAAATTCTCCCTGAAAAGATCAGTGTTTGTAATGAGTTTTTTCATGATTACGTGTTGCCAAACCATTTGAAAAATGGGGCAAAATTAGTCGGCAGGTGGGTAACCGATGCAGAAGATGAAATCATCACTATTTGGGAGTATCCCAGTTTTGAAGAGTTCGTGAAAATTGAGGAAAGAGTTTTAAGAGACGAAATGCATAAACAGGCACAAAGTCAACTCCAGAAACTTGGAAAGCTATATTTAGATCACCGTAAAGATTTTTTAACCCTAACAGGTGCATACAGTTCCCCAAAACAAACTGTGACAGTAAGTGGCTATATCACAAATGAAGACAATGAAACTTTGTTAGTAAAAACGTTTTGGCGAGCAGATACGTGGGAGCTTCCTGGTGGCGGCGTGGATGACGGGGAAACGCTTGACGTGGCACTATGCCGAGAGATTATGGAGGAGACAGGTATACAAGTTAAATTGGAAGGTGTAACAGGGGTATATTCTAATGGAAGTACTGTTTCAATTGTCTTTTTAGGAAAATATATTGGAGGACAGCCAAAAACATCTAATGAAACAAATGACGTTCGGTTTATCAAACTTAACTCTGCAAATGTTCATCAATATATAAAACGAGGTAAGTTCCTTCCGAGAGTGGTAGATGCAATGAAAGGAAAATGCATACCATATGAAGCCTTTAAAGTCCGTCCGTATGAACTACTGAAAAGGATTAATGGGATAGGAGAAAATGAATAATTTAGCTGAGCTACCGAGGATCCCTACAAATG
>NZ_JBIWDU010000032.1:24353-46637 GCF_044762155.1 Neobacillus sp. NPDC097160 | reverse complement strand
GAAAGTTGATTAGCTCATTTGTTACGTTGGCTTAGCTTCATAAGAAGCTAATAATTTATTGTTTGTTGACGTTTTTGTTTGTTTAGTTTTCAAAGAACAATTTCACAATCGCTCAAAAGCGACTTTCTTAATATATCACCGGCTAATCATAATGTCAACAACTTTTTTAAAGTGTTTTTTTTACTGTCAGCAACGACGTTTATTACTATAACAAGATAATAAATAAATGTCAACGTCATTTCATAAAAAAGTGAAGAACGTAATTTTTATTAGCCCTTTTTTCTGTCCTTCTTTCCTCTTCTCATATATTTCAAGCATTCATGGGGAGAAGCAACCCTTTTAAATAAGGCAAAAAGGATTTTATACCGCTCTTCCATTGCTCTTTTTACAATATGATCAATTCGTTCATCCCTTAAATCAAATAATATCTCATCCATTTCTCTTTTGATCAGGTATTCCATTTCTTTTACTTCTTTCTCATTTATTAGAAGTCCAAACATTGAACAACCCCCAGCTAAATTTCTAGTTATAGTAGTCTTTTCCAATTATTGAAATTTTATAATTAAATTCCTTAATCATATTATTAAAAATCCAAGCATAGGTATGAGACAAGGATGGTATTGGACGAGGTGGGAAGGATGAATTTCTTTTTTGTATTAAACGGAAAGTCTTTAAAGAGTGTAGTGCTTATTTTAATTGCTGCTTTTTTTACTGCTTGGTTTCTCTATATTGAGAACCTGGCACAGATTCCTGTCTTTTCAACTAAGGATGGCTCGAAAGCAATTTATCGAGGTGAAAAGGATCTTGCACTTACCTTTAATATTGGCTGGGGGGATGAAAAGGCAGAACCGATTTTAGATACATTGAAAAAGGAGAATGTTAAGGCGGCCACTTTCTTCTTGGCAGGATCTTGGGCAGAACGGCACCCCGACATTGTCAGTCGAATCGTAAAAGAGGGTTATGAAATTGGTATTCTTGGGTACGATTATGAAGACTATAAAGATTTAGAGGATGCCAAAATAGCGAAAGATATATCAAAAGCTCAGGTAGCCTTTAAAAAGCTAAATGTAAAGGAAATAAAGCTTTTACGTGCACCGACAGGGCATTTCGATGAGCGCACCTTAAAAATTGCGAATAGATATGGGTATACCGTTGTCCATTGGAAAATTGATTCAAAGGATTGGCAAAATCCCGGAGTTGATAAAATTGTGGAAAATGTAAATAAGGCCGGAAAAGGTGATATTATTCTTCTTCATGCCTCAGATGCTGCTAAACAAACGGCAAAAGCATTGCCACTGATTTTGGCAGATATTCGGCAAAAAGGCTTAAAGCTCGTGTCAGTTTCTGAAATGATTGCCAATGGAGAAGTCCAATCAAAAGAAATTCGATAGTGTTAGCCACAAAAAACCGCCCATTAGATGGACGGTTTTTTGCTCATTTTTTTATTATTGTTTGCTTTTCCTTCTTTTTGCTTTAAGCGTTGCTGCCGTTCCTGCTCAGATTGCGCATTCAATTTATGAAGAATTAATAATTGGTAGGCATTGCAGGCCATTAAGGCAAAGAGCATTAAATAGAACCAGTTTTGAGCATTGATCCTTAATGCAGGTACCCACTCTACTAATGTGGCAACAATCATAAAGAATAGTGCCGGAATAAAGGCTTCGCGATTGGTCTCTTTACTTTTTAACCACGCCACAGCTAGTCCGACTATCAATAGTAGGAGAGCAGGCAGCAGATATAGCAGCATAGAATCGCCCGTTTTTGCAAAGTTTGTATAACGTAGGTAAACAAGATCAAATAGACCAAAGAGAATAAGGACAATTTGAATACCATTCCAAAGGGAAGCTGATTTAAAGATACCCAATCCAAAACGATGGACCGTTAAATACGCAAAAAAGCCCATTTGGCTAATGACACTATACAAAAAGCCCATTAGCAATAACCAAAGAATCGCAGATATAATATCTTTTATTTTAAAATCAACAAAAAAGGGCTGCAATTCATGCCAGCGTACAAATAATCCCACAATAACTGTCGTGACCCCGCCAACTAATAATGAATTCCTAAACAATTTTACCAAATTACGGCTTGTCACATTTGAAACCTCCATAGTATCAATGTAAATCCCTTATTGATTGTACCAAGCAATATTTGAAAAATCCATAATTTGATTTACCTGCGAATAATCTTGTCACTATTTCTTCATCCTAAAATTAAGGATCTATATGTGAAAGGAGCTTTTTAAATGATTTCAAAACAGATGTTGCTCCTCCTGCCCATCATGTTATTTCTTGCAAGCTGTTCTTCAAGTGATACAAGCAGCGGAGGGCAGGTTGATTACGATCAAACCAAAAAAATGGTTGTGGATATTCTTAAGACAGATGATGGTAAGAAGGCCATTCAGGATGTGATGTCGGACGATAAGATGAAGGAAAAGCTTGTGATGGATCAAAAGGTTGTGGCTGACACCATCCAGCAAACGTTAACTTCGGATAAGGCCACAGAATTTTGGAAAAAGACGTTTAGTGACGCAAAGTTTGCTCAAGGCGTTGCAAAAAACATGAGATCCGAGAATGAAAAATTATTGAAGGAATTAATGAATGACCCCGAGTATAGAGGCATGATGATTGAGGTTTTTAAAGAACCTGAAATTCAAAAAGAAATGGCGGATGCCTTAAAAAGCAAAGAATATCGAGAACATCTTCAAAAAGTCATTTCAGAAACAATCGACAGTCCGCTTTTTAGAGCAAAGATAGAAGAATTGCTCTTAAAAGCAGCAGAGGAAACAAAAAGTAAAGCGACGAGCAAGGATAGTGGCGGAGGTCAATCCAGCGGCGACCAAAATAAATCTGGCAGCTAATAAGAAAAGCGTAGACTGGAGCGTTCGACTGAGATAAAGGAAAAAGGCCGCTTCCTGATCATGGAAGCGGCCTTTTGATCTTTACTTTTTAAGCAGGTTTACCATTTTTTCAGCAATTTCTAAATAAATTTTTCCGATTTGGTGGTCTTCCTGATAAACGGATGGCGCAAAGTCATCGTCGTTCCAGTCAGGTTGGTTAAGCGGTAAGCGTCCGAGAACTTCCGTATTTAATTCCTCGGCTAACTTATCTCCGCCGCCACGGCCGAAGACATATTCCTTTTCACCGGTAAGCTTACTTTCAAAGTAGGCCATGTTCTCAATAACTCCTAGCACCTCATGTTCTGTGCGTAAAGCCATTGCACCTGCACGAGCGGCAACAAAGGCTGCCGTTGGATGCGGTGTGGTGACGATAATTTCCTTACATGCCGGGAGCATCGTATGTACGTCCAGGGCAACATCTCCCGTTCCTGGTGGTAAGTCTAATAGTAAATAATCAATTTCTCCCCACTCTACTTCATTGAAGAAACTGTTTAACATTTTTCCTAACATCGGACCGCGCCAGATGATCGGAGCATTGTCTTCAACAAAAAATCCCATCGAAATAACTTGGACGCCAAACCGTTCAACAGGGATAATTTTCTCGCCGCGGACAACAGGGCGTTTCGTAATCCCCATCATATCAGGTACGCTGAATCCATAAATATCTGCGTCAATGAGGCCGACTTTTTTCCCTAAACGAGCTAACGCTACAGCAAGGTTAACAGAAACTGTTGATTTTCCTACCCCGCCTTTTCCACTGGCAATTGCAACAAAGGTAGTATCGGTTGAATTGAGAAGGTTCGTCTCTTTTTCAGGTTCTGCCTGGCGATTTGCCGCCAACACTTCTTCAGGAAGCTCGCTAAAACGGATGCCAACAGTAGCTGCTCCGGCTTCTTTTAATAGATTAACGATTTGAGTTTGCAGCTGCAGCTGTTCACTTGTGCCCGTCCTGGCAATCTGCACCTTTACACTAACGTGGTTCTTTTCTTCTTTAATCTTAATTTCCTCAATTGCATTTAATTCAGCTAATGTTTTATGTAAAAATGGTTCCTTGAGGCCGCCAAGAACCTCACGGATTCTCACATCTGTTAACATAAAAAAACACCTCACCTATTGAATTCGTTTCCAACTCTAAGTATACCATAACCTAACAGGGAAACAGTTAACTGAATCACACAATTATCCCTATAGAACTATCATGAACAAGAAAAATGGAAGGTGTTTCCACCTCCCCCTAATCTGTTTCTTTTAGTTCCTTTTCATTCGTAAAGTACCGTAAAATTCCAATATTAATGGAAGCTGCCACTTTTTCTTGATAGGCATCCTTTTTTAATAATGCCTTTTCTGCGGGATTAGAAAGAAAGCCAACCTCTACCAACACACCCGGTTTTTTTGCATTCTTTAAAATATAAACTTGATTGATTGGCTTGGCCTTACGTGTTGTGTTCTCTAAGTTCCTGACCAACTCTTCCTGTATAAATTTAGCTGCCCTGGCATTTTCCTTATGTTGCGGGGCATAAAAAGTTTGGGCGCCGCTCCATCTAGCCGATGGAATCGCATTTAAATGGATGCTGACAAATAGGTCATTATCAGTTGTATTAATCATCTTTAATCTCTTTTTCAAATCCTCTACTTTTCTTCGGCTATAGCCCTTTGTATCAGGAGAGGCCAGATCTTGGTCCTTTTCCCTTGTCATAATGACCAAGGCCCCTTGCTCTTGAAGGTAATTTCTTACTTTTTGTGTTATTTCTAAAGCAATGTCTTTTTCAAGCGTTTCACCGGTTCCAGCACCGCCATCGGGGCCGCCATGGCCAGCATCTAATAATATAATTTTCCCTGACAATGGAAGATTCCATGACTTCCATGAGTCATTTTCGGTAAAGTCGTGTTGTAATATGAAAAATAACACAAGTAATCCCGCAATAAAGCTGATCATTTTCCATTTGCGCTTTAACACCCAAATCATTCCTTCCCGCTCGTCCATGTTCAATAAAATATATGGGACAGGAAGAAAATTTAGAACTTTAGAATGAAAGGGTGTTAATGAAGGCGGAGTTTGCGTCTTCTTTGGCCTTTTTCGTATCCCTCACGCCACCAAACGTGGATATATTGTTCACATAAATAATAAAGCGATTCGCTCATAATACCCTCTTCACCATTCCCCCAGTAAAGTAAAAAGTTGTAAAGCGTATCAATTAGGTGTTTTTCTTCTTTATAACAGCGCAGGCGCACTGCTTCCATATCTTCCCCATAATAGCCAAACTTACTGAATTTCGCCCCTAACAGAAAGGCTTCCAAGGCCACATCGTAACACGCTTCTTCTATTCCTGTATTCATCACAAAGCTTGAAGCTATTTTTGTGGAACCAAAGTATTGTCGTACTCTTTCTTTCAACGTATTGATCGATAGCTCCTTAAGGACGGAGCGCTCGTATTTAATTTGTTTTTCCCGTCTTTTTTCTTTAAAGGTTGTAATCACAGTCACTTCATTTTCACCTCTTAGAACTAGTCTTTATCCCGCGTTCATAAGAAATGCAACGTCTTGACTATTTTCCATTGCCAATTTTTATATACGAATGTGATTATCTAACCGCTCCGTCCGCGTTTAATTTTACCTTAACAGATACATGGATATCAGATTCAGCAAGTGCTTTACTCCAGTCATTATCCACTTTTTTAAATTGCTCATATTGGTACGCACGTGCATAAAGACCAAATCCAATTGGGTCAATTTTATTTTTTTGAATTTTTTTAAGGAGGGCTTCAAATTGTTTTTGCATTTCTTTTTCCATCAACTTTATTAACTCTGCTTTTTTAACCCTATTTTCCGGAAATATACGTTCTACAATATTTACCGTCATATTGACTTTAATATCAAAATGGAATTTATTTTGTTTAAATCCCGCTTTTATCTTTGTTTTCACTCGACTAGCATCAAAACTCATCTCGTTTTTATGGAAAATGTTACTTTCTTTTTCGAGTGAGAATATCGGAATTGTCAGGGTGACTTCACGCCTCTTTTCATTCTTTAACACAAGAAGTAATGTTGATTCAGGAACATCCAGTGAGGCAGCATATTTCCCTTTATTATAAAGGAGAGCCATTCCCGCTAATTCCAATTTCTTATCCTTTTTCACTTCGGAAATAATGGGAGTCAAGCCCTTTTCGTAGACCTCCCTGTGTAATTCTTGAAGCGTACCTTTTACTGCCCTCGTTCGATCATAGCTTTTATCAATCACTGCTTTTAAATGTAAAGATAACTGCGGCTTTCCTCCTGGATTGTAAAATATGACATCCGAAACAGGACCCTTAACCGCTACGACTCTTGTATTCATGGAAAAATTCGGATTCCGGTAAACGGTATCCAAAATAGAAAACCAGCCCGCATGTTCCAAGACCCGTTCGCCAACTAATAATACTTGGATTTTCCCAGCGGTTACTTCTCCTGTCGTTAACCCGTCAAATACTCTTCTTGAATCTCGAATCGTTTTCGCCTTTACCTCATATGCCTCATTTCCTTTCTTGGCACCTTTATTAAATACGGGATTTAATTCATAAAAGGTCAGATTGTTTTCATCATCTAAGTCCACACCAAGGATTAAGGCAAGTGTCAAATCCTCTAATGGCGCTTTACCATCGCAACTAGAAAGGATGCTGACTAGGGAGATAGAAAACAGCACATGGAACCAACGTTTCATAAATGGGCTCTCCTTTTAACGAGATCATGAAGCCAAACATACACCAATAAACAAAACGGAAAAACGTATGCAAGGGTTACCGTTAATGGCTGAACTAGTTTTTGAAGCTGATCATTTCTATCAAACGATTGTGAGGTAAACATAAGATACACCAGATTTAGAAGGAGATACCAACCTACATATTTACTGTGATTTTGTGAACCAAATAATTGACTGAAACAAAAAACAGTTGAATACATTAAAGGCAAGACAGTCGTCGAGATGACAAATACATACAAGGACAAAAAGACAATTTCAATTCTTTCTAAAAACTTAAATTCAACGACTTTTAGCACATTAATGGCTGGTTCTTTATATTGAGTAATTTCGTCCGGACTGAAAAAAGTGAAGGTGACAATTGTGATTGTCAATAATACAAGTAGTGTAAGTGTATTAGCAATGATCAATCCTAAGGATGCTTTTTGTTTCTCCTTTAGAGAGGGATAGACAAAGAAAGCAATTTCATAGCCTGTAAAGGAAAAAATCGTTATCTTAACTGCTGCAAAAATGGGTTGCCAGCCATCCTTTACAATTGGAAGGAGATGGAGCCAGTGTCCTTCCTTTAACGGGTTAAAATAGAAGAGAACCAACCATATCGTCATAAAAAATACCAATTCGGAGTACCTGGCTAATATCGTAATATTATTCCGCACAATAAGGTAAGTGGGGATAGATAATAACAACATCAAAATAACCATGCTTGTTTGCGGTAAAATCCAAAATTGGATAAAGAGGCATTCCCTAATAAAAATAATGGATGCCAAAAAGGCAAAATACAATCCAAAAACAAAAGCAGCCACCTTTCCGACCCACCTTCCAAAATAATGGGTTAGTAGATCAAGGATGGTTCCATTTGGGTATTTTTTCATTACCTGAATAATGAGTAAACCAGCAAGTGTAGATAAGAACCAGCCAATAATAATGGAAATCCATCCATCCGTCCCTGCTTTTTCAGCTAAATCATGTGGTAGTGTTAATAATCCGACCCCTGCTTGCACACCATGAATCAATAAAATATATTGCATAAATGTAATTTGGTTCTTTTTATGTTTCATCACTGTTTGTCACCTTCTGGACGACTAGAATTTGCCTTTTTCCCTTGAACGGGTCTTGTACTCTCAGGGCGCTTTACCATAGACCATAGTGGAAATCGAATAAATAGATCCTTCCAATCCGAGAATCGTAATGGGGCGATTGGACTGCCATATGGCGTACCCAATGATTCAAGGGCAACAAAATGGGCAATTAAGGTCATTAGCCCCACAGTAAGTCCCACGAATCCGAATAATGAAGCTGCGATCATCATCGGAAATCGGAGCATTCTTATCGCTGAGCCCATATCATAATTGGGTATAATAAAAGAAGCAATTGCTGTTAGGGCTACGACAATCACCATAATATTACTAACAATACCTGCTTCAACAGCTGCTTGACCAATGACAATACCTCCAACAATTCCAACTGTCTGGCCAATTTTTGCCGGGAGGCGTATTCCTGCTTCGCGCAGCATTTCCAATGTTATTTCCATTATGATCGCTTCGATGAAAGGCGGAAATGGAACTCGCTCCCTCGAGGCACCAACAGATAAAAGCAGCTTTAACGGAATGATTTCAAAGTGAAAGGAAATGACAGCAATATAGGTAGCCGGAAGAAAGATGGCAGCTACAAACCCAAAATACCTCATAAGCCGTAAAAAAGAGGCACCCATCCATCGCAGACTATAGTCATCCATACTCTTGAAAAAAGATTCAAATGTTGCCGGACCAATGAGGACATTGGGCGATCGATCGACAACGATAACGATTCGCCCTTGAAAAATTTCTGACGCTGCAAAATCAGGACGTTCCGTTATAAATAATTGCGGGAACGGAGAGTACGGGTTATCCTCAATGTATTCTGCCAATGAAGCTGTATTTGAAAGGAAATCGATTTCCAGTTTGTTAATCCGATCAATAATCTCTTGCAATACTTCAGGATTGGCAACATCGGCTAAGTACATAATGGCAATATTCGTTTTCCCTCTTTCACCAATCTTCATTTCTTTTATTTTCAACTCACGGTTGGGAATATGCCTGCGGATTAAGGCAATATTCGTGCTACCCGTTTCGGCAAACCCTTCATGTGCCCCACGTAAAGAAGACTCAATCGAAGTATCTTCGATTCCCCTTTGAGGCCATCCATGTGTATCAAAATGGTACGCCACTGCCCGCCCATCTATAAACAAAATACTGCAGCCCTCTAAAATATCACTTTCCAGTTCCGGCCAGGCAGTCACTTCTTTTATTAGACCAAGTGATACCTTTACATCAAAATCTTTGTCCTGATCAGCTTCAAATAATAGAGGTTTTAAAACATGTTGATTTATCGCCAGTTTATCTGAAAGTCCACTTAAATAAACAAGTGCTGCGTGGAACTGTGTTTGTTTTATCACAAAGTTCCTCACCACTAAATCGGGAGTATCGCTAAATATCTCTTGAATAACCGCAAGATTCTCCTTTAATTTCGAACTAATAAGTTTTTGGTTTAGGTTCGTTTGCTGTTTTTGCATTAAATGATGTTGCTTTTTTTCTCTTTTATATTTTTGAAAAAAAGGCATGGAGGAATCCCACCTATTATGGAATTTGATAGGTTAGTTTGTGTTTTAAAATGGATGGATATACCACTCCTAAACAACATAGGAATTTAAATGAAATACTCCCCTTATGGATATTATTTTCACAAACAAAGGATGGTTCACCTCCACAATCATACGGCCACTAATGCCCCATTTTTCAGCCAAAAGTTGTAGATAAAGTTCAAGCTTTTTTCTGAGGGAGGATTTGGAAGGAACCGGTATGCTTAAGACATCAAGAAATGAAGGGGAGATTAGAAATGGAACATAAAGTTGTAATGATTACTGGGGCCTCTAAAGGGTTAGGAAGAGCATTGACGTTAGCTTTTGCAAAGGATGGTGCCAGGTTGGCGATATGTGCAAGATCCTCGGAAGGCCTGCTCAAGGTGAAGAAAGAAGCTCTCGATTTAGGTGCTGAAGTGCTGGCGGTAATTGCTGATATTTCCAAGTCAAGGGATGTGGAACGATTCGTTGCGATGGCAGAGGAAGTCTATGGGCGTATTGATGTCTTGATTAATAACGCCTCTATTTTGGGACCAAGTCCAATGCCATTACTGCTCGATTACCCTGAAGAGGACTTTGCCGAAGTGCTCCGGGTGAATGCCGTTTCGCCATTTCTTGTAACGAGAAGAGTGATTCCGGGAATGCTTGAGCGAAACGTTGGATCAATAATCAATGTGACATCTGAAGCCGGCCATACAGGCTTTGCGGGTTGGGGCGCATATGGAATTTCAAAATTTGCTGTTGAAGGCCTCACCCAAACGTGGGCAGATGAATTGAGTGAAACGAATGTCCGCGTCAACATGGTCGATCCTGGAGAAATGGACACAGACATGCATGACCTGGCTGTTCCCGATTGCGATTACCCCTTGGCGAAGCCTGAGGATGTTGTTGACATATTTTTATATCTCGCCTCGGAAAAGGCTGCAGGAATTAATGGCCAGCGGTTTGAGGCCCAGTCAGAGGAGGTGTAAGGAATGGTTGCGACTAAAGCGTTGGATTTTTATCTTCCTGAGGAACTGAATGCATCCCTTCCCCCTGAAAAACGAGGCTTACGAAGGGATCATGTCCGGATGATGGTTCTAGACCGGACAACAGGAGAAATCAAGCATGACCGTTTCTTCCACTTGGCAAATTATCTCCAAGCTGGGGATTTAGTTATATTAAATAATAGCCGCACCATACCCGCGGTTTTACATGCCGAATGGCGTCGAAATACGATTCAACTGGCACCAAAGGTTGAAGTTCGGCTGGCAAGACGCCGTGGTGAGGATACTTGGGATGCACTCGTTGTTGCGAATCCTGTAAAAGCTGGCGATATTTTACAATTTTCACCTGAATTGGCAGCAACGATGATCGGGGAAAAAGAAAACTCCCCTCTAAAAATCATTCAGTTTACTAAAAAAGGACCGGATTTATTCAATATCATCTATGCACTTGGTGAACCGGTACGTTACGAATATATTGAACAGCCCTGGGACTTGGATTACTATCAAACGGTTTTTGCCAGTCATCCCGGCTCAGTAGAGATGCCTTCTGCCGGCAGGGCATTTAGCTGGGAGCTGTTATTTAAACTGATGCGGAAAGACATACAGGTTGAATATATCCAACTGCATACAGGATTAAGCTATTTACTTGATGATCAATGGCACCAAACACCTGAAGAAAATGAGGAAGAGTATCAAATTTCAGAACAGACAATGGAACGGATTCTCCAGACTAAAGCATCTGGAAAAAGGGTAATCGCGGTTGGTACGACTGTGGTTAGAGCTCTTGAGACTGCAGCTAAAAACGGTGCACTGTCTGGGATGACAAATCTATATATCGATCAACATTATCCTTTAAAAATGGCGGATGGTATCATTACTGGTTTGCATGAACCGAAAGCCAGCCATCTCGATATGCTGTCCGCCTTTGTATCTGAAAAACATTTGCTTCAGGCATATGATCAAGCAATCGAATCCCGCTATCTATGGCATGAGTTTGGGGATATGAATCTCATTTTATGATTGGAGGCTTCTATATGCGATTTCATCATTATGCCCTGGAAGTGAAAAATATGGAGGAATCTCTAGCCTTTTATAAAAAATATTTGAGTTTTCAGGAAGAAAGCCGTCTTTCTTTCATGGGAGAAGTGATTGTGTTCCTGGTTTTGGGAGACTTTAGACTAGAGTTAATTTCCGGTCGACAAGCGATCGACCAAACGGCTCACATTTGCTTTGAGGTAAGCAGTGTCCTTGAAGTGATGAACCGGTTCGCTGAAGTTCGAAAAATAGAAGGACCTTATGAGCTGGACAATGGCTGGAATACCGTTTTTTATGAAGGACCCGATCGGGAGATTATTGAGTTTTTACAGACTAAACTTAATACGTTAGGCTAACTACTTGTTATGAAGGACTTTCCTCATGGTTCTATTCTACAATCTGCCCTTCATAAATCATGGAAGTCTGATAATTGTAAATAAGCTATAATAACAGTAAATACTTTACCTTGGAGGGGAATTTTGACGTGTCTGTAGAGGCTGGATATGAGGAAATCGGCATTTTAAAGGAAATTGCGGAGCTTTTAAATGAAGGAACGGATACCAAAGCCGTTTTATCTGGCGTGTTGAAAAAACTCCTTCACGTTACTGGACTGCAAACAGGTTGGATTTTTTTAATCGATGAACATGGCGAGCATCAGCTCATTGCCGATGCAGCCCTTCCGCCCGCATTGGTCAATAACCAAAAACAAAGAATGTGCCAAGGAAAGTGCTGGTGTGTCAATAAATATAACAATCGGCAACTTAATAAAGCATCGAATATTATGGAATGTAAACGAATTGAAGAGGCAATTGAAGAGGACGCCGGTGAAACGTGCGGCCTGACCCATCATGCTACCGTCCCGCTCCGAGCAGGACAGGAACGGTTTGGGATCTTAAATGTAGGTGCACCAAACAAAACCCATTTCGAGAAAAATGAACTTGCATTGCTCGAAGCAGTTGCCTATCAAATCGGAACCGCTTTGAAACGAATCAAACTGACACAGCGGGAGCAAGAGACAGCACTTGTGGCTGAGCGAAACCGGCTTGCGAGGGATCTTCACGATTCCGTTAATCAGCTGTTATTTTCCCTCAGCCTTACCGCCAGGGCAGGAGTGGAAATGACACAAACCGATGAAGTCAAACAAACGTTCAGCTACATTCAGGATTTAGCCCAAGAGGCTCTTGGGGAAATGAGAGCATTAATCTGGCAGCTGCGGCCGCAGGGACTGGAAAACGGACTTGTTAGTGCCCTAAGAAGTTATGCTAATATGCTTGGCCTGTCCATCGAAACAACGGTAACAGGAGCAGCCAGCATTCCCGGTAAGGTGGAAGAAGCGTTGTGGCGAATCGGCCAAGAAGCTCTGGCCAATTGTAAAAAGCATTCTCAGACTACAGCTGCGGCTTTATTTTTTCAAGCTTCCAAAGATGGGGTAAAGATGACCATTAAGGATTCGGGCTGCGGCTTCCATTACGATGAAAATCTTGAAATCCCTTCATTGGGATTAAAAAATATGAAAGCACGGACAGAAGCGTTAAATGGGACATTTCAATTAAAGAGTAAATCGGGAAGCGGGACAGAAATAAAAATCCAAATTCCGTTTTAGGGGGGAAATTCAGTGAGTATACGCATCCTAATAGTAGATGACCACCATGTTGTCAGAAGGGGCTTGGTCTTTTTTCTACGGACGCAAAAGGGATTTGACATTATCGGAGAAGCTGCAAATGGGAAAGAGGCCGTTGAACTGGCAAAATCGCTAAAGCCTGATCTTATTCTCATGGATTTGGTTATGCCTGAAATGGACGGAATCCAAGCAACAAAAATCATTAAAAAAGAACTGCCAGAAATCAAAATTATGATGTTGACCAGCTTTTCAGATCAAGACCATGTAATTCCCGCCCTTGAAGCAGGTGCTTCCGGATTCCAGCTAAAGGACATCCAGCCTGATGAACTTGTCGCATCAATTAAAAAAATTATGAGCGGAGAAAACCAGCTTCATCCGACAGCGACTTCACATCTACTGGCCAATTTGTCCAATAAAAGCAAGCTAGAAAAAAATTTACTCGAGGATTTAACCAAAAGAGAGTTAGATGTTTTAAAGGAAATTGCCAAAGGAAAAAGCAATAAGGAAATCGCCGCCTCTTTATTCATTACCGAAAAGACCGTTAAAACACATGTATCAAACCTTTTGGCAAAGCTCGAGCTGGCTGACAGGACCCAAGCTGCCCTTTATGCGGTGAAAAATCAATTAGTAGACTAAACGGATGTTGAGCAAAAATCACATCCGTTTTTGCATTCCCCAAACCAAATCGGTTGAGAGTCCGTTTGTATGCTATAGTAGCTCTCTTTCTTATCAACAAATACAAATGGCTATTGAGAAGCTTATAATTTTGTCGATATCTACTCAGAATTTGTAGATATTTCCCGGGAATTTGTTGAAATTTGGAAAATAGTGAATCCGAAAAGTCGGAACAAAGAAGAATTTCTGCTTTTGATTTCATTGTTCCTTCTAATCTTTCTTTTTGTTAATTCACAAGGTCTTTAGCTGTATCGTCCAAGGCCTTGTCCGTATCGCTATAAGCGCTTCTATATCGGATTGAACAAAGTCACGGGTATTGCCATCTTAAAAACTCATATCCATATCGCCCAGCGATACGCAACATAAAATCTTTATAAAAAGCAAAAAAGGCCTTAAATAAGCCCTATTTTCGGAATATGGAGAAAAGTCTCCCCCATTTTTCTTTAGGCTTTTGTATCGCTTCTTCTAAGCGTTTATTAAAATCATTTTGTGAACGCCATTCTTTTTTCTGTTCGTCCCGCATATTTTGTATTTCTTTTTGTAAGAATTCGCTTATTTGATTTTCTTGTTGCAGCAAGGTTTCATAATGGGTATTTTGTTGTTCAGATAATTTTTCAATTTTTGCATTAGTTTTTTGTGATGAATTTCCAATACTAGAACTTATAACATGATGATCTTGCTGGAGCCGGGAAACATTTGTTTTTAGCTGTGACATATCGTTTGACAGTTGGGTATTCATTTCACGTGTGGCCGCTAGTTCATTGACTAAAAACATTAAGACCTCTTTTAATTGATCGGGGTCATGGGGTAAATTTTCATATGTATCGGATATCGCAATCTCTGTTTCATTGGATCCTTCTAATCTTTTCTTTTGTTGGTATACAAGGTCTTTAGCTGTATCGTCTAGGGGCTTGTCTGTATCGCGTAGCGCTATAAGCGCTTCGATGTCGGATTGAACAAAGATCCGCCGATCACCATCTTTTAAAAACTCATATCCATTCCGCTCTAAGATTTGGCTATACTTTCGAACAGTGGGTGTTGCAATTCCCACTTCTTCTGCCACTTCCTTAGAAGAGAAAGCTGGTTCATTCGGTTGTATATCACGTCGCATATCGCACCTCCTTTTCTATTTAATATGAAGGTTTTTAGGTTTAATTGCAACCCGTATCGTCAAGCGATATAAAGAAAAGCGGAAGCGCCCTGGTCAGCGGCGTATGGCCTGGAGCGCTCCAACTGAGATAAAGGAAACACGAAGAGCCGGAGGCGATTCGATGTTGACTTATCGTAGGGCGGAGAGCGAAGGACACTAGCCGCTAGGGTGCTGGAGCTGGACAATTCTCAAAATCGAAATTTATACTTTCTTATCTTTTAAAGAAAACTCGCCAATTGGCGAGCCCTGAGCTTTTCACTTATCGCTCCCTAGCCAATCAAACTCCCTTTTAACCAGGCGCGGGGACGGTATGGACCCACTGGGATTTGGATCAAGCTGGTTTTCCCTTTCGAATTTATCCTATAAAGTTCATCACATTGGTTCGCATCGAATCCCAGCAGTGGATGGCCCCCCATCCCTAAGGCACACGACACCAAGAGCAGACGTTGCACGAGAATGCCCGCTTCCATCTGTTGAATGCGATATCCTCTATACCCCAATTCCTCTTTGAAGTGATCCTTATCTCCAACGACATGCATACAGAGCGGAACTTGATACAGATTCACATTGGGCATTGTTAATCCATAGTGTAAAAACTCCCGAAAATCCCCCTGAGTTATTCTCCGAAGTGCATGAGTGGTATTGTCATAAGAGTAAGCACCATTTGGAACTCCTTCCACGTTGTATAAACTGCCATACAAAGAAACACGACTCTCCACATTCCCATGTGTGGCGTCAAGGTCATTCTCATACGAGAAGGAAAATGTCTCTTTCAACAAAGTGGATAGTTTTATTTGACTCACATTTCCTATGATAAAATCGATATCTGGAGAATGCCGCTCCCTGCATACGGATGCGAGATCGTACGAAAGGCGCTCAGCAAAGGGAAGCAAGATCATTTCCGAATCTAAGGAAAGTTTCATACTACTATCTTTCTTTATCTTCATAAATGACTCTGCTGTTTCAAACATGGCTGCTTCATTAAATTTCCTCAGCATCGGATAATCAATAACCCGTTTTGAACGGTTATAGGAAACATGCTCCAACAGTGGCACTTCCCGGCACAATTCAGTGGCAGAAACAATTTCCTCTCTATTATGATCGTTGTCAACACCGTTGATGGGTTGATTAACAGATAATGGAATAACTGCATATATACTTTCATCCTGATTAGACAGCCCAAGCAAATGATTAATAGACCTATCAAGAAATTGGTAGCATACCCGAGATGAAAACCCCATCGTATTGGCCACTTCTAAAGATTGCCCAATTAACACACCTGCATCTAACCCTTGGAGCCTGTAGGAAAAATTATTGTATTTGTAAAAATTTTTCCAAAAAAGCGTCGAGACAAAAACAGTACAGAAACAGTCAGAAAGATCACAGCTATTCCCAAGACTTCTTGATAAGTAGGAATCGTAATTTCCTTCTCGCAGCAAAAGGAGGCGGTGATGTGCCGCATCATAATGGTAAATTCCTATTGGTGTGTCCTCCAGCTTTACATACACATATAATTCATTGGGATATAACGCCCCTCCAGAGGGTACAAATCTGCGCAATAACTGGGCATAGCTCACAGCAGCCTTTTCCTCGGTGTCCTCGAATAAAGCGGATTGAGAGTATTGAGTAAGGCCGTATACATACCATAAGAAATGACCTAGCTCCTGCAGACTAGGTTCTGCCTTAGCTTCCCGTCCGCCCAGTGTTATCGGTACATCTGAACTCAGTGCAATCTCTGGTAAGCCGCGGTACAGTTTATAGGGAAGTGGTGCATCCTCCCAGTCCACTTGCCAATCTGGCGGAGTGATTTTTTCCGTGTTAAAGTGAAGATGATGTACAAATGTTTCTAGCTCCAATCTGACACCTCCTACTTTTCAATTATGGGAATGGGTGGGGATATGAATTAAGCTGTTCATACGATAACGGCTGTTTTCTATATCCAAGTTTCATTGGCACTGAAAGGACCCTCTCTAGCCCTTTCACACGGGTCAGGCGATGTCCGAATGTCATCGGTAACATACCAGGGATCATTACCTTCACACAGGATAATCCATTCCGTTTGGTTATCGGTGTCGTTTGGTCCACCACAATGACCTCCAGATCTAACCGGTGGAACCTTTGAAGAATATCCTGAAGATCTTCCTTCAAATCAGGATTTGCAGGCGGTTCCTTGAATTCTTCTGCAAACGTACGTAATGGACGTTGATCATCCAATAAAAAATTCAGCCGTTCCTCTGCTTCTCGCAGCCCGTACAGCAAACCATGGTCCTCCATGGTCCGTACTGCGAACGGGTTCTGTAACATATGTTGATATTTCTCCTGGTTTGCCTCCAATTTTTCGTCATGCCTAACCATCATTCCTGCAAGCTCGTAAATGGCGCTTTTTACAGCCCTTACAGGATCAGGGTTAGCTCCGGCTGCACAAATGAGGTTTACACCCTTGGATCTTCTGTTTTTTGCCACTGCCCACACGCTTGGAATCGCATGTTCCATCGTCGAATTGTAAAAATGAAGGTCATATCCCGCCACCTCACGTATACGGTCGACCATCAGCTGTAATTCTTTATCGTTAGCAGAACTAAGGTCAAGGCGCGGAAGGGGGAGTTTTGCATACCAGGTTATCAAGAATGAATCCCGCTCGACAACCTCCATAATGGCATGGAAAATAGCTTCTTCTAAACTCCCCCCTAATGCACAGCCGTTGGAGGTTTCATAAACAAAGCACTCCCCGTGGCCCAAGCTGTAATAGGCGAGTAACTCCGGAACCAGTATAGGACGTTCTTGCAAAAACGAATAGCCCCAGACCCAATTCATTGGTTTATCAGGATGATACGGTTTAAACGGAAAATGAGGCGTTGCGTATTGTTCCTTTTCATGCAAACCTACTCTTGTAGGATCTAGTGCATGTTGCTTTACATTATGATAACTATCCCGAACTACTGTCCTTTTGCCTCGAGGCTCGATCCCGCAATATCGTTCCAAACCCTCTAAAATGGCAGTCAGCTCACTCATTTCATAAGAATTAGACCGGCCTGCAACTCCCTCGTCCGCTTCAAATAACGGCATGTTCACTAAAACATCAGCAAATGGCAGCGTGAAATCTTGGATTTTTCCATTCATGACACCAGTACGGTAATCTAGATAGTCTTTGACTAGTACTATTTTAAATTCATCCATCGAACGGCAGCGATAATCTTGGCCATTAAATTTAGGGCTAGATTCTATCCTAATTTGGGCTAATTCTGGTGTATCATCAGGTAATGGCCTGCAAATCGGGCACAAGGGATTCGGTAAGAAAAGGTGACTAGCATTCGTTAAAGTTCTCAGGTTAATAATGAACACTCTTTCTTCTAAATTGCTGGGTTCTCCTTGAAGAACCTTTTGAACTTCGTTACATATCAAAGCTGCCATTTGTGATAGTCCTGTTCTTGATGCCCATGCATCTTGCATGACACCTTCTCCTGCTGCCATCCTTAGCTGTAGCTGCCACATTTCTTTTCGATCGGATCCAGCTATCAAGCGCCGTATGTCAGCGCAGCAAGAACATCCCGGTGTATCAGGGCGAACTAAAGGACCAATAATTCCCTCCCCAAAGGAAACGAAACCTCGCAGCCACGGAATACCTGTGTTCCTGTATTTTTCCTCCGCTTTTTGATGAATGGCTGGATTCCAGGCATCGTGCAACACCAGAGCTAATTCTGTTTCTTCGAGAACCTCTTCTAATAGGCTTTGACGCCTTACTAGATAATTGCCGGACAATTGATCAAAGACATAATCCGCTAATAAACCCTCTCCGTCAATGAGAATATGGGCGGCCACTAGGATTCCTCCTCTCGAACCTTCACACCATACACCCCTGCCAATTCCTGTTTTAAAAATGGTTCGAACGCAAGATCATAAACGAATAGGCGTTTGCTGTTTTGGCTCAAAACCTGAATGGAAGATTGTAATAGCTCTAATTGTGTTATTTCTTCACAAGAAGGGATTCCGAGTTTAAATTCCTTTTCTTTCAAAAATACAGCTGATTCCGATATCCTTTCGGTTGCCTGCACCTGATTTTGTTTATCCAAAATCACTTGTTGTAATGCACTCCGTAAAGCCAACGTTGTATTTAAACCTGTACTAGTGTACCGACGCCCCTGCGACTTTATCCATATAACGGGGAAGCCTAGTATTTCATTTTCTAAACCGATAGTCGGTGCACCATTTAAGGTAGTCAGGGCATTTAAATAAAATCTGCAGCGTTGATCTTCAATTTCTCCCAGTTGTACGCGAAAAACGGGATTTAGTAGATCGTCCTTTTTATTTCTCAATTCTTTCTCTAAATAGGCTTGCAAGCCGCGACAAACTGCCTCTTCGACTGTTTCTCCTGCACCAATGCCGATTAACCCCCCTGGTATGTTTTCACCAGCCTTTTCTTTTTGATCACTACATTCCTTAAACATTTGTGAAACATACATTTCAATACCAGTCAGTCCCGCTTCCCTCTTTGCCTCCACATGTGTAAAACCCGAACAGACAGCCTCTGGCAGGAGGTCTGCTGGTCCATCTGACACTGGATTAACCGCTTGAACATAGCACTGCGAAAGAGGAAGCTGTTTCAAGTTTCGCTCCTCCCAGGTATGGAAAATTCCTGTTTCTTCCGAAGTTAATAAACTGAAATATTCCAAGAGGTTACTCGAAGGTTCGTTATTACTCTTTTCTTCCTTTATCCTTACATCAAGATCTTCCACCAGTCTTGGCGAGACACTTTTATTTGTAACCAATGGATGTGTGATGAATGAAATCCAGTCTCCTTCCAGCGTTTCAATATCAAGTTTGTAAATTTGGTTACTCTGATTTGAACCCGCAATTCCTGTAGCCTTTTTGAAAAATTCGAATACGGTGACATTGGCCATAATGGCTCCGGCAGTTGTAGAGAAAGATTGCGGCTGCCGATCTACTTGCAATGAAGATTGATGGGTTCGGCGCCATGCTGACTCCCAGCATCCCTCTGATTCCGGATGAACCAATGGACCAGCAAGCCCCACTTGGTCTAAACATATGGCAGGAAAAAACCCTTTCCTTTGCTCTTTGCAAACCATATTCAGATTCCTAAGTTCTTTTACATTTCCATCCTGAGAGACATATAGAATCCAATCATATGGATGCAAAGCTTCTTGCCAAAAACTCCTTCCGTCCCTTTTTTCAAATGGTACTTGCTCAACCTCCACTTCAGAGTCAACATTGTAGGCATTGCGTACTAACTCATTTATCCGCAATTGATTTGTAGGTACTGAATCGGTCAACATGAAATAGAATTTTGGAAGTCCCGATTCAATTAATGCAGCAGCCAATGACACCATAAAGGATCCAGAACCAATAGCCAGAACTTTAGCTTGACGGTATTCTTGAAAACGGTACGCACCAGAATCTACAAAATTCTCGATAAATTCAATTTGTGAAGCATACTTTTCTAGGACTTTGGGGTTTAAATCATGTGTCCTATCTTGGCTAACATCGCGAACAAAGCCATTCTTGTACAACGTCTCTCCAATCTCATATACCCTGTTGCGATACGGGGCCGTTAATCCCTCTGTTAAATCTCCCAATGATTGCTCCCCGTTAAACATTGGCACTAATTTTTCAATCCATTGGTAAATAGTGTTTCCTTCCATTTGGAATGAACTTAAGTTATTTCTAAAATACACACCGCCCTTTTGATCTGGTAGATAAAATGAATCCCTTTTGATCTTTAAACGTGTGGACGAGTTAAGTTTTGTCATTCAGCTCCTCCTTAAATCAAATTAGTCCTAATTATGCACTATCATTTTATGTACGTTTATTTGTCCATTATGATTAACCAAAAAAAAGTGCCTCCTGCGGCACATGTCCATGCAGGGGGCACTTTCTTATCATAAAATAACTATTTTTTTCTGAGACTCCAAAACAACTAAATAAAACCGAAACCGAAACAGCTAAAACCGAAACCGAGACCGAAACAGCTAAAACCGAAGCAGCCACCACAGCCGCCACAACCGAAACCGCCACAACCAAAGCCTCCGCAACGACCAAAGCCTCCGCAGCGACCAAAGCCTCCGCAGCGACCAAAGCCTCCACAGCGACCGAAGCCTCCACAGCGACCGAAGCCTCCACAGCGCATACCAAACACACGCGAATCTTGGCTCTGAGGATCTATAGGAATTAATTCACCAACTTGGTAATGATCCATTCCTAATGATTGTAAACCATTCTGAAAATTATGCATTTCTTCCTCCCCTTTATATTTAATAATCAGGGAAATCCATCTCCTGACTTGAGAATAAAGTGAAATGAATTTGTGGGTTTTATGAGATGAAACCATCAGATAATACGTTTACTCTCTTCAACAAAATATGATTCTTTTTAGGTGGTTGTTACTGATTTAGGAGCCTATTTCACGGTTGGGCACCTAGGGGTCCTCTCGAATAATAAAAAAGACCCCCAACCAAATTGGTTGAGAGCCTTTGAAACGTATAAATTAACGTTTTGAGAACTGAGGCGCACGACGAGCACCTTTAAGTCCGTATTTTTTTCGTTCTTAAATTTATATATTAAATAGTTAGAAATACGAAATAAAATAATTCTTAAATAGCCTGATAAAACAGGCTTTTTTAGGTTAATTTAAAAAATGAATGTTACACCCTTCTATATGTTTCGTGGTCAAAATGTGGTCAGAGATTACATCATGCCGCCCATTCATTTGGCGAGGGATATCCATACATTGGTTTATTTTAATATCATTCCGCTAAGAACCATTAAGGCATTGATTGACATATGCCATATTACTGCAGGAACGATACTTTTTGATTTGACTGTAATAGCCCCAAAAAACAGCCCTCCCAAAGTGAATAAAAGGCAAACACCTCAAGAGAATCCAAGGGAATAATGCTGCAGCCCAAAGCCTATGCTCGTTATCATTACCGCCCATCGATTGCCAAAGTGCTCAGAAAAACGACTTAGAAGCATGCCTCTCCAAATGATTTCTTCAAGCACGGAGTTAAAATTGAAAAAATAATCATGAACCGCCAATCAACTCGTATTCGCTTTTAATATGTCGTATTGGTCTTTCATTACTCGACGAAGAAACTCCACTCTATTTTTTTTCGGCCTTGGCCTTTCTCTTCTTTCCGGTTCTTATCTTCGGTGCTTCTTTGGCCCTTCTTCTTTCCGTTTCTTTTCTTCGGTGCCTCTTTGGCCTTTCTCCTTTTTTCGTTTCTTTTCTTCGGCGCTTCTTTGGCCTTTCTCTTCTTTCCGTTTCTTTTCTTCGGCGCCTCTTTGGCCTTTCTCTTCTTTCCGTTTCTTTTCTTCGGTGCCTCTTTGGCCTTTCTCCTTTTTTCGTTTCTTTTCTTCGGCGCTTCTTTGGCCTTTCTCTTTTTTCCGTTTCTTTTCTTCGGTGCCTCTTTGGCCTTTCTCCTTTTTTCGTTTCTTTTCTTCGGTGCCTCTTTGGCCCTTCTCTTCTTTCCGTTTCTTTTCTTCGGCGCCTCTTTGGCCTTTCTCTTCTTTCCGTTTCTTTTCTTCGGCGCCTCTTTGGCCTTTCTCTTCTTTCG
>NZ_JBIWDU010000032.1:0-24255 GCF_044762155.1 Neobacillus sp. NPDC097160 | reverse complement strand
TCTCTTCTTTCCGTTTCTTTTCTTCGGCGCCTCTTTGGCCTTTCTCTTCTTTCCGTTTCTTTTCTTCGGCGCCTCTTTGGCCTTTCTCTTCTTTCTGGTTCTTTTCTTCGGCGCCTCTTTGGCCTTTCTCTTCTTTCTGGTTCTTTTCTTCGGCGCCTCTTTGGCCTTTCTCTTCTTTCCGTTTCTTTTCTTCGGCGCCTATTTGGCCTTTCTCTTCTTTCTGGTTCTTTTCTTCGGCGCCTCTTTGGCCTTTCTCTTCTTTCTGGTTCTTTTCTTCGGTGCCTCTTTGGCCTTTCTCTTCTTTCTGGTTCTTTTCTTCCGGTTCTGTCTTCTTATTAAAAATTCGTATTGCCGAATCGATCAATTGTTCTAAAGGTAACTGCTCGATAAGGGAACTGAGAGAAAACTTCGTCTCAGCCGACGAGGTCTTCTCCGAGTCTTCTTTTCCTTCATCCTTTTCCTGATTTTCTAGTTTCTCTAACTCTTCTTGGATAAACCGCTTCCACTCCAAATCGCCCTCCTGTTTCGAAACCGTCGAAAGTGCTTCCTCATCTACGACCGGATGGGAATTGAGAGTAAACTCCGTCTCAGCCGACGAGGTCTTCTCCGAGTCTTCTTTTCCTTCATCCTTTTCCTGATTTTCTGGTTTCTCTAACTCTTCTTGGATAAACCGCTTCGACTCCAAATCGCCCTCCTGTTTCGAAACCGTCGAAAGTGCTTCTTCATCTGCGACCGGATTAGAATCAGATTCCCTCTGATTATGTCCCATGATTGGAAACCTCCTTTTAAATATATGTTTATGTGAGTTAGCGAATCTGGATTGGGCTGAAGTGGAATTCACGAATTCTAATCCATTACCTATATGATCTAGGGTATTTTTTCATATACTGAACTATTCTTATAAGGAAGGAGTGAAAGTAGAATGAAAAATAGGAACATGGATTTTGGGGATAAAATCTTATTCATTCTGGGCATGAGTTTATGCGGCGTGTTTGTTTTCGTACTAGTGGTGGGCGTTATCGTAGCATTGTTTACATCTAGGTACGGCAAGAAACGAACGGGAACGATTGATTCCGTTCCGATGCAGGATGACGAGGTTGCGACCGTTGAAAGCCGAATCCGACGAGTAGAGTCTGGCTGTAGCGATTCAGTTTCATGATGAAGGCGCAGCAGGAAATGTAGACTCCATTCGGAAAGCAAACCGCATATTCTCACAATTGCGTCTGGAACATCCCGGATGCTCGATAACGAAGCATACCACGGCAACGTTGCGGTTTTGATGGCAAGGGATGCCTCGAATCCGATAGAAAAGAGTGAGCTGGCGAGACGAGGACTGAGGCTTCTCGATGAAGCTGTTGCTTCTTCACCCAGGATACTGCCTCCCGTATGCTCCGCATTTCGGCAGCTTCCCTGTTACCCGATCGATCCTTGTATCCTGTGGAAATAGCCATTGAAGACTATATCCATCTTATTGAGTGGGAACTACGTCAACCGGGCAGTCATTATAAAGACACTTATTATAGAGTGATCTACGAGATTGGTGAAGCGTATCAACGGGTCGATCGTTTTCAGGAAGTGGAGTATTGCAGTGGTATGTTGAACGAGGAAAGAGTCGAGAATGGCTAAATGTAGTATCGTAAGGAGGTGAAACAGTTGTCGAGGGAAAATCAAGAGTTTTCGAGAATTTTTCGCGAAATCAATCGGGGATTTATATACTTTGTCACTAACTACACGACGGCGGTCAAAAACGGAGCAAACGTAGCCGAGCAAGAAATCATTGAAGCTGTAGAAGATCGTGATCAACCATTCGTTATCGTTGCAGGAAAATTATTCGAAGCCGTAAAGAAGGGTGTACAATATGCTGGTGAACAAATGGTCATCTCCGGAGTCGATATCTTCGAACAAATGAAAGCAAAATCGAGAAAAGAATAAGGAAGCCTGTCAGCATATAATTCACTGCTGAGGCCTGCATATTCAAAAGCAATGGCTGACTCTAAGGGATGCGTTTCTCCCTGTAGAGCCAGCCATTTATCAGTTACTCTTCTTTCAGAACCTTATTCTTCTTTGTTCGATTGCTCTTTCGTCATCCCTTGCTGTAAACGGTGTCCGATGATGCTCGGATGGAAATATTCGAGCATCTGAATCCCCGGTTTACGTCCGAAATAAATGAAGTATCTTTTGTAAGGCACCTTATTTTGCAGATTAGGAAAGTGGATCTTGATCGGCCGTTGGAAAAGATCGACCGTTTCCGCTTCGTTCATGAATCCGGAGTCGGCCACCTTTCGGAATGTACGCATTCCGAGTGAGCTGATCGCTTTTCCAATTCCCTCTTGTCCATGCGCAATTTTCTCGAACAAAGCGGGAGGTACATGCTTAGAATATACTAGCGCAATGTTGTGTGACACGACAAATCGACTTTTCTCGCCGATCAAAACCGATTCTCGAATATAGTACGGGCCTCCCGAGGATTTACCCATCAGGTTTGCATCCTCTCCACCTATTTGTTCTTGCCGGATCACCTGTACAATCATTTTCTCGTTCAACAGCAATTCTAGCAAATCCGTTGTTCGTCCATCTGTTACTAATAGAAAGTCAAATATCAATCCGTGTAAAACATCCGACGCCTTTCGCTCAAACTGTGAGTCTATCATACTCTCACCTCCATTAGACAATTGTGCGCGACTCTTTCGACAGTTATTGAAGATTGTTAATGGTACAAGCCGGAATCGCAGAGCCCCTTCCAGAACGCATGAAACTCTTCAATGTTGACTTGCTGCTTCGCGTCGGAGAGAGCGGCCGGGGGATTCGGGTGCACCTCAACCATAATCCCGTCGGCACCAGCGGCAAGCGCTGCCTTTGCACAAGGCAGCAGAATATCTTTCCGCCCGGTAGAATGAGTGACATCCACTAGCACTGGAAGATGGGTCTCCTTCTTTAAGATTGGAACAGCGGAAATATCAAGCGTATTGCGAGTCGCTTTCTCGAAAGTGCGTATACCACGTTCGATTAACATGACCCGGTCATTCCCTTGATGCAGAATATACTCTGCTGCGAGCATAAACTCCTCCAAAGTAGCGGAAAGGCCGCGTTTCAGTAGTATAGGCTTCTTCGTTTGGCCGACGGCTTTCAGCAGGTCGAAGTTCTGCATGTTGCGCGCGCCTATTTGAAAGATATCGATATAACGGGCGGCTGTATCGATTTGAGTGGGACTCATAATTTCGCTGATGGTCACCAATCCGGTTTCATCCGCCACATCCTTCATAATTTTTAATCCCTCTTCACCTAGCCCTTGAAAATCGTAAGGAGAAGTTCTCGGTTTGAACGCCCCGCCGCGTATGACCGTTAAGCCAGCTTTCTTTAAAGCGGAAGCAACCGTTACGAGCTGATCTCTCGATTCGATCGAGCAGGGACCTGCGATCAGCGTATGCGATGAACCACCGATCACCGCTTGCTTAATAGTAATAATCGTATCCTCGCTTTTATGGTGGCGGCTTACGAGAAGAGGTGATTTCTCTTGTTGCAATTTATTGCTCATGATGAATAACCCTTCTTTCAGTCTAATTATGGGGAATCTTCCTAACCAATTATCGTTATGCTTTCGAATTCATTGGATCTATTTCTATGAGCCGTTACTTCGCTTTTTGATATATACAGGCTTTATCGATGGAACGTTACTCATGAGATCGACACGATCGAGCAACGTAATGATTTCAACGGTGACCGGCACTTGAAGTCGAGAAGATAATCGAGAACGGACATTTTCCTCCGACCATTTCCCGGAATCATGCGAATCTAGTAAAATGTGCAACCCCTCTTCCTGCTCTAGCACCTTCCAAGCATCCGGAGCAGGAGACAACGAATATACGGCTTCCTGAATATCCATTGCGTCTAGGACAGTGTTTCCGAAACGGATTCGATCCTTGCTTCTGCCGTAATGAACCAGCTTGGCTCCAGTTCGGCCGCAATCGCATAAAAAGGGCTCTAAAGAAATAATGTCTTCATTAAAGTATCGCAGCAGAGGAGAACCCTGATGGGAAAGCGTCGTGATCGCCGCAAACCCTCTTTCTCCATAAGCGACGGGGCTTGAACCGTCCTCATTCAGTACTTCTACGAAAAAATCTTGTTCTACGATATGCATTGTGCCATACTCGCACATTGTAGCGATATTGGCAGTTTCCGTCGAACCGTACATATTAAATACAGGCACGCTCCACAGCTTTTCTATATGCTTCCTGCGCTTGTCGCTCATTAATTCACCTGCGACGCATATGGCGCGCAGAGCCGGAAAGTCCTTGCTCGGCTCAGAACCGCCGAGACGAGCCGCCTCGGCCAGCAGTTCCATCTCACGCGGGAGTCCCGCCAACACCGTGACAGAAAGATGTTTCATCAGGCTTAACACTCTGGGGTAAGGGGTAACTACAGTACGTCCGCTTGCGGGAACAACCCCAGCTCCTGTCTGCCAAGCTGCATGCTGCATTAAGAATGCAGGCAGCGCCATTGCATAAGGAAAACGGATCAGCACCAGATCTTCAGACGTCAAACGCACGCCGCATTCCTTCAATTGTCTTCCGCCAATCATCAAATCCTTTTGCGTAAACCAGGCAGCGGAGGGCTCCCCGGTCGTGCCGGTCGATTCGTGGTATTGAGCGATTTCCTTCATATCGACGGCGAGGTGACCGAAGAGGCCGGCTTTCCGCAGATCTTCCTTTGTTGTTAACGGAAGTGTCTGGATGTGACTCAATCCAATGCCGTTTAAAGCATAGTTCGATAATTTCCTCTTGTACAGAGGGGAATTTAGAATACGCACATACATCTCCTGAAACTTTCGATCCCTCTCTCTATCGATGTCGGTCATTAAAGCACCTGCCTCTCTCGTTTTTTGTATATAGCTAATTGAATACTCTGATCGCTTTGCCAAACGTACGAGGGATATCGTGTCTGATTACGACTTCGCAATGTATCCCAATCCGATCAGCCATATGCTTTTGAATTTTTGCCACCAATTGCTCGTCACTTAGCTTCGTCCGAAACTTCTCGGCTTCGATTGTGAGCACTCCTTGATCCAGCTTAAGGTGATACCATAAACCTACTTCGGGAATCTCCATGAGAAAGTGCTCGATCAAGAATGGAGAATAGTCTTCGGTGCCCAAGCGCAGCATGTGCTCCATTCGGCCTCTTAGCTGCAAAACATCCATTGTGATTCCGCAATCGCATTTGGATTTTTGCAAGCTGCCAAGATCCCCGGTCCGGTAGCGTACCATCGGCATTCCTTCACGCAACAGTGTCGTCACAACGATTTCTCCCGTTCGACCGTACGGAAGCACTTCCTCCGAAACCGGATCAACGATTTCGACTTTCACATGCCCTTCCATGACGTGATACCCTTTATGCTTACTGCATTCTACACCGACAACTCCGCACTCGGTTGAGCCGTAGAAGAACGAGACTTCGCATCCCCACCACTTTTCCAGCCGTCCCCGGAAGGTGGAGGAGCATCCTTCGCCGGTAAGCCAAATTTTCTTCAGGCGAATATCTTCACCAATTTTTATACCTAACCTCTCGCTTTCTTCTGCTAGGAGTGCTGCGTAAGAAGGGGTTGTAGTAAGGACCGTGGCTTGAAATTCCTTCATTAATTCCAACGACTTATCGATAGGAGCCATGTAACCGCCTTTGCCAAGCGATAGAACCGCCGTACCAAACGCAAATTGAAATAATCGCTGAAATCCAAGGCCGGGCAGCGCAAATTCATAAGGCAACGCAATTGCCGCGACATCATCGTCCGACTCCTTAAACAGCTCCAAATACTTCGGCAGCAGATCGTATACATATTGATCAGCTAATGTGTAAGAGGTATATATTGGCTTACCCGATGTACCGCTAGTTAGGTGAACTTGGCCTATTTCTTTCGGATCGACGCATAATATCTTTTGTTTATCACCTCTAATGACATCTTTCTTCAGCATCGGTACGGAAGCTAATTGTTCTAGACTATCGATTTTAGGCTCTGTGAAACCTGCCTCTTCCAACGTCGAACGGTAGTATTCATTTCGGTTCCACACATGAGCAAGAGTGGCGTTAACAGCTTTTAACTGATAATCTTCTGTTTCTTGATGGGGAATTATTTCAATGGTTTTTCCTTCATCATCCAATTGCTTATAAAATTCCTTAAATTGTTCTAGATGGGATGAATGTTCGTCAATGGAAACTGTCATCTTATGAGTTTGAAACTTCATCTAAATCCTCCATTTGCATGTATTCTTAATACTCTTAGAATCTACGCGGCCTAAACTGCATGTACCAATTGCCCTGAGATTTGATCCATCTCTATTAATTTCTTGCTACAATCTTTTTTGTTGTATTTCCGTTTATCTTTAACCTGCTTCTCTTCCATTTTTTCTGCCAACTTGTCTTCTCTTTTTTTTGCTTTTTCTGCTTTTTTCTCTTCTTTATTTAGCTTTCCATCATTCACCTTCTCCACTCCTACCTTACTCTTTATGAAATGCAAGGAAAGTGATACTTGATTCGGACAAGAACACATTTTATATAAAATGAATTATCCACCCAAACCGTTCATATAAACCATACATATCGTAACTAGCACAAATCGTTTATTTTAGGGAGGGGGTTGATCCGTGTTGTTATTCGGCTTGGAGAATGATCAAGATTTTGAATATCTCAATACACGTCTTCTGATAAGCTGTCCAGCCAGTGGTTCAGATCAGGGCGGACTATTTTTGCTAGACTTTGAAAATAACGCTTTGGAGAGGCTTTACACCGGAAGTTGCTCGGGAATGAAATTGGTTAAGGATCGATTATTCGTAACGTCCGGGAAGGGGGAATTGAAATGGCAAAAAACGACACTCATATGAAGCAATTCGAGGAAGCCAAAGCACTCCATAATAATGGAGTGGACGGAGACAAAAAAGCGGTGATAAAAGCAAACGAGATGCTCTTAAAGCTTCGTGAGGCCGAGCCTGAGAATGCGCTAATTGAGGCCTATTACGGCAGTACTCTCGTTCTATTAGGCCGGGATGCCGTTAAAATTCTGGAAAGAGCGGATAAGGCGCAAGAGGGATTAGACGCATTGAATCGGGCCGTTTTTTTAGACTCAAACCATAAAGAAATTCGGTGGTTGCGCGGGAACATTTGTCTGAGGCTGCCGGAGTCCTTTTTCAATTGCTCGGAAACGGCGATCGAGGACTTCACCTTCCTGCTTGACCACTATAAAGAGAATTCCAACTACCTTACTCCTAAGCAAGTACGCGAAGTACTGCGAAACCTAAGTGCAGCTTACCAAAATGCAGGAAAACCTGACAAAGCAAATTCAGTCTTGCAGCGTCTCGATCAATTGAAACTAAGAAAAAATCATAAGAAAAGGGAGGTAGGAGACCATTGACATTCGATGAGAGACTCGACAAGATTATCTCGCTGTATAAGAAAGGTGCGAGAGGCAATGTAACCGCCGTTCAGGAAGCGCATCAGCTGTTAGAACAGCTGCGACTCGATTATCCGGACCACCCTCATGCGGAAGCTTACCATGGCAGCATCATGCTTTTAATCGCTCGGGATAAAACGACCCCGCTCGAAAGGCTGAAATGGGCGAAAAACGGCTTAAAGCTTCTCGACAAAGCGGTAGCAGCCGCTCCGCACGACAGCAGGATCCGATATCTTCGCGGCAGGTCCGCATACAGGCTGCCAGAGAAGTATTTCCAACGGACGCGGAAGGTAATTGAAGATTATACCTTCCTGATCGATCGGGATTCACTTCAAGAAGGCATACTCGGGGCCAATGACTACACGAAACTAACCTACGAGCTCGGCGAGGCGTATCGCCGAATCGGTCAGAACGAAGATGCGGCCAGATGCTGGACGAAGCTGGAGCAGCAAACTCAGGATCCGGAATTCAGGCAGCTTCTCAGGCTAAAGCTGCAATCCTTGGAAGGCAAACCTTCGGTTGAACACATCCCAGACAACGACAGCATCACATCGATCTTGATTGGAAAAGCCGCTCGCTCCGCCGGCAATATACTCCTCAAATGGGCGGAAAAGAAGATTAACGGTAACAAGAATGAAGAGGAGAAGAAACAAGAAGGAAGAGGAGAAGAAACAAGAAGCTCCCCGTAAGCGTCACAAGAAGAAAATACGACACTAGAGCAAGAATCATCCCCTTACCCGGGTAAATCGCAGGATCAGAAAGGAGGTGATGCAAATGTCAGAACTCATGAAAGGGATCTTCAGGGGAGTAAGGAAAGAGATCGCAAATTTTGCCAATGCTGCTTTGAAAAGCGGCGCTACCCACGTCGGCAAAGAGCTTGCGAATATGGAGCGCGACGATAATCAACCGTTAGGTTTAACTTTCGGAACTGTCACCAATTCCTTGATGACCGGTGTTATATCGACTGGCAAAGACTTAATGAACCAGGGCGTGGAGCGCATAAAGGCAAGCTCCCCACAGGAACAGAATTCGGAAATGTCCGAGGAATCCACGTTGACGAAACAATCGGCGGAAGAGAAATAAAACAGGAGTTCTACGCGGAAAGGCTCAAGCCGTCAATCGGCTGAGGGCCTTTCCCTTTCATCCTCATAAATCCCAATCCCAATCCAGTTCGTTAAGGTAGACGTTCGCAAGGAGAGGAGATATAACCCCCCCTTGGGGTGTGCCGTATTCTAAATGAATGGTTCTGCCTTCTTCTATATAACCAGCTTTAAGCCATTGTTGAATCATATTTAAGACCGTTCGATCTGATACATATTTCTTCAATACGGTCAGAAGTTTGTTATGCGGTATGTTGTCAAAGAATCCTTTAATATCACAGTCATAGATATGATTGTATCCTTGTTCTATGTTCCAATGGATAATCTGCAATGCTCTTTTTACTCCGCGATTGGGCCGATATCCAACCGACCAGCAATGAAACAGTTTATCCTCAAATTTAGGTTGGAGAACATTCACCACACTCTATTGAACTATGCGGTCCTCTATAGTAGGAATACCTAAAGGACGTTTCTTTCCATCTTTCTTAGGAATGTACAGTCTCTTAACGGGTTGTGGTTGATAGGTTTTATTCCTTAGTTTCCCCAAGTAAATTCATGATATTTTCTTCTAATTTCGCTTCGTAGCTTTCGATGGTTTCCCTGTCTATTCCTCCTGCCCCCTTGTTTTCTTTTACCTTTAGAAAACTCTCGGTGAGCTTACGATCAAATAGAAGTTGACCATATACACTGTGTAGTTTAAATTTCCACTCTTGATTCATTTCATATTCCACGCCTTTCCTTGATGTACATTCAAACAGTTTTACCGCAGTAACGTGAATGTTGACATTACATCTTGTTCATGGCTTGGAGCCATAGGTCATTCCCCTTCCGTTCACTCAGGCTATGGTCATAGAGCTACTTCCGTACTATGGGAACCTCTGACTTCTCCACCCGTTCTTTATCACTTCAGATTTCCCTTATAGATAAGAACCCTGCCTGTTGGTAGGGTGGAGATCTCACGGGGTTATCGCATTTTCCTACCAAACATATCCTGCACCATCACAAAATAAGCCACATTCCTCGATCTGACTTCTAGAGGAAATGTCATTGAGTGGGCTTCCTCACTTTTCGAAGAGTCGCCAACTTATCTTATCCTGCCGCCGTACTTCACACTTTTTGCATTAGGGTCTGCCCTTTCGCCTACGGGTCTCTCGACTTTCCACATCTCCTTCAGACAACACCTCGCGATATTGCCCTAGATTAGACTTCCCGAGCTAGGTCAGTCTCCTCGGGGATGGATTTTCACCACCTGGAATTCACTTATCTAACATTCATCCAGTCGTTTCACCAAAGTGACGTCTCTGTCCTGTTAAAGAATGGAAGGACGCTGATTTCATCAGCGCCCAATGCGACTGCCCGTCAAACACAAAGCAGCCCATTGGCTGCTATCCTTTTCATTCTTTAAAGATTTTTATTCCTAAAGGTTCTATCAAGTCTTACGGCTCGTTCAGGGTGGCGGCTTGCCGCAAAAGGAACAGGAACCTACGGAATGTAGGAGATATCCGTACAGTCCGTGGTTATCGGGCCCTTTAATCCTGAAGTGACACGTACAGACTGTTGGAAAGATACCCCTCCCTTTCTTTCAGTCTGTTGTGCTGCCGCCCTTGAAAGAATAAAGTCGATACTTATATTGTAGAACAGGCCAAAGAACAACTACATGGTTTGCTATTTAAAACGCATGTTTATAAAAGAGAACGGATTAAACGGTATGCATTAACTGGCATACAAAGAGAAGATTTTCATGATAAAAAGGCACTTGGAATGTATGAAAAAGTAGTAAAAGAAATTCTAAAGAAAGCAGGTAAATAGCATGGATGAAAAGCAAAATCCATTTAATAACAATAATAAAAATAGCTTTAAAAAGACTAATCCTTTTAATCAAACACTTGTAAATAATGCAGAAGAAAAAGAAATTCCCTACACTTCTAAACAGACTTTTCCACACGAAAAATATAAAACTGTTCGGATCAAACCAGATGATTTTAAATTACTTAGAGAGTACGCATTTATAAATGAAATGACCATGGTTGATGCTATTTCAAAAGCCTTAAAATTATTAACTGACAAATAAAATAAAGGAAAAAACAAGCACATGACACCAGAAGAAAAGAAAGAACAGAACCTTCTAAAAAGGGCTGAAAGAAATAAAGCCAAGATGGCACTAGAAAGACAACAAAAGAGGAAAAACAGGCTAAACGTGCCGAAGTAGAAAGAGAAAAAGCCCGTCGAGAACTACAAGCAATAAATAATACGACTAAAAAAACAGAACAAAGTAAAAAAGTCTGGGAAAAGTTGAAAAGAAGTCTAAGCCAAAAATATGCCAATCAATGCAAAATGAAAGAAAAAGCAAGAAAACAATAACGTGCCCGTAAGAAAAGCTCCTTTCGGAACGTATTCAACGAAGGGGTATGGTAAATAAGGCTGACTCTTAGGGACAGCACTTCCCTTTTGAGTCAGCCTTTTCCACTACTCTTCTTCCGGTTCGTTACTCTGTACTTATTTTTCCCCTTTCCGCGCTTGTTTCTCGAGGTGCTTCTGTTCTTTTGCTTTTGCTTTATCCGCTTTCTTTAATAGCTTTCTTGCTTGCTTCTGCTCTTTCGTTTCTTTGTCACTCATGGTTTATCACCTCCTCTCCTGTTTAAAAGGTTTTGACTAATTAAACACTCGGGTCACTTTGCCGAAAGTACGGGGGATGTCGTGTCTGATTTCGACCTGGCAGTCAATCCCGATCCGATCAGCCATATGCTTTCGGATTTTCTCCGCCAATTGCTCGTCGCTTAATTTCGTCCGAAACGGCTCGGCTTCGATCTTCAGAACTTCGTTATTCAGCTTGAAATAATACCACATGCCCACATCGGGAATTTCCATAAGGAAGTGTTCCAACAAGAACGGGGAATAATCCTCACCATTCAATTGCACATATTTTCCTTTCTGCCTCTCAGCTGCAAAACGTCCATGGTGTTCCCGCAAACGCATCTGGCCTTTTGCAAATAACCGATATCCACGGTTCGGTAACGCACCATCGGCATTCCTTCACGCAGCAGCGTCGTTACGATGATCTCTCCGGTTTTGCCGTACGGAAGCGGCTTCTCCGAAACAGGATCAATAATTTCTACCTTTACATGTCCTTCCATGACGTGATACCCTTTGTGTTCGCTGCATTCAACACTAACACCCCCGCACTCTGTCGAGCCGTAGAAGAATGACACTTCACAGCCCCACCATTTCTCCAGCCGGTCGCGGAAGGTAGAGGAGCACCCTTCACCGGTAAGCCAAATCTTCTTGAGGCGGATATCATCACCTATTTTGATACCATACTTCTCGCTTTCTTCCACCAAAAGTGCTGCATAGGAAGGAGTGGTAGCAAGTACCGTGGCTTGGTATTCCTTCATCAGCTCCAATGACTTATCGACGGGAGCCATGTATCCGCCTTTGCCGAGCGACAGCACCGCCGTTCTGAACGCAAACTGGAACAAACGTTGAAAACCGAGACCGGGCAGTGCAAACTCATACGGCAGCGCAATGGCCGCAACATCCTCGCCCGACTCCTTGAATATTTCCAAATATTTGGGCAGTATATCGTATATATACTGATCAGCTAACGTGTAGGAGGTATAAATCGGCTTCCCCGAAGTTCCGCTTGTAAGGTGAACCTGACCGATTTCTTTCGGATCGACGCATAAGACTTTCTGCTTATCTCCTCGTATAACGTCTTTCTTGAGCAGCGGTACTGAAGCTAATTGCTCCAGGCTTTCGATTTTCGGTTCCGTGAAGCCCGCTTCTTCCAGCTTCGAACGGTAATATTCATTCTTGTCCCAGACATGGGCAAGCGTAGCGTTATTGGCTTTCAACTGATAGTCTTCAATTCTTTACCGAGGCAGCTTTTCAATGGTTCTTCCTTCATCGTCTAATTGCTTAAAAAAACCCTTGAATGGTTCCAGATGGGATGAATGCTCGTCAATGGAAACCATCATCTTATGGGATTGCAATTTCATAAAAACCCTCCTAAGAAGCAATAGCCTGTTCATTTATGGTAAAGTGTGAACAAACTTACTACAATAACCATGTGCCTAAAACCAGTTTCGACGAGAAAATTGTTACAGACGGCTATGTGTGAACATTCCATGGTCACTCCGTATATATAATGTTAGAAAGTCCAGGACCTGGGCGGCTGACTCGCTTACCGTTTTGCCTATCCAATTCTATCAAGATCTCCGGTCGCACCGGAGGCTCGTATGGAGCGGAAATGCCGGTAAACTGCAAGATTTCGCCTGCTCTCGCTTTTTTATATAGTACTTTCGGATCCCGCCTTTCGCATTCGCTAAGCGGGCATTTTACATTAACCTCTATAAACTCTCCTTCATGAATAATAGATCGTGCTATGTTACGATCGCACGATAAGGTAAAATGAACGCCGTAACGGATTCCCGCATCGACAAAAAGCTTTGCCACCTCCGCGATGCTGCGAATATTTTCCCTACGGTCATCCGGACCGAAACTGAGGTCTTTGTTCAAACCGTGGCGGATGTTATCCCCATCCAGAACATAAGAGCGGTAATTCAGGTTTATGTCCAGCGGTCATCTCTTGTAATTTGGGACGGCTGCCACGCTTTCCGACAAGTTTCTGCCCTCCTCCGTAATTACTGTTATGGAATGCACGAATGTAAAGACTTGACTCGGACAAACGTACATTTTTAAATAAATGGGTATTTCATCTAACCTCTATATGGGGATCGCACATATCTTAACAAGTAAATTGGAAATGCAAGGAGAGGATTTATCTGTGTTGCTTTTACGGGTTGGAGAAGTACCCAGATTTTCAATATCGGAGGTCGATAGGAATGGCAGATCAAAGCGTCCATATTAAACAATTCGAGGAAGCCAAAACACTCCATAATAATGGGGTGGACGGAGACAAAAAAGCGGTGATAAAAGCAAACGAGATGCTCTTAAAGCTTCGTGAGGCCGAGCCTGAGAATGCGCTAATTGAAGCCTATTACGGCAGTACTCTCGTTCTTTTAGGCCGGGATGCCGTTAAAATTCTGGAAAGAGCGGATAAGGCGCAAGGGGGATTAGACGCATTGAATCGGGCCGTTTCTTTAGACTCAAACGATAAAGAAATTCGGTTGTTGCGCGGGAACATTTGTCTGAGGCTGCCGGAGTCCTTTTTCCATTGCTCGGAAACGACGATCGAGGACCTCACCTTCCTGCTTGACCACTATAAAGAGAATTCCAACTACCTTACTCCAAAGCAAGTACGCGAAGTACTGCGAAACCTAAGTGCAGCTTACCAAAATGCAGGAAAACCTGACACAGCAAATTCAGTCTTGCAGCGTCTCGATCAAAAATCATAAGAAAAGAGAGGGAGGAGACCATTGACATTCGGCCAAGAATTAATAGCGATAGGACGGAAGCGCATAAAGGCAAGCTCCCCACAGGAACAGAATTCGGAAATGTCCGAGGAATCCACGTGGACGAACCAATCGGCGGAAGAGAAATAAAACAGGAGTTCTACGCGGAAAGGCTCAAGCCGTCAATCGGCTGAGGGCCTTTCCCCTTCAACCTCACTCTATTTCCTTCCGTAGAATATATTGATCTTGGATATCGTTCATTCGCGGCAAGAGATTACGAAATTGGAGAGTGGAAAATTTTGGAAAAAGTATTCGTCAACGGCATTACCATTTGTTATGAATCGATCGGGGAAGGATTTCCTTTGATCGGGCTTACAGGAAAAGACAGCAACATGGACTGGTGGAACCCGGCAATCAAGGCCGCGTTAAGCGAAAGGAACAGCTTCATCATGCTCGATCATCGAGGTACAGGCCGGAGCGATGCTCCGACAGAAGCGTACGACATCTCGGATATGGCCAAGGATGTCATTGGGCTAATGAACGCGCTCGATATCGAAAAGGCACATATTTTAGGCCAATCCATGGGGGGAATGATTGCGCAGGAGCTTGCAATCGAAGTCCCCAGCCGCGTGTCGAAATTAATCTTATGTTCCACGACCTGCGGGGTCAAACGGGTGCCACCTTCTTTTCGGATGATCAAGTGGCTGATGCGAAAGAACGCTGCATATTCCCCGCAAGACACGCTAAATATGCTTTACTCCAAAGCCTATATCCAGGAGAATCCGGACTTGATCGATTCGCTCGTGGAACGGATGCAGATCGCGCCTTCGAACCCTAGAAGCATGGAGATTCATCGTGATGCGAGCAAGAATTTCGATTCGTACCATCGGCTCGGGCGAATTTCGGCACCAACGCTTATTATTCACGGCGAGGATGATTGGGTCTTCAGTCCGAAGCACGCCAAGATTCTGAACCGTCGTATTCCAGGCTCCAAGCTGATTCTATTTCCCCATGCGGGCCACGGTGTCTTTTCACAGGAGCATCGCAAGGTGTTGGAGGAAATCCATCGTTTCGTAGATTGATCGGCATTAACGAAACAAAAAGACGACTCTTATTCATTTTGAATGAGTTGTCGTCTTTTCATTCAGTCCAACATTGCGGCATGTCGTTTGAACTGATCATCCAAAACGAGACATGCCATGGCCTCGACGACCGGCACGATTCTCGGGCAAATGCACGGATCATGCCGGCCTCCTATGCGAATCTGCTGATCTTCTCCTTTAATGTTGATGGTCTTCTGTGGAACAGAACTTGTTTCATACGAAATATCCTGGCATACGGATCCGTCTTTTACATGGCAGAACGCCTGATCTCACACAGCGCCTTAAAGAAGGCCTGATCGATTGCGCAATTGTTCACATGCCCATATACGATTCGCAGTTGGATATCCGGACACTGGCTACATTAGAGGATTCCTTCTTAGGAGGGGCAGCCTATCAAGATTTGGCGAGTCGTACATTATCAACGAGCGAACTGGCGCAGCCGCCTTTCCTTCTATTATCTCCGGGGAGCAGTTCACGGTTATTATTGGAGCAATGGTTTGCGGCCAGGGGTTTCACAGTGAAGCCGGATATAGAGCTGGGAAGTATCGATTTGCTTATAGAGTTTGCGAGTTTAGGTTGCGGGACTGCTTTCATTACCCGCTCCTTCGTGAAGGAGGAGCTTCGAAGCGGTAAGCTAATCGAGTTTCAGTAGGACGATGAGCTCCCCCCTTAGGAGCATCGGCCTCGCTGTCCGCCATGACATCAAGTTGTCGTTTAGCGGCTGATCGTTTCACCCGAATGCTCCTTTCTCAGAGCGAGTAGTTTGCATCAGCTCATTCAATGCGTGGGTTAAGCTATCGTTCAATTTATTATTTCAACGAAAAAGCCTGTAGACCCCTTCCGATGGGAAGGTTTGTCTACAGGCTGGGACAAATGTTAAAACATATTTCTTCCCTGTGTCATTGCTGCCTAAGGCGATCACCGTTTCAGCGTACCGACTGCAGCCAGCTTTGTTCCCCAGCCGCAGCATGTTCAGCTTCGTTCGTTATGATAAGTTCGGCTCCTTAGTTTACAGCTTTTAAAGCGATATCCAACACTTCCTCAATAGAGCGGGTGGAGCGGTTCCGTTTGATCAGCATCACGCCGATCTCCAGCGCGATCCGCTGTGCCCGTTCGCGGGCAGCCACATCTTCGATGTGGTCGATGTCCGCGACGTGGATAAAACCATGGACGCGGCACAACATTATCGCCCCGGCAAATCCGATTGTGTCCTGCAGCAGTCTTGCCACATACAAATCCTGATATCCTCGGGTCTTCGCCATCCGGTCGGCGGCATGCCCGTTCCAAAGCTCGCGGAACTGAAGCTCGAATTGTGACCATAAGTCGTGCACGGTATCCAGCAGGTAGCGGCGGTAATCGGAGCGCTCCAGCGCATCCGTGCTCCAGCCCTCTTGGCCTGAATAGTTCAGCAGCAGATTGGCGATAACCGTCCCGATATCAAAGCCCATCGGACCGTAATAAGCAAATTCGGGATCAATAACCTTCGTAGAATCCGGCTTGATGAAGATATTATCTGTATGCAAATCGCCATGCAGCAGGGCCTGTGCTTTCGTCAGAAATTTCTCCCTCAGCAGCGTGACCTCGAGATGCAGCTCCTTATCCGCCCAAATGCGCTCAACGGCATCACGGATATGAGGCTCGAAGATATTCATCCGGGACTTTGTATAAGGAGCGTATAAGATAAGATCCTCGGTGATATTGCAAAGCTCCGGATTGATGAACGATTTCATCCGCAGTTTCTTCTCCTGTTGGTCCATGGCCAGGTCCGAGGTGAAGAACAACGTCCGCGCCAAGAATGATCCGATATGCCCGACGAACAACGGATAACGGCCCCGCTCCATCAGTCCGCGGCGCATGACGATGTGATCACTCAAATCCTCCATGACCATCAACGCCAAATCCGGATCGTACGCGTATACCTTTGGCGTCAGATCAGGGCAAAGCTCCCCTTGAATGCGCAATGCTTCGTATTCAATGCGTACTCTGTCCAGCGTCAAGGGAACCGATTCGCCGATCACCTTGGCGTAAGGCAGCGCCTGCTTCAGAATTAAGGCTCGCCCTGATGCCGGGTCCGATATATGAAACACATGGTTAAGATTACCGTCGCCGATCTCCCGTGACTTCAGCTGCGCACCATCCGGGAATACATCCTGGATACCGTGTGCATACTCGACCGCTTCCACTTGCGTTAAGGCGTGATAATTTGTCATTTCCGCATCCCTCCGAATACCGATTTCTATTTAGCCTAGCATATATCGAGCACGGGCTGTAGCTGTTCCGTGATGGCAAGGGCGTATTGACGCACCGCAATGCTGGCGGCTTGGCGACAGCCCGCTAAGAAAAAAAGCGTAAACTCGTTAATATATTAATATGCTGAAATATATGAATAGTGATTCTTGATTACCTAATCACTGATATGCTGTAAAAATGGACATTATTTCAAAAAATCCAATGGAGCACGTAACCATACCAAAACAGCAAAAAGAATTACTAACTGAGGAAAATCAATTCGAGGAGCGCAATTACTGGACAAAGGAAGAGGTGAAAAAGTTCCTTTCCATTACAAAAAAGGAAATATCACTTCGGGATCATGTACTTTTTCACCTCTTAATTTACACCGGGGCTAGAAAAGGGGAATTATTAGCGCTAACATGGGATGATATTGATTTTGAGGGTGGCTCTATCCGCTTATGGAAAACCCTGTTCCAAACTGATGGAAAATACCTCTTCCAAACGCCAAAAACAAGGGATTCTAAACGTTTAATTAGTTTAGATAACAAAACCCTTGCCTTGCTTAAAAAGTGGCGTATAAGCCATATGAAAGAGGGTTTTGCTAACGGAATAAAAAATGATGGAAATAACCTTGTTTTTATAAGGGGAGATGGAGCACCATTACGCTTAGCATACCTTAATGAAAAGCTAAATATTTTAATTAAGAAGCATAATCTTCATCAGATAACTATACACGGTTTACGTCATACTCACGCCTCCTTATTATTTGAAGCTGGCGCGAGTATTAAAGAAGTACAAGAGCGGCTAGGTCACACCGATATTCAAATGACAATGAATATATACACCCATGTAACAAACACCCTTAAAGAGCAAACCGCCTCAAAATTCCAAAAGTATATTGAGCTTTGATTGGTGGTCAGATGTGGTCAAAAGCACTTTTTAATAATAAAAAAGACCCCCAACCAAATTGGTTGAGAGCCTTTGAAACGTATAGATTAACGTTTTGAGAACTGAGGTGCACGACGAGCGCCTTTAAGTCCGTATTTTTTACGTTCTTTCATACGTGGATCACGAGTTAATAATCCAGCGCGTTTTAATGTTGGACGATATTCAGGATCGGCTTTAAGTAATGCGCGAGCAATACCGTGGCGGATTGCTCCAGCTTGACCAGTGTATCCACCGCCGCTTACGTTTACAAGAACATCATAGCTGCCTTTTGTTTCAGTAGCTACTAATGGTTGGTTTACAACCATACGTAAAGCTTCAAATGGGATATAATCTTCGATGTCACGTCCGTTAATTGTAATTTTACCTGTACCTGGAACTAAGCGCACACGTGCGACAGAGCTCTTACGACGACCAGTACCAATATATTCAACTTGTGCCAAGTAAATTCCCTCCCTCTTTATTAACCGCGAAGTTCGTAAACTTCAGGTTTTTGTGCTTGGTGCGGATGTTCTGCGCCAGCGTATACGTGTAATTTTTTGAACATTTGACGACCAAGAGAATTCTTTGGAAGCATGCCTTTAACAGCAAGCTCGATCATTTTCTCAGCATAGTTCGTACGCATTTCAAGAGCAGTTCTTTGTTTCAAACCACCTGGGTGCATTGTGTGACGGTAGTAAATCTTGTCAGTTAATTTCTTACCAGTTAGTTCTACTTTAGATGCGTTAAGAATGATTACATTATCACCAGTGTCAACATGTGGTGTAAAAGTTGGTTTGTTTTTACCACGTAAAATTGATGCAACTTCAGATGCAAGACGTCCAAGAGTTTTGCCCTCAGCATCAATCACGTACCATTTACGCTCGATATTATTGGCATTTGCCATAAATGTTGTACGCATGAGTTTCCCTCCTAATTAAATCCATTAAAGATTATGATTTTCGCACCTTTATAAAGCAAGTAGCGATTCATTCTGTTCCGGGAACGACCGACTAATGCCCTAGTGCGCTTAAGTTTCAATTCAAATATTTTCAATCACGATGAAGACTTTCCGGGGCTTTATCGTGGGATTAAAAACACACACATATAATATAATAAATACTTACAGTCCAATTGTCAAGAAGATGTTACACCAGGTCGGGTTGCTTTAATTATTTTCTTCATAATGGACTTCCCAAAGATACAAACCGTTTGCAGGCGCTGTTTTCCCGGCGAATCGCCGATCCTTTTTTTCCAATATCCCAGGGATTTCTTCAGGCTTCATGTCTCCTGAGCCAACTGCTAATAATGTTCCCACAAGAATCCGAACCATATTATACAAAAAGCCATTGCCAACAAAGCGCAGTGTAAGGTAACTATCCTCCATGATAAAATCAATCGTCTCAATCGTACGGATTTTGTCCTTCACTTCGGTCTTTGCTGCGCAAAAACTAGTAAAGTCATGGGTTCCAAGGAAATATTTACTTGCCTCCTTCATCAACCCCAAATTTAAAGGGTATGGATATCGGCAAGCATAATTCCGCTGAAACGGATCCCGGATAGAAGATAAATAAAGCACATAGCGGTATTCCTTCCCAACCGCATCAAAACGGGCATGAAAGGATGCGTCAACGTTGATAACCGCCAAAACGGAAATATCTTCAGGAAGCATGGAATTTAAGGCGGCTTCCCACTTCTCTTCAGGAATCAAAAGCGGGGAGTCAAAGTGAATGACCTGTCCTTTTGCATGGACACCGGCATCCGTTCGTCCGGACCCAGTCACTTTAACCGGATTACCCTTATGCATTTTTGCTAAAACCGCTTCAAGTACTTTTTGAACTGTACGTTTATTTGGCTGTACCTGATACCCGGAAAACCCCGAACCATCATAGGATATGATGCATTTATACCTTTGCATGATTTTGCCGCTCCATTATGAACGTAATAAGAATAAAAGAATTGTTAAAATTGCTAAAACAATTATTTGCAGTGAATCTGCTGTTTTCCAGTTCAATTGCCTGTATTTAGTCCTTCCCTCACCACCGCGATAGCCTCTGGCTTCCATGGCAATCGCAAGCTCTTCAGCCCGTTTAAAGGAGCTGACAAACAAGGGGATGAGAAGCGGAATAACCGCCTTTATACGCTCCTTGAAAGGACCGCTGGAAAACTCAACACCGCGGGCAATTTGTGCCTTCATGATCTTATCTGTTTCCTGCATCAAAGTAGGAATGAACCTTAGTGATATCGACATCATCAACGCCATTTCATGAACAGGAAAACGAATCTTTTTCAAAGGATTCAATAGGGTTTCAAGTCCATCTGTGATCTCAATCGGAGTCGTCGTTAAAGTCAGTAAAGATGTCATTAATATCAAAAAGAAGAATCGTAAGGAGATAAAGATCCCCATCCTAAGTCCCTCTTCATAAATTTTTATCGGACCCAATTCGAATAGAAGAGCACCTTCTTTTGTAAAAAACAGCTGCAGCACAAGTGTAAATAAAACAAGCCATAAAACTGGCTTTAGTCCCCCATACAAAAAGCGAACAGGAATACGGGACATGCCGAGCATATAAAAAGTATAAATTCCGATGAGTGCATAGGTAATCATGTTATTTGCTAGAAAAATAATACAAACAAAAAGGAAGATAATGATTAATTTTGAACGAGGATCCATTTTATGGACCGTTGAATCAGCAGGGACGTAGCGACCAAAAATCATTTTTTCCATCATGAGCGGACACCTCTGTTTAAGGAATCTGTAACAGCGGTAGACAACTCTTCAATTGAAAGATAGATTTTTTCTAACTTCAACCCTGTTTTCTCCTCGAGCTTTAACTGAAATCGTACTACCTCAGGGACATCAAGTCCCATTTGGACCAAATCAGCTGGCGATGAGAAAATTTCTTCCGGTGTTCCTTGTTTTACGACCTTCCCTTGCTGCAAAATGGCGATTTTGTCCGCGTATCTTGCCGCATCCTCCATACTATGTGTAACGAGGATGGTAGAAAGGTTTCTTTCCTTATGGAGCGCATAAAACATATCCATAATCTCTTTACGTCCGCGCGGGTCTAATCCGGCGGTGGGCTCGTCCAGGACAATCACATCGGGCTCCATTGCCAGCACGCCGGCAATCGCTACACGGCGCATTTGTCCACCTGAAAGGTCAAACGGTGATTTTTCTAAAATTTCTTCCGCCAATCCGACTTGTTTCAAGGCGAGACTTGCTCTCTTCTTTGCCTCTGTTTCAGAAACACCAAAATTCATTGGGCCAAAGATAATATCTTTTTCGACTGTTTCTTCAAACAATTGATGTTCAGGAAACTGAAACACAATCCCAACCTTTTGACGCACTTTTTTTAAGTTTTTATTTTTCTGCTGTGATTTGATTTCATGCTCGCCTATTTTCACTGTTCCTTTTGTAGGCTGCAGCAGGGCATTTAGATGTTGTAATACCGTCGACTTGCCAGATCCGGTATGGCCAATGATCGCCATATATGTTCCTGCCGGAATATCAATCGATACATCCTCAATAGCCAGCCGTTCAAAAGGGGTGTTTGCTTGATAACGATACTCTATATGCTGAAGTGAGATGTCCATAGCTCTGTCACCAACTCTTCTTCCGATAAATAATGCTTTGATAGGTCAATCCCTTTTTGCCGGAATGCTTTGCTCATTTTTACTGAGAAAGGAATATCCAATCCTAATTGAATCAATTGCTCATCCATTGAAAAAATTTCCTCTGGTGTTCCCTCGCGAAATACTTCTCCTTTATTCATGACAATGATGCGGTCCGCCTTAGCTGCCTCCTCCAGGTCGTGAGTAATCGAGATGACGGTGAGGGATTTCTCCTCTTTTAAAAGTCTAACCGTCTCTAATACCTCCTCACGTCCTCTTGGGTCAAGCATGGAAGTCGCTTCATCTAGAATAATGATGGAAGGTCTTAACGCTAAAACACCAGCAATGGCTACCCGCTGCTTCTGTCCACCCGAAAGATGGTGGGGCTCTTGATATAGAAATTGGTCCATCTTCACTTTTCTTAATGAATCTTCGACCCGCTGCACCATATCATCCCTGGGTATCCCATTGTTTTCTAGACCAAAAGCCACATCATCCTGTACAGTTGTACCAACAAATTGATTGTCAGGATTCTGAAAAACCATTCCAATCTTCCTGCGAATATCCCATATCGACTCTTCGTTAAGCTGCATGCCACAAATAGAAATATCACCTTGCTGCGGGAATTGCAGACCATTTAGGAGCTTTGCCATCGTAGATTTACCGGAACCATTATGACCGACAATTGCCAGCCATTCCCCGTCATAAATGTCGAAGCTTACGTTATTTAAGGCATACCGTTCCTGTGAATCGTATTGAAAGGACACTCCCTTAAGCGACACAATTGACTCATTCATTGATATTCCTCCTCTCAGCTAATCTCATCTCAACATTTCCTTATATATTCTTTATATATAACTTTACTTTTGATCTTAAGGAAAAACTTTAACTTTTTCTATCAATAATGTCCATTATAACAAAAAAAGCCCGCACCTCGTCCCCGGGCAGCATCGAATAATCTGCGAAAAAAGGGATTTCTATAAAGAAATGGGAGGAGGTGCATGAGCTAGACGAGTCGTAAAAAAGAATACAAGTATTCATTCCGGGAAAGATTAATAACCCTTTCCTAATCGCTCCATTGAAAGGAGTCACGCTCATCATAACACTCGTTTGGCTTGGTTCGTTCGCTATTAAAATTTTCTTTACAGAAAAAGGGCAAAGAACAAGTTTGTTTGTAAACTGTCCAGCGCCCTTGTTGTCTGTTAAAAGGTATTAAACTAACTCGATAATAACCATTGGTGCACCGTCACCGCGGCGTGGTCCAAGTTTCATAATTCGAGTGTATCCACCTTGACGCTCTTGATAACGTGGAGCGATATCAGCGAAAAGTTTTTGAACTGCATCTTGACCATTTTCAGCGTTAGCAACTTCATTACGAACAAATGAAGAAGCTTGACGACGTGCATGTAAATCGCCGCGCTTTCCAAGAGTGATCATTTTTTCAACAGTCACACGAAGTTCTTTCGCGCGAGTTTCTGTTGTTTCGATGCGCTCATTGATAATTAAATCTGTAGTTAAATCACGTAGCATAGCTTTACGCTGTGCACTTGTGCGTCCTAACTTTCTGTATGCCATGAAGGGTTCCCTCCTTTGTTGAAGTCATAAAACGGATTAGCTATACGTTAGACTAGTCGTCTTTACGCAATCCCAATCCAAGCTCTTCTAGTTTTGCCTTCACTTCTTCGAGTGATTTACGGCCTAAGTTACGAACCTTCATCATATCCTCTTCGGTCTTATTAGCTAATTCCTGAACGGTATTGATTCCAGCACGCTTTAAGCAGTTCTATGAAGGACCGGACAGTTCGAGTTCCTCAAGTGGCATGGCTGGCACTTTGTCGGGTGGGTGGTCTTCTTTTTCAATCATAATTTCAGCATTTTGTGCTTCATCGGTTAACCCAACGAAAATATTCAAATGCTCGGTCAAAATTTTCGAACCAAGAGCAATCGCTTCTTTTGGCCCAGTGCTTCCATCTGTCCAAACATCTAGCGTTAGCTTATCATAATTTGTCATTTGACCTACGCGAGTGCTTTCTACTTGATAAGACACACGTGAAACTGGCGTATAAATGGCGTCAATTGGAATCACACCAATTGGTTGATCTTCTCTCTTGTTCTGATCAGCCGGTGTATATCCACGACCACGTCTAGCTGTTAAACGCATGCGAAGATGTCCATTTGAAGCTAATGTTGCAATATGAAGGTCGGGATTTAAAATCTCAACATCACTATCATGGGTAATATTCATTGCCTTGACAGGTCCTTCACCTTGAACATCAATTTCAAGTGTTTTCTCTTCATCAGAGTAGATTTTTAAAGCTAATTTTTTAATGTTTAAAATGATGGATGTTACATCCTCTACGACGCCTTCAATTGTTGAGAACTCATGAAGTACCCCATCGACCTGAATCGATGTAACAGCGGCACCTGGGAGTGAAGAGAGTAGGATACGACGTAAGGAGTTACCCAAAGGGGTACCATATCCACGCTCAAGTGGC
>NZ_JBIWDU010000031.1:0-46737 GCF_044762155.1 Neobacillus sp. NPDC097160 | reverse complement strand
TAGTTGGGACATGCGTCCCTGTGAGAGTAGGACGTTGCCAGGCAAATGAAAGACAACCTGTATTGGTTGTCTTTTTTGTGTCCAATAAGTGAAAGTGGAAAGTAAAATCAGAAAAGTGGACAGTAAATATCCGAAACTGGAAAGTAAATAGCCAAAACCGGAAAGTAAACTCCTTTCAGACCGAAAGTATATTTAGAATTCCATTAAGGAAAGTATAAAAGGCAAAAAAGTTACTTTTATTCAGGCAAATGCCTGAATTTTTTACGTTCTGCCTTCAAAATTTATGAATCATTACATATTTAGTAGTTATTTACCACAATTCACAGGTTTCACACCCGTGAAATTTGGAGAAAATCAATAGTAGTGAATCGTTGCATCTACATAAAAATTTCAGTATAATTAAAGTCAAATATAGTCAAAGTCAGAAGATGGGGGGTGGGAAGATGAGAAACATCTCCGATATTATTGAAAAATATCTAAAGCAGGTTTTGGAATTGAGTGAAGAGGATCTTGTTGAAATTAAGCGAAGTGAAGTCGCGGATAAATTCCAATGTGTTCCTTCACAAATCAATTATGTTATAAATACTCGTTTTACGATTGAAAGAGGATATGTTGTTGAGAGTAAACGGGGCGGCGGTGGATATATTCGGATTATGAAGGTTCAATCCCACGACTTTGCCCATTTAATCGATCATTTGCTGTCACTATTTCAAACTCGGATTAGTCAAACAAGTGCCGAGGATGTCATTGTCAGGCTTGTCCAAGAGGAGATCATTACAAAACGAGAGGCGAAAATTATGTTAAGTGTCATTGATCGTTCCGTATTATATATTGATCTGCCATTCCGAGATGAATTAAGAGCAAGAATGCTAAAAGCAATGTTAACATCTTTAAAATATAAATAACTAGCGCAGCCGGAGAGGTGAAAATATGATTTGCCAAGAATGCAATCAAAGGCCTGCAGCACTTCATTTTACAAAAATCATTAATGGAGAAAAAACAGAAGTGCATCTTTGTGAGAAATGTGCTCAGGAAAAAGGTGAAATGTTTATCTTTAATGGAGAATCAGGTTTTGCGTTTAATAATCTTTTAGCGGGCTTATTAAATATTGATCCTACTTTTCAAAAGCCAAGCCAAAGCCCGTTCCATCAGGAGGAAATTCTTCAGTGTCAGCATTGTTCCATGACATTTCCACAGTTTTTAAAGATAGGCCGTTTTGGGTGTGCTCATTGCTATGAGGCGTTTAAAGACCAGCTAAAGCCTGTATTAAGGCGGCTTCATAGCGGGAATTGGACACATAACGGGAAAATCCCAAAAAGAATGGGCGGTGGGATTCATCTTCGAAAACAGATTGAAGAGCTGAAAAGTGACTTAAAAGAGTCCATCACCCATGAAGAATTTGAGAGGGCAGCGGAGATTCGCGATGAAATACGTACATTAGAGAAAAAATTAGCCGCAAGCGCTGAGGGAGGGGAATAACGTGTCACTTGAACGTTTTCTAAGGTCTGCCGTTAGCTCCTGGATGAGCGAGGAAGGACCTGATTCAGATATTGTTCTTAGCTCCCGAATCCGTTTGGCGCGAAACATTGAAGACTATAAATTTCCTACTGTTTTTTCACATGAAGAAGCTAAAATGATTATTGTAAATATGGAAGAAATTTTAGGAAAAACCGCTGTGCAAAAATTTGGGCAGATGGAATTATTGAAAATTGAAGAAATGCAGCCCCTCCAGAAAAGAGTATTAGTAGAAAAGCATTTGATTAGCCCAAAGCTAGCTGAAGATTCACCACATGGTGCCGTTCTATTAACCGAAAACGAAGAAGTTAGTATTATGATTAATGAAGAAGATCACATCCGAATTCAATGCTTATTTCCTGGTTTACAATTATCGGAAGCATTGGATGCCGCAAATGAGATAGATGATTGGCTTGAAGGGAATATTCAATATGCCTTTGATGAAAAACACGGCTATTTAACAAGCTGTCCGACCAACGTGGGAACAGGACTCCGTGCTTCCGTTATGATGCATTTGCCAGGGTTAATCTTAACTCAGCAAATTAATCGAATCATTCCGGCTATTCATCAATTAGGGCTTGTCGTAAGAGGGATTTATGGTGAGGGCAGTGAAGCGCTGGGGAATATTTTTCAAATCTCCAATCAAATAACTCTTGGAAAATCGGAAGAGGATATCAGCCGTGATCTAAAGGGGGTCGTGGGCCAGCTAATTTCACAAGAAAGGTCAGCCCGTGAAGCATTACGAAAAACTTCGAACATACAATTAGAAGACAGGGTGTACCGCTCCTTAGGAGTATTATCTAATAGTCGAATTATTGAATCGAAGGAAGCGGCAAGATGTTTATCAGATGTTAGGCTTGGAATTGATATGGGGTTTATCGAAAATATGCCTAAAACAATTTTAAATGAATTAATGATTTTGACCCAGCCGGGTTTCCTTCAGCAATATGCCGGCGGTTCATTACGACCGCATGAAAGGGATATTAGAAGGGCGGCACTCATTAGGGATCGAATAAAAATGGAGAATGGAAAATAGGTGAGGAGGAAGAGAATATGATGTTTGGACGATTTACCGAAAGAGCACAAAAGGTTCTTGCTTTGGCACAAGAGGAAGCGATTCGCCTTGGACACAATAATATTGGAACTGAGCATATTTTGTTAGGGTTAGTTCGTGAAGGTGAAGGAATTGCAGCGAAAGCATTATATGGGCTTGGTTTAGGTTCTGACAAAATCCAAAAAGAAGTGGAAAACTTAATTGGTAAGGGACAAGAAGCTTCTCAAACGATTCACTATACTCCTAGAGCGAAAAAAGTCATTGAATTATCAATGGATGAGGCACGAAAATTAGGACATTCCTATGTTGGAACAGAGCATATTCTCCTTGGTTTAATCCGTGAAGGAGAAGGAGTTGCTGCCCGAGTACTTAATAATCTTGGAGTTAGCTTAAATAAGGCACGCCAGCAGGTACTCCAATTATTAGGCAGCAATGAATCCGGCGGCCATCAGGGCGGGGCATCTGTTAGTGCGAATACTCCAACACTTGATGGACTTGCAAGAGATTTAACGTCTATTGCTAGAGAAGGCAGCCTAGATCCTGTGATTGGACGAAGTAAAGAAATTCAGCGTGTCATTGAGGTGCTGAGTCGTCGGACCAAGAATAACCCTGTATTAATCGGTGAGCCGGGTGTCGGTAAAACGGCCATTGCAGAAGGGCTTGCCCAACAAATTGTGAACAATGAAGTACCTGAGATTCTTCGTGATAAACGGGTAATGACCCTTGATATGGGAACCGTTGTAGCCGGAACAAAATATCGTGGTGAATTTGAGGATCGCTTGAAAAAGGTAATGGATGAGATCAGGCAGGCCGGAAATATCATCTTATTTATTGATGAGCTTCATACATTAATTGGTGCCGGTGGGGCGGAAGGTGCGATCGATGCCTCCAATATTTTAAAACCATCGCTTGCCCGTGGGGAGCTTCAATGTATTGGGGCAACGACTCTTGATGAATATCGTAAATATATTGAAAAAGATGCAGCACTAGAAAGACGGTTTCAACCAATTCGCGTTGACGAACCAACCGCTGAAGAATCTATTCAAATTTTGGAAGGGTTGCGTGACCGCTACGAGGCCCATCACCGTGTTTCCATTACGGATGAAGCCATTAAAGCAGCGGTTAAGCTTTCAGACCGATATATATCAGACCGGTTCCTTCCGGATAAAGCAATTGACTTAATCGATGAAGCGGGGTCAAAGGTACGACTTCGCTCCTATACAACTCCTCCTAATTTAAAAGAATTAGAGGTAAAACTTGAGGAAGTGCGTAAAGAAAAGGATGCGGCCGTCCAAAGCCAAGAATTTGAAAAGGCTGCTTCATTAAGGGATACGGAACAGCGTCTTCGAGAGCAACTGGAAGAAACGAAGAAAACGTGGAAGGAAAAGCAAGGTAAAGAGAACAATGAAGTTACTGTTGAAGATATCGCCAGTGTTGTATCAAGCTGGACCGGTGTTCCTGTCTCCAAGCTTGCTGAAACTGAAACAGCTAAGCTGCTTAATTTGGAAGAAGTGCTTCATTCCCGGATTATCGGCCAGGAAGAAGCCGTCAAGGCGGTTTCAAAGGCGGTTCGCCGGGCAAGAGCAGGGTTAAAAGATCCGAAACGCCCAATTGGTTCCTTTGTCTTCCTTGGACCAACAGGGGTGGGGAAAACAGAATTAGCACGTGCTCTTGCAGAAGCTATGTTTGGTGATGATGATGCGATGATCCGCATTGATATGTCTGAATATATGGAGAAGCACTCCACTTCGAGATTAGTTGGGTCACCTCCAGGATATGTAGGCTATGAGGAAGGCGGACAATTAACGGAAAAAGTCCGTAGAAAACCATATTCTGTCATACTGCTCGACGAAATTGAAAAAGCACATCCAGATGTATTTAATATCCTGCTTCAAGTACTTGAAGATGGCCGCCTAACGGATTCAAAGGGCAGAACAGTTGATTTCCGAAATACTGTTTTGATTATGACATCCAATGTCGGTGCAGAAGCACTAAAACGAAACAAATATGTTGGCTTTAATATTCAGGATGGTGAGCAGGATTACAAAGATATGAAGGGAAAAGTGATGGAGGAATTGAAAAAAGCCTTCCGTCCGGAATTCTTGAATCGTATCGATGAAATCATTGTTTTCCATGCCTTAGAGAGAAAGCATCTTAATGAAATTGTTACTTTGCTGTCAGACCAGTTAATCAAGCGTTTAAAAGAACAAGATATTTCTTTAGAGTTAACAGAAGCCGCAAAAGGGAAAATTTCTCAAGAAGGGTACGACCCTGAATATGGGGCAAGACCATTGAGACGGGCCATACAAAAGCATATTGAAGACCGTCTATCTGAAGAATTATTAAAAGGAACCTTATTAACAGGCCAACATGCTATAATTGATGTGGATAATGGTGAATTCGTTGTAAGAATGGCAGAAAAAACAAGCTTAGTAAAATAACTCTAGGTGCTTAAAAACACAAGAATGAGGTACACGTGAATAAAGTCAACCCGTGTGCCTCTTTTTTCGTTTCTTAAGCAATATAAGGATCTTAATTAGGAAGTGCAAAACAATGGCAAAGAAAACATCGGTCTATGTATGTTCCAGTTGTGGTCATCCACACCCCAAATGGCAAGGATTTTGTAATTCTTGTGGCTCAATGAGTACCCTTGAAGAAGGAAATAATGAAAAACAATCGACTGCAACAAAAGTATCAAAGGGGATTGCCTCAGTTAAAAGACTAACAGAAGCTAAATCGCAAAATAGCGATAGAATTATCACCGATATTGGTGAATTTAATAGAGTAATGGGTGGTGGAATTGTCAAAGACTCCATCACGATTATTACCGCTAAACCAGGTGCAGGAAAGTCCACTCTTCTTTTACAAGTATCCCAAGACCTTGCGGAAAAGGGGTATAAGGTGTTGTATGCTTCGGGAGAAGAGAGCGACAGCCAAATCAAACGAAGAGCTGAGCGGATTTTACCGAATGTAGATAATAATATATTTGTGAATTCTGACACAAGTTTAAATAATGTCCTTGCTTGTATTGAAGAAGTAGATCCCGACTTAATTATAATAGATAGCATTCAGACCTTTGTTCTGGAAGAATACAACTCCCGTCCCGGCTCCCCAACACAGACAATGGAGTGTGCAAATGAGCTTTTAAAAGTGGCTAAAAGCCCCGATAGACCACGTGCGGTGATTATGGTGGGGCAAATGACAAAAGATGACGAACTCGCTGGATTAAGGGCGTTAGAACACTTAGTAGATGCCGTCTTAATCATAGACGGAGAACAAGGTGAAGAACTAAAAGCACTTTCGTCAAGTAAAAATCGTTATGGCAGCACAGGAGAAATGGGATTTTTCGCTATGACTGAGTCTGGAATGGTTGGAATAGATAATCCTTCTGAATTTTTTATGACTCAAAGGGATGGAGCTGTTAGTGGAAGTGCTTTAACTGTCATCAAAGAGGGTACCAGACCCATTATTGTAGAAATAGAAAGTTTGGTCTCACCAACATTTACACCTTATCCATCAAGAGTGGGGGAGTGTATGAGAAAAGACCAAATAAGCACGTTAACTGCTATTCTAGAACAAAGAGCAAGCCTTCAAATGCTCAACCAAAATGTGGTTATTAAGACCACTGGTGGAATTCGATTAAAAGAGCAATCCAGTAATCTTGCAGCGTTGATGAGTATTGTATCATCCTATAAAGATAAAGGCATCCCGAATGATACTGTATTTATTGCCGATATTGGTCTAACTGGCGAATTAAAGAAAGTACCAGCTCTTGAATCCAGAGTAAAGGAATTAGAAAGAATGGGATTTAAGAAAGTGTATGTAGCTAAAAATGCACTAAAAAATCCATCTGTGTTCAAACAAATAAGTGTAATTCCATGTAATACGCTTTCTGAGGTCATTGATAGGGTTTTTAATGCTATGCCATTCTAAAATGGGTGTCTCGACCGCTAGTGAGGCACTGCAAGCAGCGTTGGGAGGGTAACAGATGGAAAATAAAAAGCTTGGTGAACAATCTGTCAGTGATGTTTTACAATTCTTAGCACCTGGGACACCGGTTCGCGAGGGAATCGATAATGTTCTTAGGGCAAATACAGGAGGGCTTATTGTTGTTGGCTATAACGAAAAGGTAAAAAGCATTGTCGATGGCGGCTTTGCAATTAATTGCCCTTTTTCGCCGAGCTTTTTATATGAACTGGCAAAAATGGATGGTGCCATCATCTTAAATGAATTAGGAAACAAAATCCTTTTTGCTAATGCCCAACTTGCACCAAATTCAGAAATACCCTCATCCGAAACAGGGATGAGGCATCGCACGGCTGAGAGAGTAGCCAAACAAACAAAAGCCTTAGTCATAGCCATTTCACAAAGGAGAAATGTGATTACCTTATATCAAGGGAATTTTCGCTATGCATTAAAAGACATTGCTGTCATTTTAACAAAAGCCAATCAAGCCATTCAAACGCTTGAGAAGTATAAGGTCGTGCTCGAGCAAAGCATTACCAATTTAAGTATTTTAGAGTTCGAGGAATCCGTTACATATAACGACTTTTTACTTGTCCTTCATCGTTTTGAAATGGTGTTAAAGATTAAAAATGAACTAGTAACCTTTCTGCATGAACTGGGGACAGAAGGGCGTCTTATTCGCTTGCAAATGAATGAAATTTTAACAGATTTAGAAGAAGAGACAATGCTGATTATGAAAGATTACGCCTTCGAACGGGATATTAAGGCCCGGGATGTCCTGCAGCGAATGCAAGCATTGACGACAAGCGGGACCATTGAGGATATGGTTTTATTAAAATTATTGGGCTATCTTGGCTATGTCCATCTTGATGAAAATAAACGCCCAAGAGGCTATCGGATCCTGCATAAGATTCCGAGACTGCCAACGATAATTATTGAAAATCTCATCAGTTCTTTTGGTGAACTGTCGAAAATTATCTCCGCCACAGTGGAAGAACTGGATGATGTAGAAGGAATTGGCGAAGTTCGTGCGAAAAAAATAAAAGAAGGTTTCAAATTAATAAAAGAGCGGCTATATACAGATCGTCAGCTATAAAAGCATTGAAAAACTTAATTGCCTGTGCTAAAATGGGAAATTTCAATTTGTTTGACACAAATTTTTTCAGATGCTACCCTATGAGGAGTAAGAATTTAACATAACTGATTTATTTCAAATCGTTTACAATTTGGAAAAATAATCACCAAATCAAGGTTTCAATTTTGGGAATATGTTTATAATGAATTAGAGGAGGTGATGGAATGTTAAAACGAATTGTGCAAGCTTGCTTCCTCATTATCGGTGGTACGCTTGGAATACTTTTATTACCGGAATTGTTTAGATTAATTCATTTAAATGACATTCCACTGATTAATAATTCATATGTCACTGCTATTTTAGGTGCTATCATTTTTTATCTTATTACCTTTTGGGCAGTAGATTATGTCTTTAATTTTATTAAATGGTTAGAAGATTCTTTAGTGAAGATTCCTGTAACAGACGTGCTTTTTGGAAGTGTTGGCCTAATTTTTGGCTTAATCGTGGCCTTTTTGATTGGCTTTGCTCTTAATGCCGTCCAAGTACAATTTTTAAATGCGGTGGCTCCCATCTTGCTGACTCTCTTGTTCGGCTATTTAGGCTTCCAGGTAGGTTTTAAAAAGAGGGATGAGCTGTTAGGTCTTTTTGGTAATCGCGGAAACAAGAAAAAGTCTGGGGAAGAGGAATCCGAAAAGTCAGCCGGCAAGGATTTAAAAATATTAGATACCAGCGTCATCATTGATGGGCGTGTGGCGGATATTTGTCAGACGGGATTTTTGGAAGGTACGATTGTTATCCCGCAGTTCGTTCTTGAGGAGCTGCAGCATATCGCTGATTCTTCCGATGTGTTGAAACGAAACCGCGGCCGCAGAGGCTTGGATATATTGAATCGGATTCAAAAGGAACTCGCAATCAAGGTAGAAATTTATGAGGGCGATTTTGAAGAAATTAGCGAAGTAGACTCGAAGCTCGTGAAACTAGCGAAATTAACAAATGGCATCCTCGTAACGAATGATTTCAACTTGAATAAAGTGTGTGAACTGCAGAATGTCACTGTGTTGAACATCAATGATTTGGCAAACGCCGTGAAGCCGGTCGTCCTTCCTGGTGAAGAATTAACCGTTCAAGTGATCAAGGATGGTAAAGAGTATCATCAAGGTGTTGCCTATTTAGATGATGGAACGATGATTGTTGTCGAAGAAGGAAGAGAATATATCGGCAAAAGAATCGAGGTTCTTGTGACGAGTGTTCTTCAGACATCGGCAGGCAGAATGATTTTTGCCAAACCGAAATTGTTAGAAAAAGCGCTGTAGCTGGACATAGATAGAGAGATTGGGGTTTTAATATGACTTACCAAGTCATTCTCCCGGCAGCTGGCCAGGGAAAAAGAATGGGAGCAGGAAGAAACAAGCTTTTGTTAGAACTGAATGGCATCCCTGTACTCATCCATACGTTAAAGGTTTTCGAAGAGGATGAGGCATGCAGCGGTATAATTTTAGCGATTCACCCTCAGGATGAGTCAGAATTTAATGCATTGCTTAAAAAGTATCGTGTGACGAAGGTAATGAATCTCGTGCCAGGCGGGGAAGAACGCCAGCATAGCATTTATAATGCCCTTAAAACTGTAAACACCAATGGAATTATACTCGTTCATGATGCAGCCCGGCCCTTTATTCAAAAGGGACATATCCACCGTTTAACAGAAAAAGCAGAAGTAACTGGTGCTGCTATTATTGGGGTGCCGGCAAAAGACACCATGAAAAAGGTACAAAATGGTGTGGTAATGGCAACTGTCGAACGTTCAAGCTTGTGGGCTGTTCAAACCCCACAAGCTTTTCGTATTTCGTTACTTAGGGAAGCCTATGAAAAGGCAGAGAGGGATCAATTTTTAGGGACGGATGATTCCAGCTTAGTGGAGCGCCTAAACCATCCTGTTGCGATTGTAGAAGGCGACTACGATAATATCAAATTGACAACACCTGAAGATTTATATTTTGCCGAGGCCATCATTAAAAAAAGAGAAGAGGAGTTTTGCTGATGTTTCGAATTGGGCAGGGCTTTGATGTTCACCAATTAACTGAAGGGAGGCCGCTTATTATTGGCGGCATTACAATCCCATATGAAAAAGGACTTTTAGGTCATTCTGATGCCGATGTTTTATTACATACCGTTTCCGATGCTTGTCTTGGCGCGATTGGGGAAGGGGATATCGGCAAACATTTCCCCGATACCGATCCGAATTTTAAGGATGCAGATTCTGCAAAGCTGATGGAGCATGTATGGCAGCTGGTAAAAAACAAGGGATACGAGCTTGTCAATGCTGATTGCACCATCATTGCCCAAAAGCCCAAAATGGCTCCTTATATTGAACAAATGCGTGCGCGGATTGCTGAATTACTAGAGGCAGAAACCGAACAAATTAATGTGAAAGCGACAACGACGGAGAAACTTGGTTTCACCGGCAGAGGAGAAGGCATTGCCTCCCAAGTAGTAGTTTTATTGAAAAAGAAATGATAAAATAATTTAGTGAAAATTTTAAACTTGAAGAAGTGTCTAGCTGCAGCGCCTATGGGCTCGCAGGTCTACAGCCAATCCGTCAAGAAGGTTAAAGAGCAACCTTCTAGCCGGCTCGTCTTATGCCTGTCGCCCCTGGGCAAGGCGCTTTCGCATTTCTAAATGGAGGCATGATCATGTCAAACGATGTTCGTGTAAGGTATGCACCAAGTCCAACTGGACATTTACATATTGGAAATGCCCGTACGGCGTTATTCAACTATTTGTTTGCACGCAGCCAAGGCGGGAAATTTATTATCCGGATTGAAGATACAGATAAGAAGCGGAATATTGCCGGCGGCGAGGAAAGCCAGTTAAAGTATTTAAAATGGCTTGGTATGGATTGGGATGAAAGTGTCGACGTTGGCGGGGAATACGGCCCATACCGTCAATCAGAACGAAATGATCTTTATGAAACCTACTACAATCAATTGCTGGCGAACGGACATGCTTATAAATGCTATTGCACAGAAGCTGAGTTGGAAGCGGAGCGGGAAGCACAAACGGAACAAGGTGAAACTCCTCATTATTCCGGTAAATGCCGCCATTTAACGGATGAAGAGCGCCGTCAACTTGAACAAGAAGGCCGCGAGCCAAGTATTCGTATTGCCGTGCCGGAAGGAAAAACCTATACGTTTGATGATATGGTAAAGGGTACAGTGTCCTTCGAATCAGAAGGCATGGGTGATTGGGTCATCATTAAAAAGGATGGCACACCGACCTATAATTTTGCGGTAGCCATTGATGACCATTTAATGGAGATTTCCCATGTGCTGCGCGGCGATGACCATATTTCTAACACGCCAAAGCAGCTGATGGTCTATGAAGCATTAGGTTGGGAGCCGCCTGTGTTTGGCCATATGACGTTAATTGTCAACGAAAGCCGCAAGAAATTAAGTAAACGGGATGAATCGATTATTCAGTTCATCGAGCAGTATGAGGAAATGGGTTATCTTCCGGAAGCATTATTTAACTTTATTACCTTACTTGGCTGGTCGCCAGCGGGTGAAGAAGAGCTTTACTCAAAGAATGAGTTTATTGAACTCTTCGATGCCAGCCGTCTATCAAAATCACCGGCATTATTTGATAAGCAAAAGCTTACATGGATGAACAACCAATACATGAAAAAGATTGAGGTTGATCGCGTACTTGAGCTTGCGCTTCCACACTTAGTTAAGGCAGGACGTTTAAGCGCAAATCTGACCGATGAAGAGCATCAGTGGGCTCTCGGCCTAGCAGCACTTTTACAGGAAAAAATGAGCTTTGGAGCGGAAATCGTAGAATTATCAGACATGTTCTTTAAAGAGGATGCAGAATACGAAGACGAGGCAAAGGAAATTTTAGCAGGGGAAACAGTTCCAGAGGTATTAAAGGCATTTTCCCATGAGCTTGATCAGCTTGAAGGCTTCCGTGCGGATGGCATTAAGGCCGCAATGAAGGCTGTTCAAAAGTCCACTGGACAAAAGGGGAAAAATCTGTTTATGCCGATTCGTGCGGCAGCAACAGGCCAAACGCATGGTCCGGATCTGCCCCAATCGATTGAACTTCTAGGTAAAAATAAGGTTCAAAAGAGAATTCATAAAATTATTGGTTAACATTATAGGAAAAATGTAATATAGTAAAAGAAAGAAAATTTCATACTTTCTAAAGCGAAGAAGAGGAAAAGTAGAAAAAGGATGCTTGAAAGAGAAAACCATCACCGGCTGAAAGTGGTTTAGGCCTCTCCTGATTTGAAATGCACCTCTGAGCCCCATTTCGAAAAGAGTCAACTCCGAGTAGATATGGGCGGAACCATCCGTTAACAAGTCGAGTGAGACCCTTTTTAGCTCAAGTCGAACGTATTCTATTCGAAATGCGCGGCAAGCTAATCGGTCTAATCAGAGTGGAACCACGCACAAGCGTCTCTGTCTATATGACAGAGGCGTTTTTTTTATTCTATTCAAAAACAAGGGGGAATGGCAATGTTCAAAAAGTTTAAGGAGGATGTCGAGGTTGTTTTTGAACAGGATCCGGCTGCTAGAAGCTATCTAGAAGTTATTTTGACGTATTCAGGCTTACATGCGATTTGGGCACATCGATTCGCACACGCATTCTTTAACCGTAAATTATTTTTTCTGGCCCGGTTCATTTCTCAAGTAAGCCGGTTTTTTACCGGAATTGAAATCCATCCTGGGGCAAAAATAGGCAGGAGATTTTTTATTGACCACGGTATGGGTGTAGTGATTGGGGAAACTTGTGAAATTGGGGATAATGTAACTATATACCAAGGGGTAACCCTTGGCGGAACGGGTAAAGAAAAAGGGAAACGGCACCCAACGATTAAAGACAATGTCCTTATCGCTACAGGTGCAAAGGTGCTGGGATCGATTACAATCGGAGAAAATTCCAAAATTGGCGGTGGCTCTGTTGTTTTGAAAGAGGTTCCCCCTAACGCAACAGTTGTGGGGATTCCCGGCCGGGTTGTGATTCAGGATGGTAAGCGAATTAATAATAACCTAAACCATTGTGATCTGCCGGATCCGGTTGCTGACCGCTTAAAAGAAATGCAAGTTGAACTAAATCAATTGAAGCAAGAATTGGATGAATTAAAAGAAGAAAGGATTAAAGACAATGGCCATTCAAATTTATAATACACTCACAAGAAAAAAGGAAGCTTTCGTTCCGCTAGAAGAAGGAAAGGTAAAAATGTATGTCTGCGGACCGACAGTTTATAATTATATCCATATTGGCAATGCCCGTCCGGCAATTGTTTTTGACACCGTTCGGCGTTATTTGGAATATCGAGGCTTTGATGTCCAATATGTTTCCAATTTTACCGATGTTGATGATAAATTGATTCGCGCGGCCAATCAGTTAGGGGAAGATGTTCCAACGATTGCCGATCGATTTATTAATGCCTACTTTGAAGATGTTTCCGCATTGGGCTGTGAAAAGGCAGATGTGCATCCACGTGTCATGGAAAATATGGATATCATCATCGATTTCATTAGTCAATTAATCGAAAAGGGGTATGCCTATGAATCTGAAGGTGATGTGTACTATCGTACAAGAAGCTTTGCTGAATACGGAAAGCTTTCCCATCAATCAATCGATGACCTGCAGGTGGGAGCACGGATTGAAGTCGGCGATAAGAAAGAAGACGACTTAGACTTTGCCTTGTGGAAAGCGGCAAAGGAAGGAGAAATCTTCTGGGAAAGCCCTTGGGGACCTGGAAGGCCAGGCTGGCATATTGAATGCTCAGCAATGGCGAAAAAGTATCTTGGCGATACGATTGATATCCATGCTGGCGGACAGGATTTAACCTTCCCGCACCATGAAAACGAAATTGCCCAATCGGAAGCCTTGTCAGGAAAGCTGTTTTCACGTTACTGGATGCATAACGGCTATATCAATATTGATAATGAAAAAATGTCAAAATCCCTTGGTAATTTTGTTTTGGTGCATGACATTATTAAACGGCATAATCCACAAGTGTTACGATTCTTTATGCTGTCCGTTCATTACCGCAATCCGATTAACTACAGTGAAGAATTATTGGAGAGCACGAAGGCTGCTTTTGAACGTCTAACCACCTCCTATCAAAATTTAAAACATCGTAAAGAAGCGAGCACGGATTTAACCGATACTAATCAAGAGTGGCTTGATAAAATATCTGCATTACAAGACCAATTTATTGAAGCGATGGATGATGACTTTAATACAGCATTAGCCATTTCCGTTTTATTTGAGCTTTCCAAGCTGGCTAATTATTATCTATTAGAAAAGAATACAGCTGTGGAAGTCATTGATACTTTTACAAACCAATTTGAAGAGTTATTCCATGTGCTGGGGCTAACGCTTGAAAGTGAAGAAATGCTGGACGAAGAAATTGATGCGCTAATCGAAAAGCGAAACCAGGCACGTAAGGATCGAAATTTCCAATTATCTGACCAAATTAGAGATCAGCTAAAGGAAATGAATATCATATTAGAGGACACCGCGCAAGGTACGAGATGGAAAAGAGGATAATTTATGTTTGAATATGATCATACAGTCGATGCAAAACAATTAAATAGCCTCGCTTTGGCCTACATGGGTGATGCCATCTTTGAAACCTATGTAAGACGGCATCTTTTGTATAGTGGGAAGGTACGGCCGAATCAGTTACATCGTACTGGAACAAAATACGTATCGGCGAAGGCACAATGCCAAATTCTTTTTCAAATGATGGACGATAAAGTGCTGGATGAAGAAGAATTAGCTGTGGTTATGCGCGGCAGAAATGCGAAATCAGGGACAGTTCCGAAAAATACAGATGTCCAGACATATCACTACAGTACAGCGTTTGAAGCGTTAATGGGCTATTTATATTTGACAGCAAAAAATGAGCGTTTAGAAGAGCTTATTCGGAAAGCATTTTACTATGTGGATGAAAGAAAGGAGGAACGTTAAATGGATCAGGAATACATCGTTGGAAAAAATCCAGTTATCGAAGCACTGAAGTCGGAAAGGGATATTAATAAAATATTAATTGCTGAAGGATCACAGCGCGGACAAATGCAGCAGATTACCCAATTAGCAAAAGAAGCGAATGTACTTGTTCAGTTTGTTCCGAAGAAAAAAATTGACCAAATTGCGGAAGAAAATCATCAAGGAGTCCTTGCATATGTTGCGGCATATCAATATGCAGAAATCGATGATTTGTTTGCCGCGGCAGAAAAGAAAAATGAACATCCTTTCTTTTTACTGTTAGATGAAATTGAGGATCCGCATAACCTTGGCTCCATTATGAGAACGGCAGATGCGGTCGGGGCACACGGGATTATTATTCCGAAACGAAGGGCTGTGGGCTTAACTGCTACAGTCGCAAAAGCCTCGACAGGTGCAATTGAATATATACCAGTAGCCCGTGTGACAAACATGGCACGGACTATCGATGAACTTAAGGAACGGGGCGTTTGGATTGCCGGAACAGATGCTAAAGGGAAACAAGATTACCGTCAAATAGATGGTACACTGCCACTTGGCTTAGTCATCGGCAGTGAAGGAAAAGGTATGGGGCGGCTTATCGGAGAAAAGTGTGATTTTCTCATTCATTTGCCGATGGTCGGAAAAGTGACCTCTTTAAATGCTTCCGTTGCTGCTTCCTTGCTCATGTATGAGGTTTATCGTAAACGGCACCCACTCGAGAGGTAGAATATGGATATTCTGCTTGTCGACGGATATAACATTATCGGAGCCTGGCCAGAATTAAGGGCATTAAAGGATCGAGATTTACCAGCCGCAAGGGATCGGCTAGTGGAAAGAATGGCAGAATATCAAGCCTTTTCCGGATACCGTGTCATTGTTGTATTTGATGCCTATTATGTACAAGGGACGGAGAAGAAATATAAAAACCATAAGGTAGAAGTCATCTTTACGAAAGAGAACGAAACAGCAGATGAACGGATTGAAAAAATGGCGATCAGTTTAAATAATCGAAAGACACAAATCCATGTGGCCACCTCCGATTACACGGAGCAATGGGCGATTTTTGGACAAGGAGCCTTGCGTAAATCCGCTCGTGAGCTGCTGCTTGAAATGTCCTCAATTGAAAAAGGGATTGAAAAAAAGGTAAAGAAAATTCAGGAGAAGAAACCAGTATCCAAAATACCGATTAGTGATGAGATGGCAGAAATTTTTGAAAAATGGCGCAGAGGACAGAAATGAGCCTCGACTTCAAAATATTTCTACTGTATACTATTAGTATGTATGCATGTTCGGTGGAGGGGATCTACTTTGAGTACAGACTTCGGAACTAAGCTCAACGAACATTTCTTCGTGATGGAAGATGAAGAAATTGTCGATTTGGTTCACCAAGGTGATAGTGAAGCGCTGGATTATTTAATCCACAAGTATCGTAATTTTGTACGTGCAAAAGCAAGATCCTATTTTTTAATTGGAGCCGATAAAGAGGATATCGTCCAGGAGGGCATGATCGGACTTTATAAGGCGATTCGTGACTTTCGTGAGGACAAGCTCACCTCCTTTAAAGCGTTTGCTGAGCTGTGTATTACCCGCCAAATTATAACGGCGATTAAAACAGCTACAAGGCAAAAGCATATTCCACTAAATTCCTATGTGTCTTTGGACAAGCCTATTTATGACGAAGAATCGGACCGAACGTTGATGGATGTTTTGTCAGGTGCTAAGGTGCTGGATCCGGAAGAGTTAATTATTAATCAAGAAGAATTTGACCATATAGAAGTCAAAATGACTGAATTATTAAGTGACTTGGAAAGGAAAGTATTGGCACTCTATTTAGATGGTCAGTCCTATCAGGAGATTTCTGAAGAACTTAATCGTCATGTTAAATCCATTGATAATGCCCTTCAGCGGGTGAAAAGAAAGCTTGAGCGCTACTTAGAAATCCGCGAATTTTCGCTGTAATTTCGGGAAATGATTTATGTGAGATTCATCAATCTGGTCTCAATAGTTATTGACATTAATTAGGGGTCATGGTACATTTTGAGGGAAAAAGAGAAAAATAGTTGAAGGTGTCGAATATGAGCAAAAAGGTTATACTTGCCTGTGTTGATTGCGGCTCGCGGAATTATTCGACAGTCAGCAAGCAGGAGCAAACAGATCGATTAGAATTAAAGAAATTCTGTAAAACTTGCGCAACCCATACCATCCACCGGGAAACAAAATAATTATTATAGATACTAGCATGGCTACTTAAGATAGTTGGGGGTTACGAAATATGCAACGCATAAGAAAGTTCTTCAGTGATGTTATTCGTGAAATGAGGAAAGTCAGCTGGCCAAAACGCAGTGAACTAACTCGTTCTACCATTACTGTTTTATCAACTGTTGTTTTTTTTGGCGTATTCTTTGCTGCACTGGATTTAGGGATTTCAAAATTGATTCGCTTAATTCTTGAATAATAAGACATCATTCATGGTATAATGGTAATCAATAAAGGAAATTTTAGCTAAAAGCCCGTTTTGACGGGTTTTTTATTATGGTTTTTAAATAAATGCAGGGAGGGACGGACATCTAGTCCTCTTATATGGAAAAGAATTGGTATGTAGTTCATACTTACTCAGGTTATGAAAATAAAGTTAAGGCAAATTTGGAAAAACGAGTGGAATCAATGGGAATGTCGGATAAAATATTCCGCGTCGTTGTTCCTGAAGAAGAAGAAACAGAAATCAAAAATGGCAAGAAAAAAGTTGTAAAACGAAAAGTATTCCCTGGATATGTTTTAGTGGAAATTGTTATGACAGACGATTCATGGTATGTAGTAAGGAATACACCTGGTGTAACTGGGTTCGTTGGCTCTGCGGGTTCAGGTTCAAAACCAACTCCGTTATTACCGGAAGAAGTGACTGGATTACTGAAGCGCATGGGCGTAGAAGAAAAACGAATCGATGTAGACTATGAAATTGGTGAAACCGTCCGTGTAAAAGAAGGTCCATTTGCGAACTTTACTGGGTCTGTTGAAGAGATGGACAAGGACAAGGCTAAACTAAAAGTATTAGTCAATATGTTCGGCCGAGATACCCCGGTAGAACTTGAATTTACACAAATTGAGAAATTATAATGTAAAAAAACTTGAAATCATTTATAAAAAATGTTACTATTTCAAAGGTCAGTATGTCTCCATTGTGAGACTAGACTAATGTTTAAGTTCTTTATGAATATTATATAAAGACAGATGCCTGAGTGGGAGGGTTCCTAAGGATCCCAATTACCACATCACGGACTTTAAGGAGGTGTGTCTCGTGGCTAAAAAAGTAATTAAAGTCGTTAAATTACAAATTCCTGCTGGGAAAGCAAACCCTGCACCACCAGTTGGACCTGCACTAGGTCAAGCCGGTGTTAATATCATGGGATTCTGTAAAGAATTTAACGCTCGTACAGCAGATCAAGCTGGTTTGATCATTCCTGTTGAAATTACGGTATTTGAAGACCGTTCATTTACATTTATTACGAAAACTCCTCCTGCTGCCGTTCTTTTGAAAGTAGCAGCTGGAATCCAGTCTGGTTCTGGTGAACCTAACCGTAATAAAGTAGCAACAGTAAAGCGTGATACAGTACGCGAGATTGCGGAACAAAAAATGCCTGACCTTAACGCAGCTAGCGTTGAAGCAGCAATGCGCATGGTTGAAGGTACTGCACGCAGCATGGGTATCGTTATCGAAGACTAATCCATGTAACTGTTAGTGTTTAATGAGTGGGGGTTGCGTTCTGCGCAACCTTTATTCGTGGGCTAGCTACGGCGCCTAGGGGCTCGGGGTCATAAGCCCCTGTGCAAGGCGCCTCCGCTTTTCGCCGTGGGAGAATAATTCGCTAAAACCACAATCTAGGAGGAAATAAAAATGGCTAAAAAAGGTAAAAAGTATTTAGAAGCTTCTAAGCTTGTAGATCGCTTAAAAGCATACCCAATTGCAGAAGCAATTGATCTTGCGAAGAAAACAAACTACACAAAATTTGATGCGACTCTTGAAGTAGCTTTCCGTTTAGGCGTTGACCCTAAGAAAGCTGACCAACAAATCCGTGGTGCAGTTGTACTTCCAAACGGAACTGGTAAAACTCAACGCGTTTTAGTATTCGCGAAGGGTGAGAAAGTGAAAGAAGCGGAAGCAGCTGGCGCTGATTATGTAGGAGATTCTGAATACATCACTAAAATCCAACAAGGTTGGTTTGACTTTGATGTAATCGTAGCAACTCCTGATATGATGGGTGAAGTTGGTAAACTTGGTCGTGTATTAGGGCCTAAAGGCTTAATGCCAAACCCTAAAACAGGTACTGTTACATTTGATGTAACAAGAGCAATCAATGAAATCAAAGCAGGTAAAGTTGAATACCGCGTTGACAAGTCTGGTAACATTCACGTGCCAATCGGTAAAGCATCTTTCGAAAACGAAAAGCTTGTTGAAAACTTCAACACTGTGTTTGAAACAATGGTGAAAGTAAAACCTGCAGCTGCAAAAGGTACTTACATGAAGAACGTTACTGTTGCTTCAACAATGGGACCTGGTGTTAAGGTAGATCCTTCATCTGTAGCAGTTAAATAAATTTTTCCAATTGACAAAACAAAATAGATTTACTATAATCAATTTTGTTGTTTAAATAAAAAACATTTGTACTGTAGACAGCAGGTGCCATATGGCTTAATGTCCTGCCGAGGTGTAGCGAATAGAAACAGCTGATGCTCTCAGCTTGTTATATGCTGCCTCCATGTCCGGTATGATATGGAGGCTTTTACTTGCCTGGTATAAATGTAGATAATCTACAGGAGGTGTAAAGATGAGCAGTGTAATCGAACTAAAGAAACAATTAGTTGACGAAATTACTGATAAGTTAAAAGCAAGTGTATCAACTGTCGTTGTTGATTATCGTGGTCTTTCAGTTGCAGAAGTAACTGAACTTCGTAAACAACTTCGTGAAGCAGGCGTTGAATTTAAAGTTTATAAAAACTCAATGGTACGCCGTGCAGCTGATGCAGCTGAGCTTTCTAGCTTGAACGATGCATTAACAGGTCCAAACGCAATTGCGTTCAGTACTGAAGATGTTGTAGCACCAGCTAAAATCTTGAATGACTTTGCGAAAAAGCATGAAGCACTTGAGCTTAAAGCAGGTGTAATCGAAGGGAATGTCGCATCAGCTGAAGAAATTAAAGCTCTTGCTGACCTACCATCACGCGAAGGCTTGCTTTCTATGCTACTCAGCGTACTACAAGCTCCAATTCGCAATCTTGCTCTTGCTGCAAAAGCAGTGGCAGATCAAAAAGAAGAACAAGGCGCGTAAGCTAACACTAACAGCCTAACAAAATAAATCGTAACGAAAACTAAGGAGGAAAATTAATCATGACTAAAGAACAAATCATTGAAGCAGTTAAATCTATGACTGTTTTAGAACTTAACGATCTTGTAAAAGCAATCGAAGAAGAATTCGGCGTAACTGCTGCTGCTCCTGTAGCAATGGTAGGCGGAGCTGGTGCAGCTGCTGTTGAAGAGCAAACTGAATTTGATGTAATCCTAGCTAGCGCTGGCGATCAAAAAATCAAAGTTATCAAAGTTGTTCGTGAAATCACTGGTCTTGGACTTAAAGAAGCAAAAGATCTTGTTGACAACACTCCTAAAGCTGTTAAAGAAGGCGTTGCTAAAGAAGAAGCTGAAGCAATCAAAGCTAAGCTTGATGAAGTTGGAGCTAACGTTGAAGTTAAGTAATTTTTCTATAAAAAAGCTCGCTGTATAAGCGGGCTTTTTTTGGCTATTTTAAAAGCGGAAGCGCCTAGGTGCTGAAGCTAGATAGTTATCAAAGTTCTAAGTCCTCGAATCTCTTCAATTATTTACTCTTCCGGAGGTGAGTCTAATGTCCGAACACTACTATTCTCGTTCCCAAAAGGTTGAAAGTGACCCGAAATATTGGGATTATACCCTTAGAAATCATCTTTTTCGCTTTAAAACCGATAACGGTGTTTTTTCAAAAAGAGAGGTAGATTTTGGCTCACGTTTACTAATTGAGTCTTTTGTTATGCCGGCAGCAGAAGGACTTGTACTTGATGTAGGCTGTGGCTACGGCCCGATTGGTTTAGCGATTGCGAAAGCCAACCCTAGCTGTACGGTTCATATGGTTGATGTTAATGAACGGGCAATCCAGTTAGCGAAGGAAAATGCATCGCTGAACCGGATTACTAATGTTGATATCTATGAAAGTGACAGGTTGCAAAATGTTAGGGAGAATTCATTTGCTGCCATTTTAACAAACCCGCCGATTAGAGCTGGGAAAGATGTAGTTCATGATATTTTTGAACAAAGCTATGAGCATCTTGTTCCGGGAGGCGCGCTTTGGGTAGTGATTCAAAAGAAACAAGGAGCACCATCTGCACTTGAAAAATTAAAGATGCAATTTTCCGATGTTGAGACTATTGACAAATCAAAAGGCTATTTTATTATTAGAGCAAAAAAGTAGTTGACTCGAAATTGTCGTTGTGGTAGCATTATAAAATGCCATCATAATAATTTCCGAATTATTCCTTAAAATACTTATTTTTTTAGTATAAAACTGGAATTAGAAGGAAATGATGACAAAATAATAGTCGAAATGTGAAAATGTGGTTTTTGAGTAAAAAACCCTTTTTCTTTTTGTCTAATAGGATGGACCCTAGGTTTATCTTAATAGACGTGAATAGATTTATTAAATAACGCTTGATTTGAGGGGTGAATCAGTTGACAGGTCAACTAGTTCAGTATGGACGACACCGCCAACGAAGAAGTTACGCACGAATCAGTGAAGTTTTAGAATTACCAAATCTTATTGAAATCCAAACCTCTTCATATCAATGGTTTCTGGATGAGGGATTGCGTGAAATGTTCCAGGATATTTCACCAATTGAAGACTTTACTGGTAACCTATCACTGGAATTTATTGATTACAGTCTTGGCGATCCAAAGTATTCTGTTGAAGAATCAAAAGAACGGGACGTTACATATTCTGCTCCATTGCGTGTGAAAGTGCGTCTTGTAAACAAAGAAACAGGTGAAGTAAAAGATCAAGATGTATTCATGGGTGATTTTCCACTTATGACGGAAACAGGTACGTTTGTCATTAATGGGGCAGAACGCGTAATTGTTTCACAGTTAGTGCGGTCACCAAGTGTTTACTTTAGTGGAAAACTTGATAAAAATGGCAAAAAGGGCTTTACAGCTACTGTCATTCCGAACCGCGGCGCTTGGCTGGAGTATGAAACAGACGCCAAAGATGTCGTATATGTGAGAATTGATCGTACTCGGAAACTGCCCGTTACGGTTCTTTTGCGTGCACTAGGCTTCGGTTCCGATCAAGAAATCATTGATTTGATTGGGGATAACGAGTATATCCGTAATACCCTTGAGAAGGACAACACGGAAGGTGTCGACAAAGCGCTTTTGGAAATTTATGAGCGCCTTCGTCCAGGAGAACCACCAACCGTTGATAATGCAAAGAGTTTATTAGTATCTCGCTTCTTTGATCCTAAGCGCTATGATTTAGCCAATGTAGGCCGCTATAAAATTAATAAAAAGCTTCATATTAAAAACCGTTTATTTAACCAGCGTTTAGCGGAATCGCTTGCCGATCCGGAAACAGGTGAAATTATTGCTGAAAAAGGAACACTCCTAGATAGGAGAAACCTTGACAGAATTTTGCCGGCTCTTGAAAAGAATATTAATTTCAAAGGCTTTAATCCTGTTGGCGGAGTAGTGGAAGAGGAAGTAATCCTTCAAAGCATTAAAATCTATGCTCCCGGCGATGAAAATGAAAAGGTTATTAATGTATTGGGTAATGCCTATGTGGCGGAACCAATTAAAAATATTACTTCATCGGATATCATTGCATCGATTAGCTACTTCTTTAATTTATTACATGGAGTAGGCGATACAGACGATATCGACCATTTAGGTAACAGACGTCTTCGTTCTGTTGGTGAACTGTTACAAAATCAGTTCCGAATCGGATTATCCCGTATGGAACGTGTTGTTCGTGAAAGAATGTCGATTCAAGATACAGCAACAATCACACCACAACAATTGATTAATATTCGTCCTGTGATTGCGTCAATCAAAGAATTCTTTGGCAGTTCACAATTGTCACAGTTCATGGATCAAACTAACCCGCTTGCAGAATTAACGCACAAGCGTCGTCTATCTGCATTAGGACCTGGTGGTTTAACACGTGAACGTGCAGGGATGGAAGTACGTGACGTTCACTACTCTCACTATGGTCGTATGTGTCCGATTGAAACGCCGGAAGGTCCGAACATTGGGCTGATCAACTCGTTGTCATCGTATGCTAAGGTAAATCGTTTTGGATTTATCGAGACACCATATCGTCGTGTTGACCCTGATACTGGGAGGGTAACAAGCCGAATCGATTACTTAACAGCGGATGAAGAAGATAACTATGTAGTAGCACAAGCAAATTCAAGACTAGGTGACGATGGTTCCTTCCTTGACGATGAAGTTGTTGCTCGTTTCCGCGGGGAAAACACAGTTGTTAACCGAGACCGCATTGACTACATGGATGTATCACCAAAACAGGTTGTTTCTGCGGCGACTGCATGTATTCCGTTCCTTGAAAATGATGACTCTAACCGTGCTTTGATGGGTGCGAACATGCAGCGTCAAGCAGTGCCACTTATGCAACCAGAGGCGCCTAGAGTTGGTACAGGTATGGAATATGTATCAGGGAAAGACTCCGGTGCTGCGGTTATTTGTAAGCATGATGGTATTGTCGAACATGTAGAAGCTCGTGAAGTATGGGTTCGTCAAATAAAAGAAGTAGATGGCCAAGAAGTAAAAGGCGATCTTAAAAAATACCGCCTATTAAAATTCATTCGCTCTAACCAAGGTACTTGCTATAACCAACGTCCAATCGTTGCTGTGGGTAACCGTGTGAAAAAAGGTGAAATTCTTGCCGATGGTCCTTCAATGGAGCTAGGTGAATTAGCGTTAGGACGAAATGTCCTCGTAGCCTTTATGACATGGGATGGCTATAACTATGAAGATGCCATCATTATGAGTGAGCGCCTTGTAAAAGACGATGTCTACACTTCTATTCATATTGAAGAATATGAATCAGAATCTCGTGATACAAAACTAGGACCAGAAGAAATTACCCGTGATATTCCAAACGTTGGGGAAGATGCCCTTCGTAATTTGGATGAGCGCGGTATTATCCGTACTGGTGCTGAAGTAAAAGACGGAGACCTCCTCGTTGGTAAAGTAACGCCTAAAGGTGTGACAGAATTAACGGCTGAAGAACGTCTCTTACATGCTATTTTTGGTGAAAAGGCTCGTGAAGTTCGTGATACTTCCCTAAGAGTACCGCACGGCGGCGGTGGTATTGTTCATGATGTCAAAGTCTTTAATCGTGAAGATGGCGACGAACTTCCACCAGGTGTAAACCAGCTTGTTCGTGTTTATATCGTACAAAAGCGTAAAATCCATCAAGGGGATAAAATGGCAGGACGTCACGGTAATAAAGGGGTTATCTCCCGAATTTTACCTGAAGAAGATATGCCTTATTTACCGGATGGTACACCTGTTGATATCATGTTAAATCCTTTAGGGGTTCCATCGCGGATGAACATCGGTCAGGTATTAGAACTTCATCTTGGGATGGCGGCTCGCTACCTTGGTATTCACGTGGCATCTCCGGTATTTGACGGGGCCACTGAGGAAGATGTTTGGAGTACGATTGAAGAAGCCGGAATGGCACGCGATGCCAAAACCGTCCTTTATGACGGCCGTTCCGGAGAGCCGTTTGATAACCGGGTTTCTGTCGGTGTTATGTATATGATTAAACTTGCACACATGGTTGATGATAAGCTCCATGCTCGTTCGACTGGACCTTACTCACTTGTTACGCAGCAGCCGCTTGGTGGTAAAGCTCAATTTGGCGGGCAGCGCTTCGGTGAAATGGAGGTTTGGGCTCTTGAGGCATATGGTGCAGCATATACGCTACAAGAAATTCTTACCGTTAAATCAGATGACGTTGTTGGCCGTGTGAAAACATACGAAGCCATTGTCAAAGGTGAAAATGTTCCGGAACCAGGCGTTCCAGAGTCATTTAAAGTATTAATTAAAGAACTCCAAAGTCTTGGTATGGATGTGAAAATTCTCTCCGGTGACGAGGAAGAAATTGAAATGCGCGATACGGAAGATGACGATGACTTACAGCAAGTCGATACATTAAACATTGTTCCTGATGCGCAAAACTTTGAATCAGAAAAAGTTGGTTCAAAAGAGTAATTCCCCGCTGAAGCACACGCTAAGCATGTGCTTCAGCATTTCAACGCACTAAGGGTAAAACCTGAGATCAAAAGGGAGGTAGGCCCCTTGCTGGACGTTAATAATTTTGAGTATATGAAAATTGGTCTTGCTTCACCGGATAAAATCCGTTCGTGGTCCTTCGGAGAAGTGAAAAAGCCAGAAACCATTAACTATCGTACTTTAAAGCCTGAAAAAGATGGCTTATTCTGTGAACGGATTTTCGGTCCAACAAAGGATTGGGAATGTCATTGCGGAAAATATAAGCGCGTTCGTTACAAAGGTGTTGTCTGTGACCGCTGCGGCGTTGAAGTAACACGTGCAAAGGTTCGTCGTGAACGTATGGGTCATATTGAGCTTGCTGCACCTGTTTCACACATTTGGTACTTTAAGGGAATCCCTAGCCGGATGGGACTTGTTTTAGATATGTCCCCTCGTGCCTTAGAAGAAATTATTTACTTTGCTTCTTATGTGGTAACGGAATCGGGTGATACCGCTCTTGATAAAAAACAGCTTTTATCTGAAAAAGAATATCGTGCATACCGTGAAAAGTACGGAAACAAATTCCAAGCTTCCATGGGTGCTGAAGCCATTAAAAAGCTTCTTTCCGATATTGACTTAAATAAAGAAGTAGACATCTTAAAGGAAGAATTAAAAACAGCACAAGGCCAGCGACGCACTCGTGCAATTAAACGGCTTGAAGTGCTGGAAGCATTCCGTAATTCTGGAAACGAGCCATCATGGATGATTCTTGATGTGCTGCCTGTTATTCCTCCTGAACTTCGTCCGATGGTTCAATTGGATGGGGGAAGATTTGCAACATCAGACTTAAACGATCTTTACCGTCGTGTTATTAACCGTAACAACCGCTTAAAGCGTTTATTAGACCTTGGAGCACCAAGCATTATCGTTCAAAATGAAAAGCGGATGCTTCAAGAAGCAGTAGATGCATTAATCGACAACGGCCGTCGCGGCCGCCCAGTTACAGGTCCTGGTAACCGTCCGTTAAAATCGCTTTCTCATATGTTAAAAGGTAAACAAGGCCGTTTCCGTCAAAACTTGCTCGGTAAACGTGTAGACTATTCCGGCCGTTCTGTTATCGTTGTAGGTCCAAACTTGAAAATGTATCAGTGTGGCCTTCCGAAAGAAATGGCTTTGGAACTATTTAAGCCTTTTGTTATGAAGGAACTAGTTGAAAAAGGTTTAGCTCACAACATTAAATCTGCTAAGCGAAAAATTGAGCGCGTCTCTCCTGATGTTTGGGACGTACTTGAAGATGTAATCAGAGAGCATCCGGTTTTATTAAACCGAGCCCCTACATTGCATAGATTAGGAATTCAGGCATTTGAACCAACTCTTGTCGAAGGACGGGCAATTCGCCTCCATCCACTTGTATGTACAGCATACAATGCCGACTTTGATGGTGACCAAATGGCTGTTCACGTACCACTTTCATCAGAAGCACAAGCAGAAGCTCGACTTTTAATGCTTGCAGCACAAAATATCTTGAACCCTAAAGATGGTAAGCCTGTTGTTACGCCTTCTCAGGACATGGTATTAGGGAACTATTACCTAACCTTAGAGCGTGAAGGTATTGTCGGTGAAGGGATGATTTTTAAAGATACAAGCGAAGCAATCCTTGCCTATCAAAACGGCTATGCACATTTTCATTCCCGTGTCGCTGTCCATGCTGGTTCATTAGGAAATGAAACCTTTACTGAAGAACAAAATAATAAGCTATTAATCACAACGGTTGGTAAACTTATCTTTAATGAGATTCTTCCGAAGTCATTCCCTTATATCAATGAACCGACAAGACATAATTTAGAAGTCGAAACACCTGAGAAGTATTTTGTAGAAAAAGGTGAAGACATCAAGGCGAAAATTAAAGATATGCCATTGATTGATCCGTTTAAAAAGAAGATCCTTGGAAATATCATTGCGGAGGTATTCAAACGTTTCAAAATTACTGAAACGTCAAAAATGCTAGACCGTATGAAGGACTTAGGATTTAAACATTCCACTAAGGCTGGGATTACCGTTGGTGTGGCTGATATCGTCGTTTTAGGTGAAAAGCAGCAAATTCTCCACGAAGCCCAAGGAAAAGTAGATAACGTGATGAAGCAATTCAGACGTGGTTTGATTACGGAAGATGAGCGTTATGATCGTGTTATTGCCATTTGGAGTGCAGCAAAAGACACCATTCAAGGGAAACTAATGAAATCCTTGAACAAAACGAATCCAATCTTTATGATGAGTGATTCCGGTGCCCGTGGTAACGCCTCAAACTTTACGCAGCTTGCAGGTATGCGCGGCTTGATGGCCAACCCGGCTGGACGTATCATCGAATTACCGATCAAATCAAGTTTCCGTGAAGGATTAACGGTATTAGAGTACTTTATCTCCACTCACGGTGCTCGTAAAGGTCTTGCTGATACCGCGCTTAAAACAGCTGACTCTGGCTACTTGACTCGTCGTCTTGTTGACGTTGCCCAAGATGTTATTGTCCGTGAAGACGATTGTGGAACGGATCGAGGATTTACCATCAGTGCATTAAAAGACGGTACAGAAATCATCGAAGGATTGGATGAACGATTAATTGGCCGTTATGCACGTAAAGCCATCAAGCATCCGGAAACAAACGAAGTCCTTGTTCCTGAAAACGGACTGATTACTGAAGATTTAGCAGAAATCATTGTCGGAGCAGGAATTGAAATTGTAAAAATCCGTTCTGCGTTTACATGTAATACCCGTCATGGCGTATGTAAAAAGTGTTATGGCCGTAACTTAGCAACTGGTCAAGAGGTTGAAGTTGGTGAAGCAGTTGGAATTATTGCCGCACAATCAATCGGTGAACCAGGAACACAGTTAACGATGCGTACGTTCCATACAGGCGGTGTTGCAGGAGACGATATTACCCAAGGTTTACCGCGTATTCAAGAGATCTTTGAAGCACGTAACCCTAAAGGTGTAGCGGTTATTTCTGAAATTGAAGGTGTCGTTGTCGGTATCAATGAAGGCCGTGACCGCCAGCACGAAATCGTCGTTCAGGGTGAGGTTGAATCTCGTACTTACAATGCTCCATATACAGCTCGCTTGAAAGTGGCAATCAATGACCACGTTGAACGCGGTGAGGAACTAACAGAAGGTTCGATCGATCCGAAGGAGTTAATTAAAGTAAAAGACGTAACATCTGTTCAAGAGTACCTATTGCGTGAAGTTCAAAAGGTTTACCGTATGCAAGGGGTTGAAATTGGCGATAAACACGTCGAAGTAATGGTTCGTCAAATGCTTCGTAAAATTCGTGTCAGCGATGCAGGTGAAACGGATGTACTCCCAGGTACACTCCTTGATATTCACCAATTTACTGATGCAAATGAAAAAGCCTTACTTGAGGGTAAATTGCCTGCAACTGGACGACCGGTATTACTTGGTATTACAAAGGCGTCACTTGAAACAGATTCATTCTTGTCTGCCGCATCATTCCAAGAAACAACAAGAGTTCTTACCGATGCAGCGATCAAAGGCAAACGGGATGAATTGCTCGGCTTGAAGGAAAATGTTATTATCGGTAAGCTTGTCCCTGCTGGAACAGGAATGCAGCGCTACCGTAAAGCGGAGCCAGTGCTTCGCGATACAACTTCCGAAGAAATAGTTGCAATTGATTAAAACTTTTATACGGTATCTGCCTTCATGGCAGGTACCGTATTTAAAGAAGATTTTTGTATAAAAAAGTAAAACACAGGTTGACATCTATTTATTAAGATGTTACTATATCAAAGGTGCTCCTATTCACCTGATACTTTGGAGGATATGTTTTATGTCTTATGAAAAAGTATTACAGGCACAACGTACTGTTATAGGAACGAAACAAACAGTTAAAGCACTTAAGGAAGGTATTGTACAAGTGTTAGTCGTTGCAAACGACGCTGAACCAAAGGTTACGGCAAAGGTCGTTGGTGAAGCCCACTTGTTAGATGTTCCTGTCCTATATGTCGATTCGATGAAAAAACTCGGAAAAGCATGTGGGATTGAAGTAGGTGCGGCAGCTGTTGCTATTATCCGTTAAAAACTGTTTTTGTAGATAGAGTAGTCTGCAAAAACTTTGTTTTTGCAAAAAAATGAACCACCTGGATGTGTGGACTTACAAATAATGAAGGGAGGAAACAAATCATGCCTACTATTAACCAACTAGTGCGCAAGCCACGTCAATCAGTGGCAGAGAAATCAAAATCTCCAGCGTTAAATAAAGGTTATAATAGCTTCAAAAAATCACAAACAAATGTATCTTCACCACAAAAACGCGGAGTATGTACTCGTGTTGGTACAATGACTCCAAAGAAACCGAACTCAGCGTTACGTAAATATGCTCGTGTACGTTTGACAAACGGTATTGAGGTGACTGCATACATTCCTGGTATTGGACACAACCTTCAAGAGCACAGTGTTGTTCTTATCCGTGGAGGACGTGTAAAAGACTTACCAGGGGTACGTTATCACATCGTACGTGGTGCTCTTGATACAGCCGGTGTTAACAACCGTATGCAAAGCCGTTCAAAATACGGTACTAAGAGACCAAAAGCAGCTAAGAAATAATCAACTTAAATAGAAGCTTCTTTGAAAGGAGGAAATAAAATGCCACGTAAAGGTCCTGTAGCAAAAAGAGACGTTTTACCTGATCCGCTTTATAATTCAAAATTAGTTACTCGTCTAATCAACAAAATGATGGTTGACGGTAAAAGAGGTAAATCACAAGAAATTCTTTATTCAGCGTTTAATACCATTCGTGAACGTTCTGGCAAAGAGCCAATGGAAATATTCGATGCAGCGATGAAAAACATTATGCCTGTACTTGAAGTCAGAGCTCGCCGTGTAGGTGGTGCAAACTACCAAGTTCCAGTTGAGGTGCGCCCTGATCGCCGTACAACTCTTGGTCTTCGCTGGTTAGTTAACTATGCACGTAACCGCGGTGAAAAAACGATGGAAGAGCGTTTGGCTAACGAAATCATGGATGCAGCAAACAACACTGGTGCAGCTGTGAAGAAGCGTGAAGATACGCACAAAATGGCGGAAGCAAACAAAGCGTTTGCTCACTATCGTTGGTAATTTAACCTTCAATATAAAAACACTTTCATACTAGGAAGGAGAAAGACCCAATGGCAAGAGAGTTCTCCTTAGCAAACACTCGTAATATCGGCATCATGGCACACATCGATGCCGGTAAAACGACGACCACTGAGCGTGTCCTTTATTACACTGGTAAGATTCATAAAATCGGTGAAACACATGAAGGTGCTTCTCAGATGGACTGGATGGAGCAGGAACAAGAACGCGGAATTACAATCACTTCCGCAGCAACAACTGCAGCATGGAAAGGTCATCGCGTAAATATCATTGACACTCCAGGACACGTAGACTTCACAGTTGAAGTTGAGCGTTCCCTTCGTGTTCTTGATGGCGCGGTAGCCGTACTTGATGCACAATCAGGTGTTGAGCCGCAAACAGAAACCGTTTGGCGTCAAGCAACAACTTATGGTGTACCACGTGTAGTATTCGTTAACAAGATGGATAAAATTGGAGCTGACTTCCTATATTCTGTAGGAACAATCCACGACCGCCTGCAAGCGAATGCACATCCAATTCAGTTACCAATTGGTGCTGAAGATCAATTTTCAGGTATTATTGACCTTGTAGAAATGAATGCCGTATTTTACGGTAACGACTTAGGTACTGATATTGAAGTGGGTGAAATTCCGGAGGAACACCGCGAACTTGCTGAAGAGTACCGTGAAAAATTAGTCGAAGCGGTTGCAGAACTAGATGAAGAATTAATGGAGAAATACCTTAGTGGCGAAGAAATTACGAAGGAAGAGCTTAAAGCCGGAATTCGTAAAGGTACCGTTAATGTTGAATTCTATCCTGTTATCTGTGGATCAGCTTTCAAAAACAAAGGTGTTCAATTAATGTTGGACGCTGTCATCGACTATCTTCCATCTCCATTAGATGTACCTGCAATTAAAGGTCATGATGTGGATGATGAAGAAGTAATTGTTGAACGCCATTCAGATGATGAAGAGCCATTCTCAGCTCTTGCGTTCAAAGTTATGACAGATCCTTATGTTGGTAAATTAACGTTTTTCCGCGTATACTCTGGTACTTTAGAGTCTGGATCATATGTCCAAAACTCTACAAAAGGCAAGCGTGAGCGTATTGGACGTATCCTGCAAATGCACGCAAACAGCCGACAAGAAATCTCTAAGGTTTTTGCCGGTGACATTGCTGCAGCTGTAGGTCTGAAGGATACAACTACTGGTGACACACTATGTGATGACAAAAACCTTGTGATCCTAGAGTCAATGCAATTCCCAGAACCAGTAATTGAACTTTCAGTTGAACCAAAATCAAAAGCAGACCAAGACAAAATGACGACTGCGTTGCAAAAACTTCAAGAAGAAGACCCAACATTCCGTGCGCACACTGACCAGGAAACTGGACAAGTTATTATCGCCGGTATGGGTGAGCTTCACCTTGATATCATTGTTGATCGTATGCGTCGTGAATTCAAGGTTGAAGCTAACGTTGGTGCTCCACAGGTTGCATATCGTGAAACTTTCAAAGGTTCAGCGCAAGTTGAAGGTAAGTTTGCACGTCAATCTGGTGGACGCGGACAATACGGACACGTTTGGATCGAGTTTTCACCAAACGAAGCTGGTAAAGGCTTCGAATTTGAAAACGGTATTGTCGGTGGTGTTGTTCCTCGTGAATATATCCCTGCAGTTCAAGCCGGTCTTGAAGATGCATTAGGTCGCGGTGTCCTTGCTGGCTATCCATTAGTGGATATTAAAGCAAGATTGTTCGACGGATCTTACCATGATGTTGACTCCTCTGAAATGGCGTTTAAGATTGCTGCATCTATGGCTCTTAAAAATGCCGCATCAAAATGTCAACCTTGTATCCTTGAACCTGTCATGAGAGTGGAAGTAACAATCCCAGAAGATTACCTTGGTGATATCATGGGTCAGATTACTGCACGCCGTGGCCGAGTTGAAGGTATGGAAGCTCGTGGTAATGCGCAAACCGTTCGTTCAATGGTTCCACTTTCAGAAATGTTTGGATATGCAACAGCACTTCGTTCTAGTACACAGGGCCGTGGAGTATTCTCTATGCACTTTGATCACTATGAAGAAGTACCGAAGTCAATTTCTGAAGAAATAATCAAAAAAAATAAAGGTGAATAATTGATTTTCACCACTCTTTAAAGTATAACTACTTATGTAAGTATAGAAACTGCGAAATATGGACAACCATGATCGCAGTTTCTATAAGAATATACTTAAACTTTTATAATCCAAAGGAGGATTTTCCAAATGGCAAAAGCTAAATTCGACCGTTCAAAGCCACACGTTAACATTGGTACAATCGGACACGTTGACCATGGTAAAACTACTTTAACAGCAGCAATCACTTCTGTACTTGCAAAGCAAGGTAAAGCTGAAGCTCGCGGTTATGATCAAATCGATGGTGCGCCAGAAGAAAAAGAACGTGGTATCACAATCTCAACTGCACACGTTGAGTATGAAACTGATGCACGTCACTATGCACACGTAGACTGCCCAGGACACGCTGACTATGTTAAAAACATGATCACTGGTGCTGCACAAATGGACGGCGGTATCCTTGTTGTATCTGCAACTGATGGTCCAATGCCACAAACTCGTGAACACATCCTTCTTTCTCGTCAAGTAGGTGTTCCATACCTTGTTGTATTCATGAACAAATGTGACATGGTGGATGACGAAGAACTTCTTGAATTAGTAGAAATGGAAATTCGTGATCTATTAACAGAATACGACTTCCCTGGTGATGACACTCCAGTTATCAAAGGTTCTGCTCTTAAAGCATTAGAAGGCGAAGGTGCTTGGGAAGAAAAAATCAACGAGCTTATGGCTGCTGTTGACGAATGGATCCCAACTCCAGAACGTGATACTGACAAACCTTTCATGATGCCTGTTGAGGATGTATTCTCAATCACTGGCCGTGGAACTGTTGCTACAGGACGTGTTGAGCGTGGTGTAGTTAAAGTTGGTGACGTAGTTGAAATCGTTGGTTTCACTGAAGAGCCAAAATCTACTACTGTAACAGGTGTAGAAATGTTCCGTAAGCTTCTTGACTTTGCTGAAGCTGGCGACAACATTGGTGCCCTTCTTCGTGGTGTAGCTCGTGAAGAAATCGAACGTGGACAAGTTTTGGCTAAACCAAAATCCATCACTCCACACACAAAGTTCAAAGCACAAGTTTACGTTTTATCTAAAGAAGAAGGTGGACGTCATACTCCATTCTTCACAAACTACCGTCCACAATTCTACTTCCGTACTTCTGATATTACTGGTATTTGTAATCTTCCAGAAGGCGTAGAAATGGTTATGCCTGGCGATCACATTGAAATGACAGTAGAACTTATCGCTCCTGTTGCAATCGAAGAAGGAACTAAGTTCTCTATCCGTGAAGGCGGACGTACTGTTGGGTCAGGTTCAATCACAACAATCCAAGAGTAATTTTTTAAATAGAAAAAGCAGATGGGTGACGATCCATCTGCTTTTCTTTTTGTAGAAAACCAAGTTTCTTCTATATAATACTTATCTTTTACTAATAGGAATTAGGAGATTACTGGAGAATTGATTTAGGTGTTGTAATCAAGGATTCCAGCCTTTATAATAGTAAAAGTGTTCAGCACAGAAACATAAAAAAATAATCGTGATAAATGTTGCGTTTGCATTATGTTTTATGTATAATAGACAATGTTGGTCTTTGACTGCGATGATGTGAAAGGTTGCTGACACACCCGGCCGCTTTGCCATGGCGAGTGTGTGGGAAATTTTCACTGAGAATGTCTATTTTTAAAATAGGCGAATAAAGGAGGGAAAATAATGGCAAAACAAAAAATTCGTATCCGTTTAAAAGCGTATGATCACAGAATCCTTGATCAATCTGCAGAAAAAATCGTTGAAACAGCAAAACGTTCAGGTGCGGCCGTTTCCGGACCGATTCCACTTCCAACGGAAAAGAGCATTTATACGATTCTTCGTGCGGTTCATAAGTACAAAGATTCTCGTGAGCAATTCGAAATGCGGACACATAAGCGTCTAATCGACATCGTTAACCCAACTCCACAAACTGTTGATGCGTTAATGCGTTTAGATTTACCATCTGGTGTTGATATCGAAATCAAACTTTAATCAAAATAAATAAAAAATCATTCAGGAGGTGTGACTTACATGACCAAAGGAATCTTAGGAAGAAAGATTGGTATGACTCAAGTATTTGCAGAAAACGGCAACTTAATTCCAGTAACAGTAGTTGAGGCAGCTCCAAACGTTGTTCTTCAAAAAAAATCAGCCGATAGTGACGGTTACGTTGCTGTTCAAGTTGGTTTTGATGACAAACGTGAAAAGTTAGCTAACAAACCTGAAAAAGGCCACGTTGCGAAAGCAAATACTGCTCCTAAGCGCTTCATTCGCGAATTCCGCGGAGACGACTTAGCAGCACTTGAAGTTGGTCAAGAAGTCAAAGTAGATATTTTCGCTGCAGGCGATATCGTAGATGTAACAGGAATCTCAAAGGGTAAAGGTTTCCAAGGCTCAATTAAACGCCACGGACAATCTCGCGGCCCAATGGCTCACGGTTCACGTTATCATCGTCGCCCTGGTTCAATGGGACCTGTTGCTCCAAACCGTGTATTCAAAGGTAAATTATTACCAGGACGCATGGGTGGAGATCAAGTAACTGTTCAAAACCTTGAAATCGTTAAGGTTGACACAGAACGCAACTTACTTTTAATCAAAGGTAACGTACCAGGAGCTAGAAAAGCATTACTAAAAATTAAAGGTGCGGTTAAAGCATAATTACCTTTTAAGAAAGGAGGAACAAAGGAATGCCTAAAGTAGCATTATTAAACCAAAACGGTTCACAAGTCGGTGATATCGAACTTAATGAAGCAGTTTTTGGTATTGAGCCTAACCAACACGTATTATTTGAAGCGATTGTGATGCAAAGAGCTTCTTTACGTCAAGGAACTCATAAAACAAAAATTCGTTCTGAAGTACGCGGCGGTGGTCGTAAACCATGGCGTCAAAAAGGAACTGGCCGTGCACGTCAAGGGTCAATTCGTTCTCCACAATGGCGCGGAGGTGGTACTGTTTTCGGTCCAACACCACGCAGCTACAGCTATAAATTACCGAAAAAAGTCCGTCGCTTAGCGATTAAATCTGCACTTTCTTCTAAAGTGTTAGAAGAAAATATCTTGGTACTAGAAAACTTAATTTTCGATGCGCCAAAAACAAAAGAATTCAAATCAGTATTAGGTGGCCTTTCTGTCGAGAAAAAGGCACTAATCGTTACTGCTGACCTTGATGAAAACGTAGCATTATCTGCACGTAACATTCCTGGTGTAACAGTTGTAACTGCTGATGGAATCAACGTATTGGACGTTGTAAATCATGATAAATTAATCATGACTAAAGCAGCGGTTGAAAAAGTAGAGGAGGTGCTTGCGTAATGGATGCACGCGATATCATTAAGCGCCCCGTTATCACTGAGCGTTCTACTGACCTAATGGCTGAAAAGAAATATACGTTCGAAGTAGATGTTAAAGCTAACAAAACACAAGTCAAAGATGCTGTTCAAGAAATCTTCGGCGTTGATGTTGAGAAAGTAAACATCATGAACTATAAAGGTAAATTCAAACGTATGGGTAAATTCGGCGGTTACACAAACAAACGTCGTAAAGCAATTGTAAAATTAACTGCTGATAGCAAAGAAATTGAATTCTTTGAAGCATAAGAACCTAACAAGAAGAGGAGGGAAATAAAATGGCGATTAAAAAGTACAAACCTACCTCCAATGGTCGTCGAGGAATGACTACTTCTGATTTTGCTGAAATCACAACTAGCACTCCAGAAAAATCTCTACTAGCTCCATTAACGAGAAAAGGCGGCCGTAATAACCAAGGTAAGTTAACTGTTCGTCATCAAGGTGGCGGCCATAAGCGTCAATATCGTTTAATCGATTTTAAACGGAATAAAGATGGCATTCCAGGACGCGTTGCTACAATCGAGTACGATCCAAATCGTTCTGCAAATATTGCATTAATTAATTATGTTGATGGAGAAAAGCGTTATATCTTAGCTCCTAAAAACTTAGTAGTTGGTATGGAAGTAATGTCAGGTCCAGAAGCTGATATTAAAGTGGGTAACGCCCTTCCACTAGCTAACATCCCTGTTGGTACTGTTGTACACAACATCGAATTAAAGCCAGGAAAAGGCGGCCAGTTAGTTCGTTCTGCTGGAACAAGCGCTCAAGTACTTGGTAAAGAAGGAAAATACGTATTAGTACGTTTGAATTCCGGTGAAGTTCGCATGATCCTTGCTGAATGCCGTGCAACAGTTGGTCAAGTAGGTAATGAACAACACGAACTAATCAAGATTGGTAAAGCTGGACGTTCACGCTGGTTAGGCAAACGCCCAACAGTTCGTGGTTCTGTAATGAACCCTAACGATCACCCACACGGTGGTGGTGAAGGACGTTCACCAATCGGACGTAAATCACCAATGTCTCCATGGGGTAAACCAACTCTTGGATTCAAGACACGCAAAAAGAAAAACAAATCAGATAAATTCATTGTACGTCGTCGTAAAAAATAACGGGGCTTTGCTACGGTTCAAAGAGAGAACCGTAGAACAGTCACGAAGGGAGGTTCCTTCATGGGTCGCAGCTTAAAAAAAGGGCCATTTGTTGATGATCATTTAATGGTTAAGGTCGAAAAATTAAATGAAACTGAGAGTAAACAAGTTATTAAAACTTGGTCTCGACGTTCTACGATCTTCCCACAATTTATTGGCCACACAATCGCTGTTTATGATGGTCGCAAACATGTGCCTGTATATGTTACTGAAGACATGGTAGGACACAAGCTTGGAGAATTCGCTCCAACTCGTGCTTACAAAGGACATGGCAATGATGACAAGAAAACAAGACGTTAAGAGAGGAGGGCATCCAAATGCAAGCTAAAGCTGTTGCAAGAACAGTTCGAATTGCTCCTCGTAAAGCACGTTTAGTCGTTGATCTAATCCGAGGAAAGCAAGTTGGTGAAGCGGTGGCGATTTTAAATCTCACTCCTAAGGCTGCTTCTCCAATCGTAGAAAAAGTATTAAAATCAGCTATGGCAAATGCTGAGCACAATTATGAAATGGACATTAACAACTTAGTTGTAACTCAAGCTTTTGTTGATGAGGGACCAACTTTAAAACGTTTCCGTCCTCGCGCTATGGGCCGTGCAAGCCAAATTAATAAACGCACAAGCCACATTACAATCGTATTAACAGAAAAGAAGGAGGGATAAGCTGTGGGTCAAAAAGTAAATCCAGTCGGTTTGCGTATCGGAATCATTCGTGATTGGGAATCTAAATGGTACGCAGGCAAAGACTTTGCCACTCTTTTACACGAAGACCTTAAAGTTCGTGAGTACATCACGAAGCGTTTAAAAGATGCTTCTGTTTCTAAAGTAGAAATCGAACGTGCTGCTAACCGTGTGAACGTTACAGTCCATACAGCTAAACCTGGTATGGTAATCGGTAAAGGCGGTACAGAAGTTGAAGCACTTCGTAAAGCGTTAAACCAATTAACCGGCAAACGCGTTCACATCAACATCCTTGAAATCAAAAGAGCTGACCTTGATGCGAAACTAGTTGCTGAAAATATTGCTCGTCAATTAGAAAACCGTGTATCTTTCCGTCGTGCACAAAAGCAAGCTATTCAACGTGCAATGCGCGCTGGTGCGAAAGGTATTAAAACACAAGTATCTGGTCGTCTTGGCGGTGCAGATATCGCTCGTGCTGAACATTACAGCGAAGGAACTGTTCCACTTCATACACTTCGCGCTGATATCGACTATGCTACGGCTGAAGCTGATACTACTTATGGTAAGCTAGGCGTAAAAGTGTGGATCTATAAGGGAGAAGTCCTTCCTACTAAGAAGAAAAATGCGGAAGGAGGCAAATAATCATGTTATTGCCAAAACGCGTAAAATATCGCCGTCAACACCGTGGTAAAATGCGTGGTAACGCAAAGGGCGGCACAGAAGTAACATTCGGTGAATTCGGCCTTCAAGCAGTGGAAGCTTCTTGGATCACAAACCGTCAAATCGAAGCAGCCCGTATTGCCATGACACGTTACATGAAACGTGGCGGTAAAGTATGGATTAAAATATTCCCACATAAGCCTTACACTGCTAAGCCATTAGAAGTGCGGATGGGTTCCGGTAAAGGGGCGCCTGAAGGCTGGGTAGCTGTTGTTAAGCCTGGGAAAATCATGTTTGAAATCGCAGGTGTTTCTGAAGAAATCGCACGTGAAGCACTTCGTCTTGCAATGCACAAACTACCTGTAAAGTGTAAGTTTGTAAAACGAGAAGAAATTGGTGGTGAATCAAGTGAAAGCTAATGAACTACGTGACCTTACCACTGCAGAAATTGAACAAAAAGTAAAATCTCTAAAAGAAGAGCTTTTCAACCTTCGCTTTCAATTGGCGACAGGACAACTTGAAAACACAGCTCGTATTCGTGAAGTACGCAAAGCGATTGCTCGCATGAAAACAGTTGTTCGTGAAAGAGAAATTAGCGTTAACAAGTAATTATCCGAGAGGAGGTTCACATAATGAGTGAACGTAACCAGCGCAAAGTTTACACTGGACGCGTTGTTTCTGACAAGATGGATAAAACCGTTACTGTTTTAGTCGAAACACATAAAAAGCATCCTTTATACGGTAAACGCGTTAAGTACTCTAAGAAGTTTAAAGCTCATGATGAGCAAAACCAGGCAAAAATCGGTGATGTAGTACGCATCATGGAAACTCGCCCACTTTCAGCTACTAAACGCTTCCGTTTAGTCGAAGTAGTAGAAAAAGCAGTTATTATTTAATTGTTCGGATAAGCTTCATTCCGAAGGGAGGTTACACACATGATTCAACAAGAATCACGTTTAAAAGTTGCTGACAACTCTGGTGCTCGTGAAGTACTTACGATTAAAGTCCTTGGTGGTTCTGGTCGCAAAACTGCTAATATTGGTGATGTGATCGTTTGTACCGTAAAACAAGCAACACCAGGTGGCGTTGTTAAAAAAGGTGACGTAGTTAAGGCTGTTATTGTTCGCACAAAGAGCGGTGCTCGCCGTCCTGATGGTTCTTACATTCGTTTTGATGAAAACGCATGTGTTATTATCAAAGATGATAAGAGCCCACGTGGAACTCGTATCTTCGGACCAGTTGCCCGCGAACTTCGCGATAACAACTTTATGAAAATCGTATCATTAGCTCCAGAAGTATTATAATTTTAAAATCAATTGCCTTTAAGGAGGTGCGATCAGATGCATGTTAAAAAAGGTGATCAAGTAAGAGTCATCTCTGGTAAGGATAAAGGCAAAACAGGTGTAATCCTGGCTTCTTATCCTAAAGACAGCCGTGTGCTAGTAGAGGGCATTAACATTGTGAAAAAACACTCTAAGCCTTCTCAAGTGAATCCACAAGGTGGAATTATCAGCTTTGAGGCTCCTATTCATGTATCAAACGTAATGCCTATCGATCCTAAGTCTGGTAACCCAACTCGCGTAGGTTACAAAACGGTTGATGGCAAAAAAGTACGCGTAGCAAAATCCGGTGAAGTTTTAGATAAATAGTTTAAATTTTAGAAGGGAGGTACAATAAGTGAACCGCCTAAAAGAAAAATTTGTTAAAGAAGTTACTCCTGCTCTTATGAGCAAGTTCAATTATAAATCAGTTATGGAAGTTCCTAAACTTGAAAAAATCGTCGTGAATATGGGCGTTGGTGACGCAGTTGCAAACGCAAAAGCACTTGACAATGCAGTGGAAGAGCTTGCAACGCTTACTGGTCAAAAACCTATCGTAACTCGTGCGAAAAAATCTATCGCTGGCTTCCGTCTTCGTGAAGGTATGCCTATCGGTGCTAAGGTTACTCTTCGCGGTGTGCGCATGTATGAATTTTTGGATAAATTAGTTTCCGTTTCTTTACCACGTGTACGTGACTTCCGCGGGGTTTCTAAAAAAGCTTTCGATGGTCGCGGTAACTATACATTGGGTATTAAAGAACAATTAATCTTCCCTGAAATTGATTACGATAAAGTAAGCAAAGTTCGTGGTATGGATATCGTTATCGTAACGACTGCAAACACTGATGAAGAATCACGTGAACTTTTAACTCAATTTGGAATGCCATTCCAAAAGTAATCGAATAAGGGAGGCGAAAACGTGGCTAAAAAGTCAATGATTGCGAAACAACAACGCACGCCTAAATTCAAAGTACAAGAGTATACACGCTGCGAACGTTGCGGACGTCCACACTCTGTATACCGTAAATTTAAGCTTTGCCGTATTTGTTTCCGTGAATTAGCATACAAAGGACAAATTCCTGGTGTTAAAAAAGCTAGCTGGTAAAACTAGAAGTTGGGAAGGAGGTAAAAATAATGGTCATGACTGATCCAATTGCTGATATGCTTACTCGCATTCGTAATGCGAACATGGTACGTCACGAAAAGTTAGAAGTGCCTGCTTCTAATTTGAAAAAAGAAATTGCTGAAATCCTAAAGCGCGAAGGTTTCGTACGTGACGTTGAATTTATCGAAGACAACAAACAAGGGATCATCCGTATCTTCTTAAAGTACGGTGCAAATAACGAACGCGTTATTACTGGTCTTAAGCGCATAAGCAAGCCTGGACTTCGAGTTTACGCTAAATCAAATGAGGTACCACGCGTTCTTAACGGTCTTGGTATCGCATTAGTTTCAACATCAAATGGTGTTATTACAGATAAAGAAGCTCGTGCAAAACAAATCGGCGGAGAAGTATTAGCATACGTTTGGTAAGAGAGTTTCTGAATGAATGGAGGTGCACTAAATGTCTCGCATAGGAAAAAAACCAATCGAAATTCCAGCAGGAGTTACGGTTACATTAAACAATAATACTGTTACGGTTAAAGGACCTAAAGGCGAACTTAGTCGTTCTTTTAATCCTGATATCGCAATTAACGTAGAAGAAAACGTAGTAACAATCACTCGTCCATCTGACGTAAAAGAACACCGCGCATTGCACGGTACGACTCGCGCGGTGATCGCGAACATGGTTGAAGGTGTTTCCAACGGCTTTTCAAAGGGCTTAGAATTAATCGGGGTTGGTTACCGTGTGCAAAAGCAAGGTAATAAACTTGTATTAAACGTTGGTTACTCACACCCAGTTGAAATTGAACCTGAAGCTGGTGTTGAAGTTGAAGTACCAGCCAATACAAAAATTATTGTAAAAGGTACTGACAAAGAACGTGTTGGTGCATTAGCTGCCAATATTCGCGGAGTACGTCCTCCTGAGCCTTACAAAGGTAAAGGAATTCGTTACGAAGGTGAATTCGTTCGTCGTAAAGAAGGTAAAACAGGTAAGTAATCGCCTTATTGCTAAACGAAAGGAGTGACGTATATGATTACGAAGCTTGATAAAAACGCTACTCGCAAGAAGAGACATGCTCGTGTTCGTGCGAAACTTAGCGGTACTTCAGCTCGTCCTCGTCTAAATGTGTTTCGTTCAAACCAACACATTTATGCACAAGTAATTGATGACATGAATGGAGTAACTTTAGCAAGTGCTTCTACAATAGAAAAAGACTTCGGTCTTGAATCTACAAACAACGTTGAAGCTGCAAAAGCGGTCGGTGAATTAGTCGCTAAACGTGCAGTAGAAAAAGGTATCACTTCTATTGTCTTTGATCGTGGCGGATACCTATATCATGGACGTATTCAAGCATTAGCTGATGCTGCCCGTGAAAACGGCTTACAATTTTAATAGACAAAGGAGGGACACAAAAAGATGCGTCGTATTGATCCAAACAAACTTGAACTAGAAGAACGCGTAGTCACGGTTAACCGTGTTGCAAAAGTTGTAAAAGGTGGTCGTCGTTTCCGCTTCACAGCTCTTGTAGTAGTAGGCGATAAAAACGGTCATGTTGGTTTCGGTACTGGTAAAGCTCAAGAAGTACCAGATGCTATTCGCAAAGCCATCGAGGATGCGAAGAAAAACTTAGTCGAAGTAGCAATGGTTGGAACTACAATTCCTCACCAAGTAATTGGACGCTTTGGTGCTGGCGAAATCCTTCTAAAACCTGCTTCTGAAGGTACAGGAGTTATCGCTGGTGGACCTGTTCGTGCCGTTCTTGAGTTAGGTGGGGTAGCTGATATCCTTTCTAAGTCATTGGGAACAAACACTCCGATTAACATGGTTCGTGCAACAATTGATGGTATTAAACAATTAAAACGTGCTGAAGACGTAGCAAAATTACGTGGTAAATCAGTAGAAGAACTGTTAGGATAAGGGGGGAAATCAAATGGCGAAACTTTTAATTACCCTCAACCGCAGCGTAATTGGTCGCCCTGAGGACCAACGTGAAACAGTTAAAGCGCTAGGATTGCGTAAATTAAATCAAACAGTTGAGCATCAAGATAACGCTGCGATTCGCGGTATGATTAACAAAGTTGCTCACCTTGTAACAGTTAAAGAACAATAATTGATTCTTTTTCATAAGGAGGTGCCAATATGAAACTTCATGAATTACAACCTGCCGAAGGTTCTCGTAAAGAACGGAAACGTTTAGGTCGCGGGATCGGATCTGGTCAAGGTAAAACAGCAGGTAAAGGTCATAAAGGTCAAAATGCTCGTTCTGGCGGCGGCGTACGCGTTGGTTTTGAGGGTGGTCAAACACCTTTATATCGTCGTTTACCAAAACGTGGTTTTACCAACATTAGCCGTAAAGAATATGCTATTGTCAACCTTGATGCATTAAATCGCTTTGAAGAAGGTACAGAAGTTACTCCAGAACTTCTTATCGAAACAGGCGTTGTAAGTAACGAGAAAGCAGGAATCAAAATTCTTGCTAAAGGGAACGTAGAGAAAAAGTTGACTGTTAAAGCTAACAAATTCTCCTCTGCTGCTAAGGAAGCGATCGAAGCTGCTGGTGGAACCACTGAGGTGATCTAATGTTCCAGACAATCTCCAATTTTATGCGCGTGGGTGATATAAGACGTAAGATCATATTCACCCTTTTAATGTTAGTCGTTTTTCGACTTGGTACATTTATCCCTGTACCGAATGTAAATGCTGAAGTTCTAGCTAATCAAGATAAGCTTAGTGTATTTGGTATTTTAAATACCTTTGGCGGTGGAGCGTTGAAACAATTCTCCATCTTTGCAATGGGTATTATGCCGTATATTACAGCTTCGATTATCATTCAGCTTTTACAAATGGATGTTGTTCCGAAGTTCACGGAATGGTCCAAACAAGGAGAATCGGGCCGTCGTAAGATTGCTCAAATCACCCGTTATTTCACTATCATACTTGGATTTATCCAAGCATTAGGTATGTCTTACGGCTTTAATAACTTGGCCAGTGGACAATTGATTCAAAACCCTGGAATTGGTACGTATCTCTTAATTGCAGTTACTTTAACTGCTGGGACATCATTTTTGATGTGGTTGGGAGAGCAAATCACCGAAAAAGGTGTAGGAAATGGAATTTCCATCATCATCTTTGCCGGGATTGTTGCCGGTATGCCTTCCACAATTAATCAAATCTATGTACAGCAATTTGAAAACGCAGGAGAGGCCCTATTCTTACGTATTGTAACGGTTGCTTTAATCATTCTTGCGGTGATTGCAATCGTGGTTGGTGTTATTTTCATCCAACAAGCCAATCGTAAAATACCAATCCAGTATGCAAAACGGGTTGTGGCAGGACGTAATCCGGTAGGTGGTCAATCCACTCACATGCCGTTAAAAGTTAACGCAGCTGGTGTTATTCCTGTTATCTTTGCCGTTTCATTCATTGTAACTCCTAGAACTGTTGCATCATTTTTCCCAACAAATGATGTAACGCTATGGATTAATAAAAATTTAGACTATTCTCATCCAATTGGGATGACGCTATATGCAGCTTTAATTATCGCGTTTACTTATTTCTATGCTTTTATTCAAGTTAACCCTGAACAAGCAGCGGAAAACTTACAAAAGCAAAGCGGATATATTCCTGGAATTCGTCCAGGCAAGAGTACGCAGGAATACTTAACTCGCGTTTTATATCGTTTAACCTTTGTTGGTGCCATCTTCCTAACTGTAATTGCTGTACTTCCTACTATTTTTATAAAAATAGCGAATTTACCGCAATCAGCCCAAATTGGGGGAACAAGCTTGCTGATCGTTGTCGGTGTTGCACTTGATACGTACAAACAGCTTGAAGCACAATTGGTTAAACGTCATTATAAAGGTTTTATTAAGTAAAAGGTTTTAGGGACCTTTTGGCCCCTGAAACCCATTTATAGCACGAGGGGGAACACGTGTGAATTTAGTATTAATGGGGCTACCAGGTGCCGGTAAAGGTACTCAAGCTGAAAGAATCGTCGAACAATACGGCATCCCTCATATCTCTACCGGAGATATGTTCCGTGCAGCGATGAAAGAAGGAACGGAACTAGGTCTACAAGCAAAATCATTCATGGATAAAGGCGAACTTGTTCCGGACGAGGTAACAATTGGCATTGTTCGTGAGCGATTAAGCAAAGAGGATTGCCAAAAAGGCTTTTTGTTAGATGGCTTTCCAAGAACAGTACCTCAAGCTGATGCGTTGGAAAATTTACTAGTTGATTTAAATAAAAAGATTGACTATGTAATGAATATTAACGTTGATAAGAGTATTTTAATGGATCGTTTGACAGGGCGCCGGATTTGTAAAGAGTGCGGTTCAACCTATCATTTAGTTTTTAATCCTCCTGCAAAAGAGGGTGTATGCGATCGCTGCGGCGGTGAGCTATATCAAAGAGCTGATGATAATGCTGAGACAGTTCAAAATCGCTTAGACGTCAATATCAAACAACAAGAACCATTATTAACTTTTTATGAAACAAAAGGCTATCTCCGCACAATTGATGGTCAGCAGGATATACATCAAGTATTCACTGATATCAAGCAATTACTTGAGGGTTTAGCTTAATGGTGATTTGCAAAGTTCGAACAATTTGGCATTCGACTCTCGAATTTCTCCAATAAGATTCAAAAGTATGTAAAAGCAAAATGCTTTTCTATTGTGCTGAGTATGCAGGACCGAGAGTTGGGCAAGAATGACATGAGGACCTTTCAATTCCTCATTTTGATGAAATTCCTTGCGGACAAATTGCAGTATTATATGTTACTATTATAAGGTTGCATAATGTCGTACAAACGATTGACTCGCTTGCATTTTATTAAACGCTATTTTTGAAAAGAGAAGGGAGACGAGACCGATGGCCAAAGATGATGTAATTGAAATTGAAGGTAAAGTTATTGAAACTTTGCCAAATGCGATGTTTAAGGTAGAATTAGAAAATGGTCATACTGTGCTAGCTCATGTTTCTGGTAAAATTCGAATGCATTTTATTCGCATTCTTCCGGGTGACAAGGTGACTGTTGAGCTTTCTCCATATGACTTAACACGCGGAAGAATTACCTACCGCTTTAAATAATCAGCTTGCACTCCGTACCATTAAGGAGGTTAGGATAATGAAAGTAAGACCATCTGTTAAACCGATCTGCGAAAAGTGCAAAGTTATCCGTAGACGCGGAAAAGTTATGGTTATCTGTGAAAACCCTAAACATAAACAAAAACAAGGTTAATTTTGAAGGAGGTGCGCTAAAATATGGCACGTATTGCTGGTGTAGATATTCCACGTGAAAAGCGTGTAGTTATCTCTTTAACTTACATTTATGGTATTGGTAAAAATACTGCACAAAAGGTCTTAGCAGAAGCCGGTGTTTCTGAAAATACTCGTGTGCGTGATCTAACTGAAGATGAATTAAATAAAATCCGTGACATCATCGACAAATTAAAAGTTGAAGGTGATCTTCGCCGTGAAATTTCTCTTAACATTAAGCGTTTAATGGAAATCGGCTGCTACCGCGGATTACGTCATCGTCGTGGTTTACCGGTTCGTGGACAAAATACGAAAAACAACGCTCGTACACGCAAAGGTCCTCGTAAGACTGTTGCGAACAAGAAGAAGTAATCGGCAAAGGAGGTTATTTAAATGGCACGTAAAACTAATACACGTAAACGTCGTGTTAAAAAGAATATTGAATCAGGGATCGCTCATATCCGTTCAACATTTAACAATACGATCGTAACAATCACTGATGTTCATGGTAATGCAATTTCATGGTCAAGTGCTGGTGCGCTTGGATTCAGAGGTTCTCGTAAATCTACTCCATTCGCAGCACAAATGGCAGCTGAAACTGCAGCTAAGACATCCATTGAACACGGTATGAAAACTTTAGAAGTTACTGTAAAAGGACCTGGTGCTGGCCGTGAAGCCGCTATCCGTGCTCTTCAAGCTGCTGGTCTTGAAGTAACTGCAATTAAAGACGTTACACCTGTTCCTCATAATGGATGCCGTCCACCAAAACGCCGTCGTGTTTAATTTTTCTGTATAGATTTTGTATCGTATGTCTATAATGGGATATGATATTAATTTTTGTACTGTTACAGGAGAATTATTCCAGTTGTTGTGCACAAAACGGGAACGTATACATGGGGGAATTTCAATTAGCAAAAGAGTCTAATTGAGGTTTCGACGTTTTGAAGGAGGGTTATTTGATGATCGAAATAGAAAAACCAAAAATCGAAACGGTTGAGATCTACGATGATGCCTTGTACGGTAAGTTCGTCGTAGAGCC